>JAZQBC010000058.1:0-82392 GCA_045545495.1 Anaerovoracaceae bacterium | reverse complement strand
CTGCCTTGCTGAAATCAACCTCAGCGAGCACTGTCGGAACCGGGTTATCCAGATCCATTACGCGCTTAGCCTCAAGATTCTCGTAGCCCTGAGGAGTGTGCGTACCACAGTATACTGTTGAATTGTTTCTTACAAATTCGCGCACGCGGTCCATTGTCACACGTGACTCGCCCAGATCGTCATAAACTACTGAGAGTTTGTTCTCATACAAAGCCTCGTCGACATAAGTTATGTCACCGTGGAGCATATAGAAGAGTCCCTCATTTTCAGCAACTATTATGCTGTTTCCCACTGTATGGCCCTTGGCCTTGATCATATAGATGCCGTCTGTGATCTTCTGGCATTCCGGGAAGTTGTGATATGCACCATCTGTGAAACTTACAGGGACGATGTTGTCCACGCCCTGAAGTTCATCCGCCGACAGTTCCTCTTCATTGACATAGATCTTCGCGTTCGGGAAAGATCTGATCTCTCCGGAATGATCTGAATGCCTATGTGTCAGAAGTATCTTTGTTACCTGTTCCGGCTTATATCCGAGTGCTTCCAAAGCCTCCATATAGCTGCATATGTCTTTACCGGTAAATGCCGGGCTTGTCTCATCAGGTACCTCTTCAGGAGTCCCTGCAGGAAGACCTGTGTCTACCAGAATGACTTCGTCACCAGTATCTATCAGATAGTTCTGAAGACTGCCGCGGTATCTGATTTCAGGATCAAATTTTTCCATACCTTCTTCGCCGCCGAATGCGAACGGCTGACCGTAAAAACCATCTTTTCTGAATTTTACTGCTTTGATTTCCATAGTTATCCTCTCCAAAACTTATCTGCGTCCTTCAGGCTTTACCCAGAAATGCCATTTCGGAGCCTTTGGCATAGGCTCACCTTTGACGCATGCCTTGATCACACGTCTGTGTGTGTAAAGGCAGCAGCATGTAAGCGCGCATACGCAGCACGCGATAAGATTTCTTTTCATAACGGACCCCTCCTTATCAATTCATGTTCAACATCATTTTTTCCAGTAACGCTTTAAGTTGTGTAAGCTCTTCCCCTGAAAGTTTGAGGCAATCTGAGACTTTGCAAGGGACCTCAAGAGCTTTCTCCTTAAGCATTATACCATCCTCAGTCAGTGTTACGAGAAGTTTTCGCTCGTTATCGTCAGGCCGGGTACGGTTAATATAACCTTGCTTTTCCAGTCTCTTGAGCAAAGGTGCTAGAGTTCCGGAGTCGAGGCGCACTATCTTGCCGAGTTCTCCTTCAGTCAGACCTCCGAACTCCCAAAGCACCATCATTACCAGATACTGTGTATATGTCAGGTTCAGATTTTCCAGAGGTTTTCGGTATTGTCTGACGATTTCCTTCGCGCAGGCATACAGCGGAAAGCACAACTGATTACCGATTCGAATGCTGTCGTACTTGTCTGGTGTCTGTGCATTTTTCATAATATCATCCGCTTTCTTTCTGACTATCCAAGCTGCTCGATCAGATAGTTTTCCATACCGATCTCTTCCATGAGTGAGAGATGCTGTCTGACCCAGTTGAAGTGATCCTGCTCATCTACGATGAATTCCTGGATCATGCTTCTTGTAACATAGTCATCCTCGAACAGACTCAGAGCCTGGCTCATTGCAGGAAGAGCTTCCGCTGCATCCTTGCAGTCATACTCGAGCATTTCCTTTACATCGGTGAATACCGGATACTCAACAAGCTCAACCTTAGGAGTTACGCCCAGCTCGATAAGACGGGCATTGACCTTCTTTGCCTCTTCCCATTCTTCATCGGACTCAGCCATGATCTTGTCACCAAGCTTACCGAATCCACGCTGTTTCAGTATCTGTGCCTGAATCGAATGCTGCTGTGAATTACCAAACCATCCTTTTGCCAGTTCCTGAAGAAATTCTACCTTTGTCATAATTAAAGTCCTCCGTTCAGAATAATAATCGTTTTACATGTTGTGCACTCTTATATTGTGCACAATAATTATTATCCATAAGAACGGAGGACGTTCAATTTAGAATCTTTACCGTTTCTCTCATAATGAGAGATTTAACAAAAATCGTCTCATTGTTTTATCAGGTATTTTCGCAATGGCTCAGGCAAAGATTTCTCAAATATCTCCGCGAGATCATCCGCTGCCACATCATACTTCCCTAACACCCAGTCGCATGTCAGCGCAACGGTACCATGGCAGTAAAGATGTACATACATATCCGTTTTTTCATCGAGACTGTCCGAATCCATTATGCTCAGCAAGAGACCTCGCAGATATGCTTCATTGATTTCGGTCATATACCTTATAAATGACTCAAGTCCGGATGTATGAAGGAAGAGATTTGAAAGATATGTTTTTTCCGCTTCAAAGTACTTCGCCCCGTCCACCAGGGTTCCCACCCAGGTGTAACCATCCACTCCGATCTTACTCATGATCCCGGACGCGTTACGAGAATAATCCCACGCTATGAGGTCGTACTTGTCCCTGAACTGGCGATAAAAAGTAGCGGAAGAATAACCACAGTTTTCGGTTATATCCTTCACGGTGATCTTGTCGACACTTTTGGTCTGAGCAAGCTCGCGGAATGAATCCGCCAATATCTCTTTTGCCGTTTTCCTCTTCATCGTTACCTTAGACGCTTATATCAGTTGCTTGGATGCGGCATATAAGCGTAGAGGCTCATTGCCAACGAGTTGATAGGCATTGTCTGGAGCCAGATCTTTCCCGGACCGGTCACTACAGTATTGAACAGACCTTCGCCTCCGAGCAGTACGTTTGTCAGGCCCTTTACTGTCTGAATGTCCATCGAGCATGTTGCTTCCATAGCCGCCACATATCCGCTGTCGACTATCAGCTTCTCGCCTGCTTCAAGCACTCTCTCCTGTACAGCTCCGTCGATCTCGAGCCAGGCGTAGCCGCTGCCGGAATATTTCTGCATGATGAAGCCCTCGCCTCCGAAGAGACCTGCGCCTGCTTTGTGCTGAAGGAAGATGTCCATGTTGACGCCTTCTGTCGCAGCAAGGAATGAAGTCTTCTGTGCGATGATCGGCGTATCGCTGATATTGAATGCCATTATGTCTCCCGGACTGTGCTTTGCAAGAGTAAGCTCACCCGCCTGCTCTGCCGAGTAATGGTTGAGTGCGAGAGATTCCCCTACCAGCGCTTTCTTGAACATGCCGCCGAGCCCGCCTGTCTTTGTTTCCATTATTATTCCGGGGCTCATCCACGCCATCGCACCGCTCTGGCACTTGATACTTTCGCCCTGCTCCATCTGCAGCGTAAGCACAGTAAATGGCTGATTTGCTATTGTATATTTCATTCCCAACTCCTTTCTGCTTCCTAATCGATTACCAATTTCATTATACAAAAAAACAGGGTGTCACGCCCCTGTTAAATGTATCTTATCTATGTTCTTACAAAGCCACTTACTTTTGCTCTTTCAGTCTTCGCTCACACCCTTTGCTGGTTTCTTCTCAAACTGCCCTATGATCACGGCAGCGAATATGATCACGCTTCCGAGGACCTCCCTCGCGCTCATTACCTCCTTAAGGAAGATTGCGCCGAAAATGGCGGCGAATACAGCTTCGAGGCTCAGAATCAGTGCAGCGGTGTTCGAATCAGTATACTTTTGTCCTATTATCTGGCCGGGATATCCTATGCATGTAGGCACGAATGTAGTGTACAGCAGTATAGGAAGAGCGTTACGGAATGATGCCAAAGACGGAGACTCTACCGGTACTCCGATCAGGAGCCCGAAAATGCCGCAGCCCGCCGCTTGCAGCACGACAAGAAGCATAAAATTGTCATTATCCACGAAGTGGTCGACAGCTAAGATCTGAACCGCACAAAAAACAGCGCTGATGAGAGTCAGCCAGTCACCTTTTGTCATGCTGCCGTCGAGGCTGAGGCTCATGACCGCGAATCCAAACAGAGCCAGAATAGCGCACATAACCGCTTTCCTCCCGGCCTTCTTTCCGAGGAATATCCCGATTATTGGCACGAGCACAACATATGTCGCGGAGATAAATCCTACCTTTCCGGCAGACACAGTCTGAAGACCGAGCTGCTGCAGACCCGTGGCGAACAAAAGTAAGCCGCCGCACACGATGCCCGCGGCGACCATTTTTTTAGCCTTGCCGCTGATCTGGGAAGAAGTGTTTTTCTCCTTTGAAAAATAACCATGTGAGCGAATGCTATAAACCGCCAGCGGAAGCAGCGCTACCGCTGCCATCAGCTGACGCGTCGCATTGAATGTTATTGGCGGCATTGCTTCACCGCCAAGCTTCTGTGCTATGAATCCTGACCCCCACACGATTGCAGTGATCAAGAGTATTATACTGCCCTTCAATTTGTTGCTCATGAGGAGGATTTTATCAAGTATTCCGCTTGACTTCAAGGCTTTGAGCAATTATACTAACTAAGCGTGCGCGGAATGCGCACTTCAGCCTAGGCAGGCCACATGGCCGGTAGCCGAAGCACTAATAATTTATTACTAGTAATGCCGAAACGGCATCGCGAAAGCGATACTGAGTAGGCGGGCCGAAGAAGCTCTGCATTAAAACAGTTGTACCCAAGAGGACGCGAAGTGTATAGGCAGATCTGAGTAGGCAGAAAGGACACAAAATGAAGTCTTACATCGCTAAGCCGGCGGACATCGATCGCAAGTGGTTTGTAATCGATGCAGAAGGCAAGACTCTCGGTAAGCTCGCAGTTGAAGCAGCTATGATCCTGAGAGGAAAGAAAAAACCGATCTACACACCTCATATCGACACAGGTGACTATGTAATCGTAGTCAACGCTGAGAAGGTAGCTGTAAGCGGTAAGAAAGAATCTGACAAGATCTACAAGAGACATTCCGGTTATCCGGGCGGCCTCAAAGAGACAAGCCTTGGCGAAATGAGAGCCAAGAAGCCTGAGGAGATCATCTATCACGCAGTTCGCGGCATGATGCCAAAGGGCAAACTCGGACGTCAGATGTTCAAGAAGCTCAAAGTATACGCAGGCCCTGAGCATCCACATAAGGCTCAGAAGCCGGAAGCATACGAATTCTAAGAAAGGGGGAATAAGCAATGGCAGCAAAGACTATGTATCAGGCAACAGGCAGAAGAAAGTCATCCGTAGCCAGAGTGAGACTTCTCCCTGGCGCAGGCAACATCATCATCAACAAGAGAGACCTCGACACTTACTTTGGTGAGAAGGACATCGTTAAGAACGAAGTCAAGAGACCTCTCGAGCTGACAGGAACTCTCGGCAGCTTCGATGTTATCGCTACTGTTAACGGCGGCGGTTTCACAGGCCAGGCCGGAGCTCTCAGACACGGCATCGCAAGAGCTCTTTGCGAAGTTGACGCTGAGGAGTACAGACCTGCACTCAAGGCAGCAGGCTTCCTTACAAGAGACCCACGTATGAAAGAAAGAAAGAAACCAGGTCTCAAGAAAGCTAGAAGAGCCAGCCAGTTCAGCAAGCGTTAAGATGAATTGTCCTGACGACTGGCGAGCCGAAGGCGAAGACAGAGTCATGGAAATTCATTTACGCAGGTGGCCCGCGATTGGCGAGTCTTTGTAGAAGACGATGGCAGAGCGGTTGCCAACGAGCCGTTAGCGAGTCTACTTGCAGAACGAACGCGAATTCAGAGCATGCAAAAAGGAGTTCATCGCGAACTCCTTTTTTCGTACATTTTTTATGACCGATCGGCTATTTCCGATTCGTCTACCCTATGCAGTCTACAGATCTACGTGCTTTCTTGCGATCTCGAGAAGCCTGCCCGAATGTATCATGTCGCGCAGATATTCGATGAACGGATAGAGGAACTGATCCTCTTCGAGAACAGGAACGCTCTTTCCGATCTCATCGAGAACATCGCGGGACACTGACGACCTCTTCAGTTCCGGTTCACGGAACTGCTGTCCTTCAAATACCGAGAGAAGTTCGATCGCAAGTATGTACTCGAGCTTCTCCGCAACGGCAATGGACTTCTTCGCTGAGTTGTAACCCATCGAAACGTAGTCTTCCTGGTTGCCGCATGTAGGTGTATTGTCTATAGTCGCAGGAGTGCAGAGCATGCGCATGTCATTCAGAAGACCTGCCTGTGCGTACTGAGGGATCATAAGACCCGATGATAATCCAGGGTTCTTGATGAGGAACCAAGGAAGATCGGAGAGCGATCCGTCGATGAGGCGGTTGTTGCGCCTCTCAGACATCTTGGCGATGCCGGTCGCTCCTATGCACGCGGCATCCATCTGCATTCCAACGTACGCGGCATCGGCGTTGCATGCGGATATAACAGTCTCGTTGCCCTCTTCCGGCCAAATGATCGGGTTATCACAGCACGAATTCATCTCGACTTCTATTGTTATCTTAGCATCCTCAAACAGGTGCTTGGCAGCGCCGTGAAGCTGAGGTATGCAGCGAAGAGACAGCGCATCCTGGACGCGGACTCCGGCATACATCTTTATAAGATCTGAATCCGCCAGTATATTTCTGACATTTTCGGCTGTTTTCATCTGCTGAGCGTGAGGCCTTACAGCGCATACTCTTTCGTCAAAGGCGTTCATCTGACCGCCCGAGAGCTCGAGCGACATAGCGCCGATGATGTCTGCGGACTTAGCGGCCTTGATCATATCGTAGAGTGCGAGAGCTGCCAGAGCTGTTGTCGTTGTAGTGCCTGATACGAGTGCGAGGCCTTCCTTAGATGCGAGCTGCATCGGCTCAAGCCCTGCTTTTTTGAGGGCCTCAGCGCCGGGCATGAGTTCGCCTTCATACCAGGCTTTGCCCTTTCCGAGAAGTACCAGCGCCATATGAGCCTCAGGGCTCAGATAGCCTACAGAGCCCTCCTTTGGAGCCCAAGGCACGAGTCCCCTATTGAGGAACTGTCTATACTGTTCGAGCACGCAGAGCCTGACTCCGCTATATCCCTGTCCCAGATTCTGGAGTACCATCAGCATTACCGCGCGGCACTCTTCCTCTGTGAACGGCTCGCCTACGGATACCGAGTGTGAAAGCAGAATGTTTTCCTGGAGCTTCGCTGTGTCCTCTCGACTGATCGACTTCTCACTCAGAGCTCCGAAGCCTGTCGTGATGCCGTACATGACACGCCCTTCGTCTACCCATTTATCGACGAGTGCACGCGCCCTGTTGACACGAGCACAGTATTCTTCCGAGAATTCAACTTCAGCGTGATCTCTGACTACCGCAATGAATTTCTTAAGGTCCATCGGCTCGCCGAGAACTACTTTTTTGTTGGTCTTACTCATTCTCTTTTCCCCTTTTTTGCAAAAAACCGCCCGGGGTGCATAACACCGGGCGGTCATAATTTAACGGTTTAGAACCGGGCAAAGCTCGGTGCTATGCTACGTCTTTTTCCTTATGGGCACGCATTACGCCGAATACCTCTGTCAGGTACTTGACGAATACGCCAATTACGATACCCATAGCGATGACAGGAGCAGCGATGCCGACGATCCAGTCAACGTTGTGGAGGATACCATATCCATAGAAGCAAGCAAGTACGATGTAGAGCAGGATGAGAGCTCCGTCCCATCCGATCCACTCGACCTTAATGGACTTCTTGTACTCGTCAGTGAGTTCAGTAGCGTCAAGTCCAAGATCAGCCAGTGGGATGCCCTTAGCAAGCGCATCTGCCTTAGCTTTAGCGGTAAGGTCTGTACCGAAGCGGTTACCGATCAGGAACGCGATGAACGAAAGTGGAAGTCCGATAAGTACAGCGTCGATCGTGTAAGGACCTGTAACTGTATCTACAACGATAGGCTTCACTGTGAACCAGATCCAGGAAACAGCTCCGACGATCATGGAAGCGAGTCCCGCAACGTTTGTCTTCTTGCCGTCATACATAAGAGCTGCGATCATAGGAACGAAGAGCAGCGTCATCGAGATACTGGCAAGGAAGAGGAACGCGTCGTATACACGAGCGAAACGGAAAGCGGTAGCAAGTCCGATGATTCCGAAGATAACTGCCGAAATACGTGTGACCATGATAGCTGTCTTGTCTGGCAGTCTCTTGTCTCCTCTGAGCATGTAGATGATATCGTTCGAGATGATCTCACCACCAACGAGGTAGTAGGAGTCGAGTGTCGAAACGATAGCGCCTGTAAGACCTACGATGAAGAATCCGCGGAGTCCGACTGGCAGGCTCTGCAGTACGAGTCTGATGTACTCAACCTCTGGCTGAACTGTTCCGGCTGCGATCTCTGCAGGGAACTTCATGCCGATGATGATACCTGTCATCATCATTACCAGGTCGAAGGACATGAAGATCGAGAAGCATGTCAGCATAGCTCTCTTACCTGTCTGAGGTGTCTTAGCTGCTGCGAATCTCTGATAGAATGCAGGGTCCTTATACAGGTTGATACAGAGAACTACGAGTACGATAGCCTGCGGAACAGGGATACCGCCGAGTGCTGTCATCATATGAGGTGCTGTTTCATCGAGTGCTGCGTGGAATCCTGTGAGTCCGCCTGCTTCAGCAAACATCTTAGGATATACAGCGCAGAGGCAGATGATCATCAGCGCGAAGAAAATCATGTCTGTGATGGCAACGCCCATGAGTCCGGAAAGACATGTAAGTCCGATAGCGATAGCTACTACGATAGCAGCAGCAACGAACTTGTTCATGTTCCAGCCAGCCTCACCGATATAACCGATAGCAGCTACGTCTGCGATGGAAAGACAAGTGATTACGAGTACGATGGATCCGAGGATCGACGCGAACTTACCGTAATGTGATCTCAGAAGTTCAGGAATTGTACCCTTAGCCTTGACCGAGATCCTTGGAGCGATCCAGAGAGCAAGCGGGAATCTTACCGCGTGCGATCCGATCGACCAAATGAAGAAGGCCGCAAATCCCATAGTACATACATATCCGACTGTACCCATCGTTCCGGCTCCGTTGTACCACGAAGCCATCAGTGTACCTACCATGAGTGACCATGGAAGAGCGTGGTTAGCGTTGAAGAAGCTCTCCGAGTCAGTGCTCTTGGACAGGTGTGCGCCGATGCCGAAGATGCCGGCAATCAGTAATACGACGACAATGTCGTCAATTGCTGTCATTAACATATAATCTCTCCTTTATCTAATGACTGATGCAATAACGTGTAACTGGTGTAATAACTTTAATCCCGCCCTTTTTTATCAACATGTTAAATAGTGGTATTGACCTCATGGCCATCGGCGGCGATAGGAAGATATCTGGCTTTAGTACCTTCTATCATCTCTCCGTAGATGGCGATGTAATACGGTCTGTAGAAGACCTCACTCGACAGAAGCTCTATCGAGATCTGCTTGCCGATGCGCCGGCGTGTCATACGCTTGGCAAGGAACGCTCCTGTGTCCTCGAGTCTTTGATCCTCATAATAAGAAGCCTGCAAGCTGTCCTCACCCACTTCGATCTCTTCGAAGTAGAGCGGGTCTGAAGTGTAAGAAGCTGAGCATGTAGTCGTATCGACTATGATGCGGATCTTCTGCTTTTGCTCTTCAATGGACTCTCCTTTGAAAAGCTTCGCCAGCGGGCTAGCGTGATAGGTCATCTCGTATATGTTGTACCTATTCTCAAGATACATGATACGGAGATTGATCTTTTTACCCCTTGCCATAGCCTTGACAACAGGGTTTTTATGCCCGGCAGCGATCTTCAGTGCCTCGTCCTTGGACATCTTAACAGGCAACGCCTTGATCGAAACATCCATGCGGACCACCTCCCCCTAATATTCACTTTTAGCGGTCGACCAATTCTATCATGAAATATATGTTTAACAAAACAAAAACAACAAAATAATGTCACATTTTCTACAAAAAGTGCAACACAGAAACTACACATTAAAGGCTAGTTTCCGGCATGGTGATTTTCCGGAATTAATAAGAAAAAAACGGTAACAGTGCTGTTACCGAACATCAAAAAACTGTTATTATTACTGTCCACTTGGTTCTTTTTCCTGCTGAGTAGTCGAGCAATAGTCAGGACAAAGAATTTGTCAATCTTTACCTGGCCGTACAGCGTTAGCCGTTCATCGAGTTTGAGATTACTTGGCTATTCACCGTCACCCGTTCATTGAAGATGAGAGGCTTTCGGCGAATTTCCACACGCTCTTGATGGACTCTGACATCTCGTGCGTATTGCTTCTCATGATGCAGACTTCCTGCTTCATGGACGTGTCCATGAAAGGTATCAGCCTGATATTGAAACTGCTCAGCATAGGAAGTCTAGGCATTATGGCGACTCCCGCGCCGGTAGCTACAGACGCGGCGATAGAGCTGTATTCGTCGGCCTCATATACCATATGCGGCGTAACGTCGGCCTTTTTGAACTGTGATTCCAGCTGATGATAGATCACCGACTCGTGCCTTATGGAGATGAAATTCTCTCCCGCGAGATCAGAAAGATCGACCGATGTGCGCGAAGCGAGCTTGTGTTTTTCCGGCACTACAAGATAAAGATCCTGGCTGAATATTGGCAGATAGTCTATTGCTTTGATATCCGGCCTTCCTGTTACGCCCGCGATGAGTAGATCCAGGTCACCGTTGAGAAGCTGCTCTATCAATTCACCCGCCATGCCCTGCTGGAATCTGAACGCGATCTGCTGTCTTTCCTGATCAGCATAGAATTTGTTTACAAACTCAGGCAGCACCGTGAAACTTGTGCTGTTGATGTAACCAAGGCTGACTATGCCGGCTTCCGGGCGGTTAAGTGAGTTGATGCGGTCGATGCCATCAGACAGTTCGCTCAGTGCCCTCTTGGCATAAGGCAGGAACGCCTCGCCGTATTTAGTGAGCGAGACCTGCTTGCCTCGCTTCTCGAATAGAGGCATTCCGAGTTCTTTCTCAAGCTTAGAGAGCGCGTAACTAAGGCTCGGCTGCGATATATATAGGAGATTAGCAGCCTTTGTGTAATGGAGAACTTCAGCAGTAACACAAAAATACCTGATTTCCTGTAATGTCATACTATTACCTCTCGTCCCAGCTTCCGAGCAGGAAAGCGAGCGCGAGCATATCCGCGCTGCCTCCCGGCGAAAGATTTTTCTCTATCATTTCTTTATCCAATTCGGTGAGAGCGACTATCCGGTCGGAGACCGGAAGTCCGCTTATAGCGGATGCCTTCTCCTTGGTAAATGCAAGACCCTCTGCACCGCCCCGGTGCAGAAGGTTGGTGTCCTCAAGGCTTGCCATGCTATCACAAAGCGCCAGAGCACCGGCCTCTCCTCCCGGGAGTTTTTCCTCTTTTATATAATACTCCAGTCTTGCGGTCGTGAAAACGGCGCCCGGGAAGCCGGCGGTGGCGTGACCTGTCGCGCCGAGCGCTCCGTAGTCTCTAAGGACAGCAGCGCCGTTGGTGTCAGGATTGGAACGGGCTCTGGCGAGCACCCTCTCCGCGTCTTCGCTCGCCAGCCCGGCGGCGTTGTTTATGGCCTCCTGCCTGAGCGAGTCTTTTTCTTCTGAGACATCTTGTTCTTCGATGGCTCCACTGTCCCCTGCGAGGGCCATTCCCATGCCCGCGAGCAGGAGACCCATCGAATAGATCATTCCTTTATGTGTGTTGACGCCGCCGGTGGCCGCATACATCTCTTGCTCAGCGGCCAGCCCGCGCTCCCGAAGCTCGGCCATAGAGCAGCCTCGCATTCCAAGCGTCGCCGCGTCATAAAAATACGGCTTCAGCGCATCGGCGCTTTTCTCGAACAGCTCGATATCCATGTCATTATGGGCGCCGTTATTTGCCATATCTACAAGTCCCGGTTTAGGAGTCGAATAGACCTCGGCCAAAAGCGCGTCGTGCGCCTCTTCTGCCAGCGTATCCGCGCAGAAGTCCCTTAGCAGGTCTTGAGTCGCCGCCTTTATAGCATCGAGCCCGTGGGCGCGGCTCCTGGCGCACTCCGCCGCAGGCTTGTCGCAAATGAGACATTTGCGGCTTTTGGCCCTCGACAACTTGACCCCGTCCGGTGTCAGCACATCAAAATCAAATAGCCTGGCCGCGGGGAAAGAAGCCTCAACCTCTTCCAGGTACTTCTTGACCCCTGCTCCGTCCTCTTTGACTAGCCAGAAAGCTTCGCTTCCCGTGAATTCGTCGATCATCATATGATCGATCACCTCGAAGCCGGCCTGCTCGAATTCCGAGACGCCTCTGTCAAAGAGCATTCTGGTCATTGGTGTTCGCTTGATCTCTCCCGCAATATTAAGCGTAAGACAAGCAAGGCAGCAATCATCGCCGCCTTCCTCAAGCATACTGTTTTGTATATCCACCCGCCTGTCCCGTGCGGCGAGCATATCCTCAACGATTACTTTTCTCATTAATTGAAACTAATTGATATTATTTTATAATTTTTGTTATTTTCTTAATATTTTTGCAAGTTTGACATCTAAGCTGATCAGCAACGATTATTTCTGATACTTTTCGATAATTGCGTAAGTTGTCTCCGGCACAAGCGCCCTCACAGCCTCCATATCGCCTTCCTCGAATAGCTTTCTTACGCGGCTCGCGCTGACAGCCAGTTCATCGCCTTCCGCCGCGAATCTCGGTATCTCAACCAGCTCGATCCCGTACTCAGGAAGCAATTTCTTCATCCTTGTATTGTACGCGTTCGTAACAGGTGAAAAAGGTTCCTGCCCCACAAAGCGCTTGGTGATATTAAGAGCCGGCGCTATCCTCTCCGCAAACAGCGTTATGTCCAGATCAGATCTTACCTCATCGGCGTGCTCCTCGTCGCGTATGAAGTACGCAGGGAAAGTCGCTCTCGACACGAGGTACAGCTCGCTGCTGTAGACATGACAGTTCTCAAGATCCGCAGTCCCCTGTTTTATCATCTCAAGACGGTCCTCCGGAGTGAATCTTGAACCCGCCTCAGCGACCGCGAATACATAGAGATAATCGCAGTGCTTCGACGCGTATTCGATAAGATGCCTGTGTCCCAAAGTAAACGGATCGCAGTTGCACACTACAGCCCCGCAAGTGATATCCGCGATATCCGCGCGGTGCTCTTCAGCATCCTTCCTTGTCTTGGCCAGGAATTTCTCAAGTCCGTTCCTGCGGTTCTCCAGGAGCACCGCGTCATCGATGGCGATCAGTTTATTGAAGCCAAGCGACGACATCATATTGTAATTCTTTGGCTTGGTGCAGAGGAACAGCCTGGTATTGCCGCGGTCGTATGCCTCTCTGACGATGGCAGTCATGATCTGAGCCATCGCGCCTGTGCCCTCGATCGAAGGATCGACCGCGAGCTGCTTGATGGTATGTCCCGCAAGCGCCCCGCAAGCGACGAGTCTGCCGCTGTCATCTTTCATCCATGCGATGAAATCGGCATCCTCTTCATCTCTGAGCCCTGCAGACGCCAGAAATGCCTTGTATTCAGTATTGCGCTCCTCACTTAGAGGAGCCTCGTAAATGTTTATATCCATATCTCAAATTCTCCCAATACAGTATACCATATGGACGCGCGATCATGCGGTGCCGATTTTGCGTGGAGGAGCCGCTAGGAATCGCGCGCCTCTATATTTTTGCAACGAGATGCGGTGTAGAGAAAACAGCGGATACACAAATAGAAAAAAGCGTGCAGGAGCGTAAGCTCTTGCACACTTTTGATCCGCATTATTGCAATGCCGCTTTTAGAACAGGCCTGTGATCTGACCCTTGTCGTCGATATCGATGTTCTCTGCGGATGGAACTTTAGGAAGTCCCGGCATCGTCATTATATCGCCTGTGTAAGCAATGATGAATCCGGCTCCGGCGGAGATCTTGAGATCTCTTACGTTCAGAACGAAGTCATCAGGAGCTCCGATCAGCTTAGGATCATCAGAGAAGGAGTACTGTGTCTTAGCCATGCAGATAGGCAGGTGCTCAAGACCAAGCTCTCTTACTCTGTCAGCTTTCTTCTTAGCTTCTGGGTAGAAGAATACGTGCTTAGCGTGATATACCTTGTGAGCGATCTTTCTGATCTTATCCTCTACGGAATCCTCATCCTCGTATACATAGCTGAAGTGATTTGGCTCGTCGCAGAGTCTTACGACTTCTTCTGCGAGTGCCTTTCCGCCTTCGCCGCCCTTTGCCCATACTTCGGACAGAACAGCGTTGACGCCGAGCTCATTGCACTTCTCCTGAACGAGATTGAGTTCTGCCTGAGTATCAGTTGGGAATGCGTTGATAGCAACAACGCAAGGAAGTCCGTAAACGTTCTTTACGTTGTCAACGTGTCTCAGGAGGTTTGGAAGACCTGCCTCAAGAGCCTCGAGGTTCTCGATGTTGAGGTTCTTCTTGTCAACTCCGCCATGATACTTCAGAGCTCTTACTGTTGCTACGATAACGCAAGCGTCAGGCTTGATTCCTGCAGCACGGCACTTGATGTCTACAAACTTCTCAGCACCGAGGTCAGCAGCGAAACCGGCTTCTGTTACAACGTAGTCAGCAAGCTTCATAGCTGTCTTTGTAGCGATGATGGAGTTGCATCCGTGAGCGATGTTAGCGAATGGACCGCCGTGGATGAGTGCCGGTGTGTACTCAAGAGTCTGGACCAGATTTGGCTTCATCGTATCCTTAAGGAGTGCTGCCATAGCTCCCTCAGCCTTGAGGTCGTGAGCTGTTACAGGAGCTCCTTCGAATGTGTAAGCAACGATCATCTTTCCGAGTCTCTCCTTGAGCTCCCAGATGTGGTTGCTCAGGCAGAGGATAGCCATTACTTCTGATGCTACTGTGATCTCGAATCCGTCTTCACGAGGAACTCCCTGAGCCCTTCCGCCGATACCGTCTACGATGTGGCGGAGCTGTCTGTCGTTCATGTCAACGGCTCTCTTGAGTGTGATCCTCTTAGCGTCGATGCCGAGAGCGTTACCCTGCTGGATGTGGTTGTCGAGCATAGCGCAGAGGAGGTTGTTAGCTGCTCCGATAGCGTGGAAGTCGCCTGTGAAGTGGAGGTTGATGTCCTCCATAGGAACTACCTGAGCGTATCCACCGCCTGCAGCACCGCCCTTGATACCGAATACAGGACCGAGGGAAGGCTCACGGAGAGCTACCATTGAATTCTTTCCGATCTTTCTGAGGCCGTCAGCGAGACCTACCGAAGTAGTAGTCTTACCTTCGCCTGCAGGTGTAGGTGTGATAGCTGTTACGAGGATCAGCTTGCCATCAGGTTTGTCAGCGAGTTCTCTGACGACTCTGGCTTTGATCTTTGTCTTGTAGTTACCGTAAGGCTCAATGTGATTGGCGTCCCATGGAAGACCGATCTCTTCGACGATCTCCTTGATCAACTTCATCTCATGTTCCTGAGCGATTTCAATGTCTGTTTTTACTGCCATTTAGGTTCTCCTTTTTTAAAAACAGAGCCGGGAGAGCCGCCCCCTCCCGGCCGCAAAAGTCATGCGAATGATTTTTGACTATCTGGACATATCCGACTCATCGATCTCATGGATAACATCGATGATGGAGTTGTCTCTGTAGAGTGCAAGACCAACAACCTTGTCCTTATACTTGATAGGATCAGGCTTGCCTACGATCTTCTCAGCTCTTTCCTTGAGTTCTTCCATTGTGTACAGAAGAATTCCGGCTTCCTTGAGCTTCTTAGCAAGTTCAGGTCTTCTTGGGTTGACTGCAACACCCTGGTCAGTAACTACTACGTCAACATCGCATCCAGGTGTGATGACTGTCTGAACGTGGTCTACGATAGTAGGGATACGTCCTCTTGTGAGAGGTCCTACTACTACGGACATCTTAGCTCCGTCAGCTGTATCAGGGTGGCCACCGATAGCTCCTCTGATAACGCCGTCAGAACCTGTCAGTACGTTTACGTTGAAGTCTGTATCGATCTCGAGAGCCGAGAGGATAACGAAGTCAAGAGCGTTTACAGCAGCGCCTACGAAGTCATAACCTGCGTAGAAGCATCCGTCGATCTGAGCGTGGAATCTGTTGTTCTTGAGGGACTCAGCAGCTCTGAGGTCGAAGGACTGTACGTCGAGGATCTTGTCGATGAGGCCAGCCTCATGCATCTCTGCGATCTGTCCTGTGATACCACCGAGAGCGAAGTCGCAGTGGATACCCTGCTCTTCCATCTTCTCGCGAAGGAATCTTGCTGTAGCGAGGGAAGCTCCGCCGGAACCCATCTGCATGGAGAATCCGTCTCTGAAGTAACCGGAGTGCTCGATGACCTCAGCTGTCTGCTTAGCGATCATCAGCTCTTTAGGGTTCTTGGTGTAACGTGTAGCACCACTCATGATTCCGTTAGGGTCGCCGATATTCTCAACTTCTACGATGTACCTTACGTCTACTGCAGGGATTCCGCATGGTGTGTTTGGATAAGGTACGATGTGGTCTGTGATAACGACTACGCAGTCAGCGTACTCAGCGTCGACCATAGCATATCCGAGGGATCCGCACATTGTAGCGTTCTCTTCGTAACGGTTGTAACCATTAGCGTTACCCATTATGTCGCATGTAGGAGCTCCGAGGAAAGCAACGTCGATGTGGATGTCGCCGTTAGCGATAGCGTCAGCACGTCCGCCGTGGGATCTGAATACTACAGGAGTATCCATGAGTCCGCGGGAAACTGCCTCAGCGAGGTCGCCTCTCATTCCGCTTGTCTCGATGTGTGTAACAACGCCGTTCTTGATATGCTCGATCATCGGAGCGTGGCAGCTTGTGAGTGAGCTGGCAGCTACTGTCAGATCTTTGATACCGAGCTTAGCGATCTCATCGAGTACCATGTTTACGATATAGTCGCCGTTTCTGAAGTGATGGTGGAACGAAATAGTCATGCCATCCTTGAGTCCCGACTTGATGATAGCCTCGCGGATGCTAGGGAGCATCTTGCTGGCTTTTTCTGGGAGGTTCTTATGCGGGCTCTTTTCCGCATCGAACTCACCGCGATAAGTGATCTTGTCTATGTTCTTGATTTTTGTAACATCCATTACCTAATTCCTCCTAAGCATCCACTTCAATGCCTGCAAGCTCAAGCAGGTATCTGGCACGTGCAACTACAGGTTTGTCGATCATCTTGCCCTTGAGGGAGGCTACGCCGCTCCCCTTTGCGTTGGCTTCTTTGATAGCTTCCATAATAGCAAGAGCCTTGTCGATGTCCTTCTGGCTAGGTCTGAATGTCCTGTGGAGAGGCTCGATCTGACGAGGGTTGATAACGCTCTTTCCGCTGAATCCCATCTTCTTGATGATGTTGACTTCGTGGAGGAATCCCTCTTCGTTGTTAACATCGGAGTAAACTGTATCGAGAGCGTCGATACCTGCCATTCTGGCAGCGTTTACGATCATACCACGAGCGAATGCAAGCTCAGTACCGTCTGCTCTTGTTGTCTTGAGGTCTGTTACATAGTCCTCAGCACCAAGGGCGATACCGATAAGTCTCTTTGAAGCAAGAGCGATCTGTGGAGCATTGAGAACTCCCTCAGCACTCTCGATAGCAGCCATCATACCTGTGCTTCCTACAGGGATCCCGGCTTCCTTCTCGATGCGCTCGATCTCTTTTTCGCAGTCTGTAACGTCCTTAGCTGTGGCTGTCTTAGGCAGTCTGATTACGTCTGGCCTTGCTCTTACGATAGCCTCGAGGTCCTGGACTCCGAGTCCGCTTTCGAGGTCATTGATTCTTACTACGATCTCAGCAGGGCTGTAATCGATTGTTGTAAGAGCGTTGTAAACGAGGTATCTTGCAGCGTCCTTCTCAGTGATAGCTACGGAGTCCTCAAGGTCAAACATGAGGCAGTCAGCGCCATAAATGGCAGCGTCTCTGATCATTCCCGGATTGTTGCCCGGGACAAACATCATACTTCTTCTCAGTTTCATGCTTTGACCCTCCATGTATAATTGCTGTCTTCAGCTGCTCTGTGAGCTGCTGCTGCTGTGCGTGCTCTTACTGTACAGTCGAGAGCTCCCTTGTCAACAGCATCGACATAAGCGCTTTCAACGCCGAGTTCTTCGAGGGTACTAACGATTACTGCTTCAATTTTCTTTCCGAACTGCTGCATAACGGACGAGGTCAGATGTACCTCGATACCGGCTTCGTCAGCAGGCTCGATTCTGATTTCGATATCGCTTGATTCAAGCGTACCTGCGGATGCAGGTTTTACGATTTTCATACGTCATTCTCTCCTTACTAACTATGCGAGTTTAGCTTCCAGTCTTTCTCTGATTGCTGCGATGAAGTCCTTTGTAAGAACTGCCTTAGCTTCCATGCCTTCTACGAGTCCTACGAGGTCCTTTGTCATGATGCCGTCGTTGAGTGTGTCGATGCATGCCTCTTCGAGCTTAGCGCCGAATGCCTGCAGATCTTCAAGTCCGTCCATCTCGCCTCTCTTCTGGAGAGCGCCTGTCCATGCGAAGATAGTAGCCATTGGGTTTGTGGATGTCTCTTCGCCTTCGAGATACTTGTAGTAGTGGCGTGTAACTGTGCCGTGAGCAGCCTCATACTCGAACTTGCCGTCCGGGCTTACGAGTACGGATGTCATCATAGCGAGTGATCCGAATGCTGTGGATACCATGTCGCTCATTACGTCTCCATCGTAGTTCTTAAGAGCCCAGATGAATCCGCCCTTGCTTCTGATAACTCTTGCGATAGCATCGTCGATCAGTGTGTAGAAGTAAGTAAGACCGAGCTTGTCGAATTCTTCCTTGTAAACTTCGTCATAGAGCTTCTGGAAAGTATTGCGGAAGTGCATGTCATACTTCTTGGAGATCGTGTCCTTGCAGGAGAACCAGAGATCCTGCTTAGTCTCGATAGCATACTTGAAGCATGAATGTGCGAAGGACTCGATCGAGGAATCCTTGTTGTAGATGCTCTGGAGGATACCAGGGCACTCATAATCATAAACTACCTCGTGGAACAGCTCCTCGCCGTTCTTGTTCTTGAATACGAGCTCGCCTGTTCCCTGCTCAGGAACTCTGTACTCTGTTCCCTTGTAGAGGTCGCCGTAAGCGTGACGTGCAACTGTGATAGGCTTTGTCCAGTTCTTGACTACCGGCTTGATGCTGTCGATCGTGATAGGAGCACGGAATACAGTACCGTCGAGGATAGCTCTGATAGTTCCGTTAGGGCTCTTCCACATCTCATGGAGATGATACTCCTCCATACGCTGAGCGTTAGGAGTGATTGTAGCGCACTTTACGCCAACGCCATACTTTTTGATAGCTTCGCCGGCGTCCTTTGTGATCTGGTCACCAGTCTCATCACGTACAGGAAGTCCGAGGTCATAGTACTCTGTCTTGAGGTCTACGAAAGGAAGAATAAGCTCGTCTTTGATCATCTGCCAGAGGATCCTTGTCATTTCGTCTCCGTCCATCTCAACGATCGGAGTAGTCATTTTGATCTTTTCCATGTTTCAGTTTCTCTCCTTAAATAAGTAAGTGTGAAAAGTAAATGATTATTACGGAGCTTCGTAATTACACTCCCGGGCACACGGCTCGCGCCTGTCTGCGGCTTAACGCAGTGGTACTAAACTCCGGCTTCGCATCAATCTGTCGTTGCTGCTCGCCGATCGTTAAGTACCAGCTACCGCAGGCGAACCCGCTCGCGCAATTACGAATCTCCCTTTTTAAACTATAACTATTTGTTCTGTGCTGCGTAGTAGTTCATGAGGCAGCCATCGAGGATGATCTGCTTTTCGTCAGCTGTGAGACCCTTGCAGTAAAGTGTGAGGTCTTCAACGCTTCCGTCTTTTCTTACTACCTTAGCCGGGATCTCTTCCTGGCCTTCCTCAACAGCTTTTCTGATTCCAGGAACGAATACAAACTCGCCGTCTTCGTATGGGAACTCAGTGCCTTCGTCGAGTGTGAATGGCAGGATACCCCAGTTGATGCAGTTGGATCTGTATCTCTTTGTAGCATACTCATAGCAGATGTTAGCGAATCCGCCGAGTACCTTCTGGCAGGAAGCAGCCTGCTCACGAGCAGAACCGTCGCCAGGCTTGTTGGCGAATACGCAGGAACCGAACTGAGTGTTCTTGAGGAGCTCATCAGCATCGCCTACTGCAGCGAGTGCCTTTGTCAGCTTCTCAGGCTTCTTGCCTTCTCTTCTCTCAGCTTCCTCTGCGGAAACAGCCTTGGATCTTCCAACGTACTCAGGAACTCTTCTCGAAAGAGCGAACTCTGAGAGTCTGAGCGGATTACTTCTGTAGGAAGAAGTCTCGCCGGATGGGATCAGCTCGTCTGTTGTTGTTACAGGGTCATGGATGACTGCTGCGAGCTCGAGCATGAGGTTTTCTGAAAGCTCATACATCTTAGGCCAATCTGTGATGTTCGGTCCGAATACGAGCTCTGCGTCTGGATCAGCCTTGCCGAATCCATAGTAGCAGCGTCTCTTGTAAACTTCGTCGTCGAAGTGGTAATCAAGATGCTCTGTCTCATAATCGATGTCAGTAGCAGCTGTGATGTATCCGCCGTTCTTAGCTGTAGCAGCGATGGATCTTGCGTCCATAAGAGCTACTGCACTGATCTGTCCTTCGCCAGGCTTCGATCCTTCTCTGTTAGGGAAGTTACGTGTTGTATGTCTGAGCGAAAGTCCGTTGTTTGCAGGAACATCTCCGGCACCGAAGCATGGTCCGCAGAACGAAGGCTTGATGATAGCGCCTGCCTCGAGCAGAGCTTCTGTCTTGCCCTGACGTGTGAGTTCGAGGCTTGTAGGAACGCTTGTAGGATATACGGAAAGTGAGAAGAATCCGTTTCCTGTGCTGCCGCCCTTGAGGATGTCTGCAGCCTCTACGATGTTGTCATAGATACCGCCGGAGCAGCCTGCGATAACGCCCTGGTTAGCATAAACGCCCTTGTCTGAGATCTTGGATCTGAGGTCGAGGTGAGCCTTAGGGAATTTGACCTTAGCTTCTTCCTCAACACCAGCAAGGATCTCGTCAGCGTTCTCGAGGAACTCGTGGATAGTGTAAGCGTTTGATGGATGGAATGGCAGTGCGATCATTGCTTCCATCTTGTCGAGCTCGATGTTGATGATAGCGTCATAGTATGCGCCTTCCTTAGGCTCGAGCTTCTTGAATGCCTCAGGACGATTGTATGTCTTGTAGTATTTCTCGATCTCTTCGTCTGTCTCCCAGATGGAGGAGAGGCATGTTGTCTCTGTTGTCATGACATCGATACCGGATCTGAAGTCATATGGCAGATACTTGAGTCCAGGGCCTGCGAACTCGAGAACTTTGTTCTTTACGAGACCCTTACCGAATGTCTCCTTAACGAGAGCGATAGCTACGTCGTGAGGACCGATGCCTTTCTTAGGCTCGCCTGTTACATAGCAGAGCACAACCTGTGGAGGTGTGATATCCCATGTGTTCTTGAGGAGCTGCTTAACGAGCTCAGGACCACCTTCGCCAACGCCCATTGTTCCGAGAGCGCCGTAACGTGTGTGGCTGTCGGATCCGAGGATCATGTTTCCGCAAGCGGCCAGCTCTTCACGTGCATATGAGTGGATTACGCTCTGGTTAGCTGGTACGTAGATTCCGCCGTACTTCTTAGCAGCGGAAAGACCGAATACGTGGTCGTCTTCGTTGATAGTACCGCCTACTGCGCAAAGGCTGTTATGGCAGTTTGTCATAGCGTATGGAATCGGGAATTCCTTAAGGCCGGATGCTCTGGCTGTCTGGATGATTCCTACATAAGTGATATCGTGTGATACGAGTGCGTCGAAGCTGATATGGAAAAGTCCATCAGCTGTGTCCTTGCGATGAGCGTTCAGGATCTGATATGCAATAGTACCCTGACGTCCCTCTTCTTTGTTGACGCCTTCGCCAGCTGCAACAGGAGCACCGTTTACCCACTGTGTTCCCTGTTCATGATATTTGACCATCTCGTCTATCCCTCCTTAAAAAATGTAAGACATGATGATAGAAATAACGTGCGTCATTTGACCTCTGCCTCAACAGAAACAGGCTTCGGTCATATTCGGCTATCAGTAACGAGCATACGTCCTACTGATAGCCTTTAGAGCTGAAGCTCCTGACGCACGTTGACGGCGTCGCTCGCTCCAATCAAGCGAGCTTGTTGGAACTTCGCTCCTGGTAGAACTATTTTTCCACCGAAATTTTATTATTTCGTACTATGTATAGCAAATACTTTTTCTCTAAAAAACGATAGAAGTTATCTATCAAACACAGCCTTAAAAAACCGCCACTATGAAAGCGGCGGTTTTAGGCTTTTGCGTTGATTACTTGACCTGAGGTGTGTATCTCATGTCTTCTCTGAATCTGCCCCAAGCGTTGTTCTCGAGGAGTTCAGGCTTATACTCGTCGATCAGGTCGAGGAGGTCTTTTCTGCGGATGAATTTCTCCATAGCGCGAATGTCAGGCCAGATCTCTCTGTCGATCTCATAGAAGTCTACCTCTTCACGAACCTTGTCGTAGATCTTCTGGTGGAAATCACTGATCTCTTCGCCGTGAGTGCCTGCTCTTCTTCTGATGTCGATAGCCTGGCAAGCTGTCAGGAGCTCGAGAGCGAGTACGTCGAGTGTGTTCTCAACGATCATGCGAGCTGTACGGGCAGCTGTTGTACCCATCGATACGATGTCTTCCTGGTTAGCGGAAGATGGAATCGAGTCTACCGAAGCCGGATGAGCGTAGATCTTGGACTCGGATACCATGGAAGCGGCAGCGTACTGTACGATCATGAATCCGGAGTTAAGGCCAGCCTCTGTTACGAGGAATGGAGTAAGTCCGTTGGAGAGTGCTGGGTTTACCATTCTCTCAAGACGTCTCTCGGAGAGGTCTGCGATCTCAGCAGCAGCGATACCGAGGAGGTCGAATGGAAGAGCCATTGGCTCGCCGTGGAAGTTACCACCCGAGATAACTGCTTCGTCCTCGATGAAGAGCAGCGGGTTATCTGTAACAGCGTTGAGCTCGATGTCTACCTTGTCCATTACGAACTGGAGCGAGTCTCTTACAGCACCAAGGATCTGTGGAGTACATCTGATAGCGTAAGCGTCCTGTACTCTGTCGCCCTGAGCCTTGTCGATCAGTGGAGAATCGTCTGTGAGCATCTTGAGGTTCTCAGCAACCTTGATCTGGCCTTCATGTCCTCTGCATGTGTGGACACGTGGGTCAAACGCGTTGCGCTGGCATGTAAGTCCTTCCATGGACATGGAAGCGATAACGTCAGCCATCTCAGCTGCGCAGATAGCATCATAAAGAGCGAGTGCTCCGCAGGATGTCATAGCGCATGTACCGTTTGTCATGCCAAGGCCTTCCTTGCATACGAGTGTATCAACAGTCTGGATACCTGCTCTGTGCATAGCCTCTTTACCAGGAAGAACTTCGCCCTTGTATGTAGCTTCGCCGAGTCCGAGGATAGGCAGAGTCATGTGAGCGAGTGGAGCGAGGTCTCCGGATGAACCGAGGGAACCCTTCTGAGGGATCACTGGAGTAACGCCCTTGTTGAGCATCTCTACCATGATCTCTACGAGGAGAGGTCTTACACCGGAGATACCAACGAGGAGGTTGTTGCAGCGGAGGATCATGATACCTCTGGCTACTTCTTCTTTATATGGCTCGCCTGTTGCTGTGCAGTGGCTGAGGATCAGGTTTGTCGAGAGCTGGTTGGACATCTCTGGAGCTACGGCTGTGTTCTGGAACTCACCGAATCCTGTTGTGATACCATAAGCAGCTCTTCCTTCTGCCTGGATCTTCTCTGCGAGAGCTCTGGACTCTTTCATTCTCTCGATCGCTTCAGGATCGATGTTGATATGAGCACCAAAGCGTGCAGCTGCGATAAACTCTTCAAATACCAGGCTCTTACCGTCAAGAGTAATTTCCTTGATAAGTGATGGATTATACTTCATTTAGTACACCTCTCATTTAAAATGTTTTATATATATAGAATTAACTAATAACGACTTTACCCTTCTTGATGACTGTCGCGGCGAGATTGGATCCCATTCTGTAGCCGAGGTAGTCAAGATCAGGGGCATCCCAGATAACGATGTCAGCCTGCTTGCCTTCCTCTATGCTTCCGACCTTATCCGCGCGGCATACAGCAGCTGCCGCGTTGAGCGTTACTGCTGTCAGCATCTCTTCAGGTGTCAGCTTATATTTAAGACATGCCAGATTCATACAGAACTGGAGATTGAGCGATGGGCATGATCCCGGGTTGAAGTCGGAACCGACTGCGACCGGAACTCCGGCCTCGATCATCTCGCGGGCAGGAGCGTAAACAGCTCCAAGGTAAAAGCTTGTGGCAGGAAGCGTACACGCTACAGTGCCGCCCTCAGCCATAGCCTTGATGCCCGACTCTTTGCATACGATGAGATGTTCAGCAGACACAGCCTTGAGGCTTGCGCAAAGTTCTGTGCCGCCCATGTTCTCGATCTCATCAGCGTGGATCTTGGACTTGAGGCCGTGAGCCTGACCAGCCTTAAGGATCCTTTCGGATTCCTCTGCTGTGTAAACTCCCTTTTCGCAGAAGACATCGCAGAACTCTGCGAGGCCTTCCTCAGCGACCTTAGGGATCATCTCTTCTGTAAGCAGTCTTATATACTCTTCTCTATTATCCTTATATTCTTCTGGAACAGCGTGCGCTCCGAGGAATGTAGGAACGAGATCTATGACGTGATCCTCGCCCAGTCTCTTCATAGCGCGAAGCTGTTTGAACTCATTCTCAAGATCAAGTCCGTATCCGCTCTTGGCCTCAACTGTAGTAACTCCGATGGAGATCATCTCATCGAGTGCCTTAGCGGCCTTGGCATAAAGTTCGTCCTCTGTAGCTTCTCTTGTAGATTTGACTGTGGAGTGGATCCCGCCACCCATAGCGAGTATGTCAAGATAGCTGGCTCCGTGAAGCTTGAGTCCGAGCTCATTTTGTCTCCATCCGCCGAATACGAGATGGGTATGAGCGTCGACCAGTCCAGGAGTGACGAGCCTTCCCTCAGCGTCGATGACTTCATCGAAATCGCCGGCAGGGGCAGCGCCCTCACCACAGGCTTTGATCTTATCGTCTTCTACCTCGATCCAAGCGTTGTTCACCTTGATGATCTCGCCCTGGTCTTTGCCGCATCTGGCGGATGTGCCCACTGCTGTAGCGAGCATGCCGATGTTTTTGATAAGTAGTTTCATAGATATTTCCTCTACAAACATAAAGACCCCTCGCTGCCCTCCCTCCGGAAAGCATTCCGGAAGGAGGACCCGAGGATCTGTTTAGTTAATTATTTGAGTGCAGCCTCTACGACAGCATCGTCAGCGACGTAAGGCATTGTGATGTGGTCAGCACCTGCCATCATCTCGTTGTACTCAGCGCAAACTTCCATAGCGTGCTCATTGCGAGCCCAGTTACGACGAGCAACTCCGACCATTGTATCCCATGGCATAGCCATCTTGAGGATGTTATCAACTCTCTCGGAGCCATCGAGTACCATACCGAATCCGCCGTTCTGCGAATTACCGATACCTGTACCACCGCCGTTATGGAGTGCGATGTAGCTCATGCCTCTTGCAGCGTTACCTGCGTAGCACTGTGCGGACATCTCAGCCATGATGTTGGAACCGTCCTTGATGTTGGATGTTTCTCTGAATGGAGCGTCTGTTCCGCCTGTATCGTGGTGGTCACGACCAAGGATAACAGGACCGATCTCTCCGTTTCTAACCATCTCGTTGAACTTCAGAGCGATGTTCATACGGCCGATAGCATCCTGATAGAGGATACGGCACTGTGTACCAACGACGAGTTTGTTCTTCTTGGCATCACGTACCCATACGTAGTTGTCGTAGTCCTGATAACGTCTGTTGTGAGCAAGGATGTACTCAGCAGCAGCAGCGTCAGTCTTGTCAAGATCTTCTGGGTTTCTCGACAGGCAGCACCATCTGAATGGTCCATAACCATAGTCGAAGAGGAATGGTCCGAGGATATCTTCAACATAGGATGGGAAGATGAATCCGTCAAGATCGTTCTCGCCGTTCTTGCAGATGCTCTTAACGCCTGTGTCATAAACAGCCTTGAGGAAGCTGTTACCATAGTCGAAGAAGTATGTTCCTCTTTCGCTGAACTTGCAGATCATCTCATAGTGATGCTGCAGAGTCTTGTCGACGAGCTTAGCGAATCCTTCAGGATCCTTGTCGAGCATGTCTGTACGCTCTTCGAAGGTGAGTCCCTGTGGGCAGTATCCGCCTTCGTAAGGAACGTGGCAGGATGTCTGGTCACTCATGAGATCTACGTGTACGTCGTGATCATACAGATACTCGAGAAGGTCTACGATGTTGCCGTGATAAGCGATAGCGCAGGCCTTGCCCTCTTTCTGATGCTCAAGAAGCATCTTTGTAGCCTCTTCGAGGTCACCTGATCTGTGTGTTACCCAGCCCTGTGTGTAACGTGTCTCGATACGGGAGTCGTCTACCTCAGCGATGATGGAAGCAGCTCCTGCGATCTCAGCAGCTTTACCCTGAGCACCGCTCATGCCGCCGAGTCCTGCCGATACGAAGATCTTACCGGCGAGGTTGCCGTCCTGAGGGATTCCCAGTTTGAGTCTTCCTGCGTTGAGGAGTGTGTTGAATGTACCGTGAACGATACCCTGAGGTCCGATGTACATCCAGCCGCCGGCTGTCATCTGTCCGTAGTTAGCTACGCCCAGAGCAGCAGCTCTATTGAAGTTATGGAGATCATCGAATGTACCGATCATGAGGCCGTTACTGATGATTACTCTCGGTGCCAGACTATGTGAATGGAAAAGTCCGAGAGGATGTCCCGACATAACTACCAGTGTCTGATCCTGTGTGAGTACCTCAAGGTATTTCTTGATGAGTCTGTACTGCATCCAGTTCTGGCAAACCTGTCCTGTTTCGCCGTATGTTACGAGCTCATATGGATAAAGAGCGATATCGAAGTCGAGGTTGTTGTCTATCATTACCTGGATAGCTTTACCCTCGATGCATGCTCCCTTATACTCGTCGATTGGCTTACCATAGAGCTTGCCTTCAGGACGGAAACGGTATCCGTAAATACGTCCATGCTCTTCGAGCTCCTGGGCGAATTCCTTCGCCATCTGCTCATGATGATCAGGATGGATATATCTCAGAGCGTTCTTGATAGCAAGAGCTTTGTCAGCCTCTGTAAGATGTGCTTCTCTTCTAGGAGCTCTTCTGTACTGAGGATCCATTTCAGGATACTCTGGAAGCTCATAATCCAGCTTGATTGTCATTGCTTTTTCATAATCAGCCATGTTTTACCTCCGTTGTGTTAGATCATATCCCGGAATCAGTTGATAATATATTCCGGACCTTAACAATTATATCACAATCTCATTGTATTTCGATGTATTTCGGTGCATCAATACTGATATTTCCACCAATAAATGCTTTTTTGACTTCTCCGCCCTCGCGACTGACCTCAGCGCGGACTGTTCCGGCCGGCTGTACGAGGTCCATAGCGTAGTTTCCGTCAGGCATGCCTTCGGTCCCGGCTATCACTGTAGCAAGGCTTCCGCTTCCGCAGCTGCCTTCCCAGTAAAGAGAATTAGCCGCAGGTACTTTCACGAGCGGAGTGAGTCTGCCCGTTTCACTGTCTGTGAACATCACGCCATAGGCGTCAAGTTCTTTCATATCTTTAAAGATCTCTGCTTCGGCTTTATCAAAGAACTCTTCGGTCGGCTCGACATCTTCAACAACAAAATGCGCGATGCCTCCGAGGTGCACCAATATGCCTTCAACTCCGCCAGCCTCAGCCGGCTTTACGAACTGAGGAAGCGGCATGCTTGCTCTGGCTGTACCTTCGTCCATGTCCGCGTCAACTTCGACAGGAACATCGGATCCGCTTACATCTAGTGTGAGATGCACTTTGCCTTCGAGTCCTTTTTCCTGAGCCATCAGAAATCCATACGCTCTTGAGGCGTTGCCGCAGAATTCCCCGCCGGCCATTTCCATATGACCGTCATAGCCTTCTGCAGCTTCGCAGTAGTAGCCTACCTGCTCCGCCGCGAATTCCTCTATGGCGAGGAGTTTCTCTGCGAGCGATCCTCTGATCGACTTATCGACAGGAGTCTTAACGAAAAGCGTTATATTTCCTGCAGGGTTTGCCCTGATAACTTCGAGTTTCATATCTATTTCCTTTTGCGTTTCTGACGCGCATTCAACTCGCGCGCCTCAGCACGGTACTCGTTACCATCATATATATGGATGTTTTTGTTTTTCTTTTGGGCGAGCACTTTTATCATTACGACATCCTCATTTTTAAAGAACGCCTTACGTGTTCGCACCTCATTATGAGTGAAGTAAAGAAGGGTAGTATCCGGAACAGCCGGATTGGTCTCATAGGTAACGGCCTCGATCTCATCCCAAGGCCAGATCTCATGGCTTGAGAAGAACTTTACATCTATAAAACTTTCCAGCCCGCGGTCTGTGACTGCATCAGTCCTTTTGACCAATATGGCCAGCGCCAGTAATATGGCAATGACTGCGCACGGTACGTGATACTTCGTTATAAATGTGCAAAGTACAAGAACAGCTACACAAAACCAAGCGTATACGGTCACCCATGCTTTACGCTCTTTTTTTCCAACTCCTGTATATACCGGTGTGCCAAGATCAGCCCACGGATATTTTCGTTCCATATACTTCTCTCCTTTAAGAAAAATCCGCTGCCGTAAAAGAATTTACGGCAGCGGTCTTTGTTATTATCGGAATATGTGATGCTTGCCGTTCATATCACGTGCACCACACATGATCCCGATGCACTTAACAATGCATTCGAATTATGCGCCAATCTTTGGAGCCTTGCCAGCAGCACGGAGTGCTTCAAGGTTCTTAAGAGCGATCTCGTGCTCAGCCTCTGGAGCCTCAGCAGGAGTACCAGCCTTAGTCTTTCCGAGGAGGTTGGTGTATGAACCATCAGCCCAGAAGATGTTGCGTCCGAGGGAAGCTGTAACTGCTGCATAGATAGGGTTGAGCAGGTTAACGAATGCGAACGGGAAGTAAACGAATGGGCTCATGCCGAGAGCTGTGCTCTGCCAAGCGCCGCAAGCTGTCCATGGGAACATTGGTGACCAAAGTGTACCAGCGTCCTCAAGTGTTCTGGACATGAAGTTACGAGCAAGACCCATCTCATCATACTTGTCTGCATACAGTGGAGCAGGAACCGAAATTCCGAGGAACTGGTCGCCGAGTGCTGCGTCGCAGAAGATACCTGTGAGCATTGTAGCGATAGCGAGCTGTCCTGGTGTGTGGAGTTTTTCCTTGAGTCCGCCGAAGATGGAGTCGATAACTCCGGCACCTTCGAGAGCTCCGCCGTAACCTACAGCGAGGATTACGAGGTTGATTGTCCACATTGTTCCGTCCATACCACCGGCTTTGCCTAAGATGCTGTTAACGTCTTCACTGGCTGTTTCAACTCCTTCAAGTCCATAGTGGAGCAGGTTGAAGATTCCGCCGAGTGTAACGCCGTCTGCCCATACAACGTTCTTCTGGAAGATGATCGATGTAAGTACAG
Organism: Anaerovoracaceae bacterium; assembly: GCA_045545495.1. GTDB lineage: Bacteria > Bacillota > Clostridia > Peptostreptococcales > Anaerovoracaceae > Crickella. Next base: position 53,020 of record JAZQBC010000058.1, on the reverse strand, counting down.
CGACTACTACTGCGAGCAGGATACCAGGAAGAGCAGGCATCTTGATAACGCATACCACGATGATAACGATGAGTGGCAGGAATACGAGTACATTCATGTTGAACGTTTCACCAATAGCATTGATGATCTCTGTAGCCTTAGTATCATCGTAATTAGCGGAGTCCGCTCTGAGTCCGAGGATCGTGTAGAGAACGAGTGCGATAAGCATTGTCGGACCAGTTGTCGAAACCATAGCGCGAACGTGGTCGAACAGTCCTGTGTTGGATACTCCGGCAGCGAGGTTTGTTGTATCGGAGAGTGGTGAGAACTTATCACCAACGTATGCTCCGGAAATAACCATACCAGCTGTAAGAGCAGGATTGATGCCAAGACCAAGTCCTATACCCATGAAGGCAACACCCATTGTAGCTGTTGTTGTCCAGGAAGAACCGCAGGCAAGACCTGTGATACCGCAGAGCAAGCAGCCAACAGGCAGGAAGACCTTAGGCGAGAGCAGTTTGAGTCCGTAGAAGATCAGGGCCGGGATAGTACCTGCAGCCATGAACGATGCTACGAGGAAACCTACTGTCATAAGGATAAGGATAGCTTCGAGTGTGTTGCTGATCCTTGCGATGATAGCAGCCATGATGTCTTTGAATGTGCGGCCATAGCCAACGCCAACTGCTACACCAACGCACATAGCTACTACGAGTGGAAGATGAGCATCTTCGTAATTCTTCTCGATGGCAAGGTTGTAGATCATAAGACATGCCATGACAAGAATAGGAAGGATCGCTGCCCATTTAGGCAGAGGTCTCACCTCTCTGACTTTGTTTTCTTTAGCCATATAAATACCTCTTTTCATATGTGTGATAAAGAAATAACTTGCCTGACGGGGGACCTCCCCCCATCATGAAACTGATATTATTATAACGCAATTTCACACAAATACCACATTTCGCCATCAAAAAAATAGATTAAAATGCTATAAGTTTTTCTTTTATTGGTCGAACCAACAATTGGCCTCATATTTTTTTGTTAAACTTTACACAAAACGCTCCTTTAATGCAGAGTTTCCGCATCTATGCGCCCGCCAAACGAATGTTGCGCTTACCGATGGGTGAACAACACGTTGTCATGCTCCCAATTTAGCTTTTGGAAAAGATACATAGACAAAGTGCGCCGCTTGATAAAAATCTTCAATCATTATTTCGTTAAAAAAACACGCTATATTATTGATAAATATAGTCAATACCAATAAAATGTTGGTGCTGACAAATTTTTTCTCATAGACAACAATTATTATCGGAGGATATGAAATGTCAAAACTTATCGAATGTATTCCTAATTTCAGCACAAGCAAGGAACAGGATCCAGCAGTTTTCGAACAGCTGGTAGAGGTAGCAAAGAACGCTCCTGGATGCACACTTTTCGACGTGCAGTCCGACGGAAGCCACAACCGCTGCGTATTCACACTCATCGGTAGCCCTGAGGGTATCGAAGAGGTCGCTTTCCAGCTCTGCAAGAAAGCTTCTGAGCTTATCGACATGAATAAGCATCAGGGACAGCACCCACGTATGGGAGCTACAGACGTTATCCCATTCGTTCCTCAGACAAAAGACGTTACACTCGAAGAGTGCATCGACCTCTCCAAGAGAGTTGCTGAGAGAATCTGGAACGAGCTTCAGATCCCTTCCTTCCTCTATGAGGATTCCGCAACAAGACCTGAGAGAAAGAACCTCGCTAAGTGCCGTAAGGGTCAGTTCGAGGGTATGCCTGAGAAGCTGCTCCAGGAAGAGTGGGCTCCAGACTATGGTGAAAGAAAGATCCACCCTACAGCAGGTATCACAGCTATCGGAGCTCGTATGCCACTGGTCGCTTTCAACATCAACCTCGATACAGACAACGTAGAGATCGCTAACAAGATCGCTAAGGCAATCAGAGGATCCTCCGGCGGATTCAAATACTGCAAGGGAATCGGCATCTTCCTCGAGGACAGAGGAATCGCTCAGGTTTCCATGAACATGGTCAACTACGAAGGCACACCTCTCTACTACACATATGAGATGGTAAGAGCTCTCGCTGCTGGCTACGGCGTTAACATCATCGGAACAGAGATCGTTGGACTCACACCTGCTAAGGCTATGATCGACTGCGCTGAGTACTACCTCAAGGTCGAGAACTTCAACTGCCACGAGCAGATCCTCGAGTATCACCTGATCGACATGATGTAGGACTCGAAGTATTCGTCCTCAGAAGTACGGCTCTCGCCTGTCTGTGGCTTAACGCAGCGGTACTAAGCTCTGTCGGCGCCTTCGGCTTGCCAATCGCTAAGTGCCGGCTACCACAGGCCCTTCTGAGTCCGAACACTTCTCGTCACGTGATGCAACTGCAACGTTGACAAAAAAACAAGGAGAAATCGAAAATGAAATTAGTAGATATGACAGTGACTCATTTCACAGACGTACTTGAGTCAGACGCACCGGCTCCTGGTGGCGGATCAGCAGCTTCTCTCGCAGGCGCTCTCGGTTCCGCACTCGCAGCCATGGTTTGCACCCTCACGATCGGCAGAAAAAAGTATGCTGACTACGAGGAATTCGCAAAAGAGACACGCGACAAAGCATCGGCTCTCAAAGAAAAGCTGATCGCTCAGGTCGACCTCGACACAGACGCTTTCAACGTTATCGGCGATGCGTTTGGTATGCCAAAGGAAACAGAAGAGGAAAAGGCAGCAAGATCCGCAGCCATCCAGAATGGTCTCGTAGCTTGCGTTGAGTCCCCTCTCAAGATGCTTGAGTACAGCAGCGAAGCTCTTCACCTCGTTGAGAGCATGCAGGGCAAGTTCAACGTCAACTCCGCCAGCGACCTCGGCGTAGCAGTTCTCGAGCTCCGTACAGCTATCCTCGGTGCTTGGCTCAACGTCAAGATCAACATCGGAAGCATGAAAGACAAAGAGCTCGCTGAGAGTTATCAGAAGAAGGGCCAGGCTTACGTAGATGAGCTCGTTCCTCTCGCTGACAAACTCTTCGCGGAGATCGAAGCTATTTGCTAATTCGCTTAGCAGAGATAACATAACGCAAAAACTTCAAAAGGCAGGTGCCACACGGTACCTGCCTTTTTCATTCCCCAGTTCCTCTGATCAAGTCCTTCCTATCACCTCTGGTTATTCCTTATACACGCTATATAGGCCAAAAGCACTAACATTGTTATTCCCTGCCCCTGAATTCCTCGCTTCGAAGGAATAACATATAAGCGGCAAATGTGGATTTTCTTCAAAATCCAGGCTGGAACGACCAGAATAGAGGAAGCAAGAGCTCATTTTCCGCAAAAATTCCGACGAAAACATGAAGAAGTTATTCACTACACCCAGAAAAACTTACTAGAAGCAATAACGATGTTAGTCATTGCCCTTGCAATTTCCGTTTCGAAGGAATATCATGCCGTCTTCAATGATCCTGTCCCTTGAAAGCTCCCCTCAGTGATTCTGTCACTCAGGCGCCGGCCCCAGATGCTTCGGACCGAAGCTTTGCGGGAGGAGTTCGGCGAGCGCGTATTCTCTGTAATCATCGGGCGACTTCGCGCAGATCACTATCATTTTTTCCGGGTCGGCGAATTCTCTCATTACCTGCCTGCATATTCCGCATGGCACGCAGTATTCATTTCCTATTTCGCCTCCTGGACCGCCGACCACAGCCAGCGCGAGGAGCCTGCGCTCGCCCTCAGAGGCCGCGCGGAATATGGCATTCCTTTCGGCGCATACAGTGGCTCCGTATGAAGCGTTCTCGACGTTGGTTCCGGTGTAGATCTTGCCGGAATCAAAGAGCGCGGCCGCTCCGACATTGTAGTTGGAATATGGCGCGTAGGAATTAGGCAATACCTCTATCGCCTTTTCGACAAGCAGCCGCTTTGTATCCGCATCCACGTTTATATCCTTTACATGCATTTTAGTGCTCCTATACCTGTGTCATAACGCAGGCTAATATCACCATCAATAAAACTGCGACCAGGAAAATTGCAAGTATAATATTACTCCGTTTGTTAGGCTCGCCATCAACATACGCCTCATATGAGCGGCCAGCCTCTCTCCTTTTCTCTAGTACGGTAATAAAAATGTACAACAGAATTGGTGCGATCAGTAAAATCGCGAACCCTACTTCTAATGTCAAACCACCTCTTAGCAACTATAACCTCCTCTAGATATCCCAATCTCCCAGATTAGCTTAGAGGACTCGAAAGATTTGAGTCATCCGTTATCTAAAATTCGAAGCGCGGTTCGTCCTTTGTTACAAGTCCGGTCGCGACTGTGCAGCGGCTTCCCGATCTCGCGAAGTAGTTCGCGATCTGCTCGGTGAAATCCTTCATCACCCTTTTGACATCTTCGAGATTGTGATCCGCGAAGCCGTCGATCGGGTAGAATACCGCGCTTGTCTTGTCCTGCATCTTGCCCTGCTCGCTCTGGCGCCATGTCCAGCGGCGGGTCCTTATCTCGTTACCGGATACATATACGACTTCGCCCGGTTCAGGATCGTCGAACTCGCCCTCAGGAGCGCCAAACGGTCTGAAGTGATCGTCGGCTGTCGACGGTCTGATGCTGATGCCGGCGTCTTCGCTGCCGCGGCCTTTACCATCAGGTTTTACGAAAGTATACATATCATGGGCCCCGATCGGGATCCTGTACTTCAGCGACAGAGCATTGCCGAGGTCGACAGCCGGATTGATATGAGGCATCCCCTTGCCCTTGGCTATCCTGTCCATCAGAGCTTCGATCGAGCATGCATATCTGTTAGGGTTGATGCCTATAGCTCTAAAGGCTTCGCGATATGGAACTACGCAAGGGTCCTCTTTGGCCTTGTTGCCCGACTCGTCGAAATACTGTTTGCACTCATCCGCGTATTTGTCGAGCATCTTTTCGATCGCCGGTACTTCTTTGCTGTTGTCGATCCCCTGCACGGCTACTACGCCGATCACAAGATCAGGGACCTTATCAAATATTTCTTTATCTACTTCAAAAAACATAGCGTTTCCTCCTGCTGTTTACTATTCGTACTGATTTTACATCCGCAGCCACCCATTTGCAAAACAGATGGGGCCAAAGACCGCAATGAAAAAGCGGCTGCTGCCAGCCGCCTGTGAATCATATTGGATCCCTATTATGCCTCGAGAGCTTCGTTGAGAGCGTTTACGAGCTGATCTGTGTCGATGCCGTGTACCATCGAAGCCTGCTCGATGGACTCACCCTGTGATGCAGGGCAACCGATGCACATCATGCCATTGGCGAAGAATGCGCGAACCAGTTCTGGATGCTCATTGATAACGTCTCCGATAACCATATCCTTAGTAATCATTTGTTTCCCTCCGGTTTATAAACTTGATCGAGTATTTGAATGCGTTAGTTGTGTTTGGAATTGCGAACCTTCATCGCTTTCTTGCATATATTAAGACTAGCGGTTTGCATTGTCAAGGCTTTTTCCTATCTATTCAGTAGGATTTTTATTTTTGCATAAGAAAATGGCAAGCTGCTTTGGATGAAACACGCTTTGCCGTTAGTATAACTTTCTACAGTGCCGCCTTTATCGCAGCGAGGAATTCGTCGAACTCCTCAAAAGCAGGATACTGCGGGTAGTCTGCTCTGATCTTGTCTGTAGTACGGAAGAGGAATCCGGCCTTGCTGGCTTCGATCATTTCGAGGTCGTTGTAGCTGTCTCCGGCAGCGATCGTCTCAAATCCGATGGACTGTAGCCCGCGCACGGTGGTCAGTTTGGAATGATCGCAGCGCATTCTCATGTCGGCGATATATCCCTCTTCATCGATGATGAGTTCATTGCAGAAGATCGTAGGCCAATCGAGCTGTCTCATCAGAGGCTCGGCGAACTGCGAGAAAGTGTCACTTAGGATGATGACCTGTGTGATCGTCCTGAGTTCATCGAGGAACTCCTTAGCCCCCGGAAGAGGTTTGATCTTGGCGATAGTATTCTGTACATCCTTGAGCTTAAGCCCGTGCTCGCGAAGGATTTCCATGCGCCAATGCATGAGTTTATCGTAATCAGGCTCATCTCTGGTGGTACGTCTAAGTTCCGGTATCCCACTCTCTTCACTGAATGCGATCCATATCTCAGGGAAGAGCACGCCTTCCATATCCAAACAAACTACGTTCATATCATTCCTCCTGTCTGCTTGTTTCACAATTATGCTACATGCTACATGCGCGCCATCGCCACGCGAATTCCTTGTTATTCGATCGGGAAGCCGAAGTACGGGAGCGAAGATGCGCCCTCGGTCTTGCCGTAGAAGCCGGAAGCCATGGCTTGAATATGTCCGGCACCCGGCAGATCGTACATCACTTCGACAGCATCAAAGTGTTTTGCCAAAAGCTGAGCTACCTCGCTGTCTATCTCTCCTGAAAGATCGAGCAGTACCGGACTTATGATCATCTCGGAAAGTATCAGCTGCCCTCTCGTTTTTTCACTGACGCAGAAGACTGCGTCACCATTGTTGATCGTGTAGAAGCCTTCGCCCGCGAGAGCCACTGCGTCCAGCATCTCGTCGAGCATCGTCACGTGAGGCACCTCCGTGAGATATGCCTCTCTGTACTTATTATACAGTGACGCGTCGATTTTTTTAACCACCGCTTCCGGTCTTACTATATCGCCCTCTTCGAAGTCGTCGTCTTCGCCAAACTCGAACTCATCAAGTTCATCCTCGAAGGATTCGGCGAGCACCGCACGAGGCGCTACATAGAATTCCGGCTCATATCCGAGCCCGGCATAGAATTCCTCAAGCGATTCTTCAGCAGGCGACACCAGTGAAATGCCACCGCGCATGATCACCTCTTCTTTCACATATTCTGTGAGAGCGCTCGCAAGGCCCTGCCCGCGATGATCCGAAGCCGTGCATATCGCGTAGCTTACATACACAAGCCTGCCTTCGTAAGCGCCGGCAAGATAACAGGTAAGAGCCGCGCAGACTTTGCCTTCCCCGTCAAGAATCACATAACCTGTTATATCGTCGCCGAAGCAATCATAGAAAGCGTCGACGAACTCAGCTGTATCCCCGAAAGTCTCACACCAAAGAGCTTTCAGGCCTTCATAATTATCTGAGCCGCGCTTGGCGGTCTCAATAGCGTATATCATTTTTTATTTTTCCTTAGCGAAGTATTTCATCATCAGTATGTCAGGATGATAACTGATCTTTGCCTTTCGAAGGCCCTCTATCCCCATATCCTCTTCGCGGTTAAAGTACTTGATCTCAGGGAACTCCTCGCATACCAGCCTCGCGAACTCGCGGTTGACCATCGTGTAAGCACCTTCCACGCCCGGCAGAGCTTTCTCGAAATGAGTGTCAAAGACTTCATCTCCGAGTTTTGTGCCCGCGGTGAACGCGACAGGCTGTCCGTTCTGATAGAGCAATCCCCCGATAAATCCCAGGGCTTCGTAGTGCAAGAACATCTCCTCTATCGCCTTCGCCTCAGCCGCAAGATCAGGGTCATTCTTTTCCTTATAGAACGCGTCAACGAAAGCTTTGGCCTCCTCAATGCACTCTCCATTGCGTATCTTATGGAATTCCCATTCGCCATTACGCTCGAAATGCTTTATATGATTTCTTTTGGACGAAAGATGGCGACCCGGCAGGTTGCAGAGCTTTTCAGCCGTGTAAACGTAATCAGCGTTGTCTCTGTCCTCGGTGATCTCAAAGCGATCTCCGTAAAGCGGCAGAAACTCCGCCAGAGTTTTTTCGGTAAGACCTCTGAGCACCAGCTTATCTCCGCGCCCGTGAGCTTCTTCAAGCAGAAGTTCTATCGAGCCGGTAACATCGCCGCCGCCCTTCGGATAGGCATACACGCCCCATTCCGGCATGCCGACAAGCACTCTTTCATCACAATAAGCGAGCAGCGGTTTGTATGCGTGTCTCCACATAAACAGATTTGCGAAACTGTAGTCTGCCCCGTGGCAACCGCTGGCGCATATCTTGTCTTCTATTTTGGGTTTATCCTGAAATGTGATCTCTTTCCAATCGATCATCCGGTCGCCTCCTTTGAAAAAAGACCGCGCTCAAGTTAAGTGCGGTCTTCTGTTGTTTTAGCGTGTCCTAGTCCACTTCAGATCCAAATACTTTTATTTTTCCTCAAAGACCTTTGCCTCAAAGACATCCGAAACTTTGTCATTTGATGCTGCGGCTTTGTCCTGAACTTCCTCAAGCTTCTTTTCTACAGCCTTTGGTTTGTTTTGGTTATTGAACTGGTTTCCGTTCTGGTTGTTGTTCTTGCGGTTTCCGTTTCCGCTTCCGTTTCTGTTTCCGTTCGGTCTGTTGCTGTAATGTCTGTGATTGTTGCCGTTTCTGTTCTGGTTGTAGTATTTCTTATTGCCGCCCGACTTTTTATAGTCATCTTTCTTTTCGGCAGCCTTGAGCTCTTTGTCGAGATCATTGGCAAAATCCTCAGCTACGGAGACCTCATCGGGTTCAGCTTTCACCTTTGCGGCAGCCCTCTTCTCGCCCTTTGCGATCTTCTTGGCTTCTCTTTTTTCCTTCTTGGCGGCTTTGGCATCCTGGTATTCTTCTTCGGTCATGTAATTCTTCGGATCTGCCATTCTGACAGTATCGAGGATGAAACCGAGCATAAATACAACGACCGTATAGATCAGATATGGCAGAGCGTTCTGAGCGATGTAAGTGATATATTCTGAAGCCTGAGCACTCATATTATACTGCGCGTAGTAGCCGTTTATCTGCGATACTGTACTACCTGCGGTATAGCATGTATAGATCAGAAGGATCGCCGCAAACACATAGCACGCGATAGAAACGCCTGATTTTCTGTAAATTTTGTTCTTGTTGTCCATTTGAAAACTAGCTCCTATTCTTTTAATAATCCAACTCGTGTATCTTAACAAAAGAGACCGCTCTTTTCAACAGTTTGAGCGATCTCATATGTGTAGTTTTGGTATTTTTTCATCGATCCGCCGGTTTGCTTCTTACCCCCGGTCAAGTGTCATAAAAGCGCACGACGCCTGTCTATGCCGTTCTCGAGATAATACCTTCGCTTTTCTTCCATCATTACCGCATCCGCTCTTTTCGCAGTGTCGAAAATATCCTCTCCGCGCATCGCGGCAGCATAGCCGATTGAAAAGCTATATTTAGCTGATGTACCGGATTGCACGCCGGCAAGCGCCCGGCTTGTACCGAATGCCTTGCGTAGTCTTGCAACCTCGGACTTAGCTTTTTCTGTTGCCTTATCAAGATAAATCGCACAGAACTCATCTCCGCCCTTCCTGTATACAGCGTAAGAGTTTCCAAGCGAGTCCTTTAGTGCTCTGGCTGCAGTCCGTATATAGTCATCTCCGGCCTCATGTCCGAGTTCATCGTTGACCTGCTTGAGACCGTTGATATCGCAAGCAACATATATAAGATTGCGAGAGCAGGCGTTCTTGCCGAGTTCCCTTTTCAGATCTCCCATGTCATCTACGTAACAATTCTGATTGCGAAGACCTGTCAGGATATCATAATAGGCTTTATGCCTGAATTTTCCGACCGGATCGATGATGCCTATAAACACCGCTACAGTCACCAGTGTGATATCGGCGCCCGTAAACAGGAGTTCCGGCACAATTACCTGTGCCAGTATTGCCAGCAGCATCACCAGAAACGTCGGGATCAGCAGCCTGCGGTCGTGCCCCGACAATTTGTCTCTGTGAATGATGATAAGTACGAGGCTTATAAGGAAGAGCAGAGCAGCACATGAATATCCGGCATAGACACAAGGCCCATAGCTGTAATTGGTCCCGTTTCCTTTTACATATTCAATCGGCAAGAACAACATCACGAACAGATATACTCCAAGGACCGAAGCTGCAATGATCTTGCTGCGCTCGCTGCGCTCGCCATAGACTATTTCAAGCACAAAATCCAGCAGGACATAGCAATAAAGTATGGCAAAGTAATAGAACAGCTCATGACAAAGCCAGTTGATCTCAGTAGGCACCGTGTCGAGATTATTCACAGTGATGACCGTGACGATGTCGAAAGTGACATGGCCTATAGCCAGGAAATTCAGCAGTTTGTACCTTTTTATATTGTCATATGACCCGTGGATCGACGCGTACCATAAAAGCAGACAAAGAGACACGAGGCATATGATTTCTGATCTAAGCGTCAGAATGATATTCATTATCTACCCTCGGACTTTTTATTGAACGCCTTTACCTTAGAACTGTCAACGATCGTAACCTCAGTCCTGATGGTCTTTGAGGCTGAGTCATAGTGTCTCTTCGCGAAGCACAGCACATACACATGGCGTCCATCCTTACGCACTATGTCGTGCTCCATATATACAACATCGCCATCCGCCAGCTGGGCCGCCACCGCGCTGAAGTATTCCTGTCTCTGATCTTCCGGAATGAGATCTTTTTGAGTAAGCCATCCATTGCTTATGTCATCCTCGGTATAGCCGGTGATCTCTTCGAAATCCTCATCAGCGCTCAATATACGATCATCGAGGTCCATGACATAGCGGCTGAATGCCACTTCAGACGGTCCGTCGCCGCTCGATTCTCCAAACTCATCGTGATCCAGGCTTCGTGTGGTTTGAGTCTCAGAAGCAAGACCCATGGTAGGTATCACTACGCTGCGACCTGAGTGCAAGTAATCACCATCCTCATCATCGGTCACTCCGCTTGCTATATCCGGCATCTCCTCGAGCATCGCGAGGAATTCTTCTGTCAAATGAGGGTCGAACTGTGTGCCGGCGCATCGAATCAATTCTGCCTTAGCGTCCTCAACAGATATGGCCTTTCTGTACGATCTGTCATTCACCATGGCATCGTAACTGTCTATTACCGAGATTATCCTTGAGAGCACCGGGATCGTCTCACCCGAAAGCCCCGCCGGGTAACCTCTGCCGTCCCAGCGCTCGTGGTGGTAGCGGATCATATCCGCGATATCTTTGAGTTCCCATGAACTGATCGCTATCTGATAGCCCTTCTCGGCGTGAGATTTCAGAACTTCCCACTCTTCTCTTGTAAGCTTGCCCGGCTTATTAAGTATCTCAAGAGGAATACCTACCTTACCTATGTCGTGCAGCAGGCAAAGAAGCGAGAGCTGGCTCTGCTCAAGATCGGTAAGTCCTATCCTGCGACCAAGCTCGCGTCCCATAGCCTGGGTGCGTTTTACGTGCGCTTCGGTATCGCTGTCGCTTTCTTTAAGTGCTCTTACAAGCGAAGTGATCGTCTGCGAGTGAGTCGAGTGATCATCGAGAAGCTTCTTTATCTTCATCGATCTTCTGGCATCCGCTATCTTGGTGACCACGTCGTCTGTCCCGAACTCTGACGAACTGTATCCTACCTGGACCTTAGTACTGAATCTGTCTAGAATGCGTTCACCATATACGCGCATCTCTTCTTCATCTATGTAGTAGGCAATAGCTATAAGATTTGCGTCGTAGCCTCGCACAAAATACGATTCCTGAGGCATGATGTCCCTGATCATGCCGGCAAGTGACCTAAGCAGCTGATCGCCTATATCCTTGCCTCGGTTACGGTTGATGCTACCCATGCCGTTGATGTCGAATTCCGCGACAGCATATGGGAATCCGAAGGTCTCCGGATAGTCACGTACGTATTGTCTGAAGTGATCCCAGCTGTGGAACCCAGTCAGGATATCTATCTCTTCGATCGCGTCAGTATATACGAAGAGCTTACCAAGCGCCTTGTCGTTATCGTCCCTAAGACGCATAAAGTCGCATCTCAGTTGTCTTCCTTCTAAATTATCATCGGTGATGAAGCTGATCGAGTAACTGTCCTCAGCCTCAGCGCGGTGCTCACCTATACCGCATATATCGATGAACTCATCGATCTTGATGCCTTTTATGTCCCTGAGCGAATGTATCATATCGCCGAGGCGGTCGTTGCTGAGCACAAGATTGTCGTCGTAATCAAACAGTGCTATACCCTGCTCAAGATTGTCGAACACCATCTTTGACAAGCCTTGCTTGAGGTAGATATCCCGATATTTGAAGCAGCTCCAATACATTATGAGAAGGCCCAGACTGTAGCCCGGGATAGAGCTGTCTATAAGATACAGAAGGCTGTGGTGATGCCTCGGGAAAGGCAGTATAAAGAACGCGTTTATGACTACGATCAAGACTATCGCGAAAATGAACAGACCATATTGCAAACGGTAATGCTTTGGCGTCATAAGGATCTTTCGCGTAAGGATGCCAAGCAAAGCAATTACCATCAAATAGGTGAATACCAGATGGATGATGTAAAGAGGCTTCATCTCATAGGCGTAGAAAGCTATCGGTGTATCCCTGAGCACATAACTGATCGCGATCTCTTTGAATGGATTTATCGCGAATACGGCCGTTTCAAACAGAGCATATGCCTGCACAATGCGCATGATAGGCCGCGTTATGACTACTGTGGCTTTGGTGGTGTAAATGGTGACGAATCTTATCATCATGATAAGAAGCCAGTCGATGCATATGAAGTAAATGCTCGACATAATAGACATAGCCAAATAATTTGGCGCTATGATACTGAGAAGATATGAAAAGGCAACGGAGGCCGCAAGAACAGAGCATGTCGCAAGGTATTTGCCGTCAAGACCGCCCTTGTGAAAAGACCTGTACGCGAAATAAAGATCTACTATAACCAATATTATAGTGAAGACAGTATATGCCAATGCGAAACCATTCAGCATAGTGCGTCCTCCTTTCCGAAGCCAGTCATATTACCTGACTGGAAACATTGGAGTTTTTTATTGTAAACGTATTCTATATAAAACACGTTTCCGCCGCAAGCAATAAATTTAAAGACTCCAATCGACGGGTTCTATTCCGTTGTCAACCAAGAAATAATTGCACCTGGAGAAGTAGCAACCGCCGAAAAATCCGCGGTACGCGGAGAGCGGGCTCGGATGCGGCGCTTCGATTATCAGATGGCGGGAGCCGCTCTGTGATGGCGCAGCATTCCCAATAGAACGCGAAGGCTCCGATCCATCCGTTTGTTCAATCACGGACTCGCTGCTGACTGTGCGCTGCGCCTTCAGCTCCTCGCAATTTGCGCGCTGGGCCGACTGGTCGCTTCTGACTGTGCGCTGCGCCTTCAGGATCAGCTCCTTTTTGGCTTGTGCGTGGGCGCCCCAGAGCACGAAAACCATCGGCTTTTCGCGCTCGGCGAGCAGTTCAATCACGCGGTCGGTGAACTGCTCCCAGCCGCGTCCGCGATGCGACGCGGCCTGGTGCGCCCTAACGGTAAGCACCGTATTGAGCAAAAGAACGCCTTGCCTCGTCCATGGCACAAGTATACCTTCAGCATCGTCACCATTACCGTCATTGTAATCTTGATGTGGCTTTTGGCTCCCGGCACCCGCATTCACGTTCTCGCCCGCATCCTCAGGCGCATATCGGATCCCCAGATCCGCCTCAAGTTCTTTTAATATATTGACTAAAGATGGAGGCAGCGGCGTCCCGCGAGGCACACTGAACGCAAGCCCGTGAGCCTGCCCCGGCTCATGATAAGGATCCTGCCCCAATATGACCACCTTCACATCATCGTAGTCAGTCATCCTGAGCGCATTGTAAATATCCCCGGCAGGCGGATAGACCGTCTCTGTTTTGTATTCATTTATAAGGAAATCGCGCAACTCCCGATAATATGGCTTCTGCCATTCATCAGCGAGCAGCGCGTCCCAATCGTTCCCTGTTATTGTCTTCATTTCTCTTCATCGCTGCCGAATATGCGGCCGCGCTTTTTCTCAATTTTTGTGATTATAGCGTACACGATAGCACCGCATATCATGCCAAGGAGCATCCCACAGACCACATCCGACGGATAGTGCACGCCAAGATAAAGCCTCGATATGCCTACCAACACTCCCATTATCACAAGAGCTATCGAAAGCCTGTGCATCACTCGCGCATCTGCGCCTATCCCATTCCATCCGAGACACGGCACAAGGTCATACGATCTTCCGCTTTCGCTCTTCAGCGGGAGCGTTGCCAGGAACATGCCCCATGCAGGTCCTATGAAGTTGGCCGTGTGTCCGCTTGGAAATGACGCATCGCCCGGATGAGGCAGGAAAGGCTTTACTGCTTCAAAGACCTCCCATGGTCTCGCCCTGTCGATCGTCGGCTTCAAGATAAGATTGCAGCTTATGAAAGTGAGTATCAGCGAAAAAGCGCATACTATTCCGAGCCTCCGCGTCTTCTCGAAAAACATAAGAGCGAGGCACAGCGCTATCCAGAAAGCCCCTCCTTCGCCGAAGTAAGTGATAACTTTCATTATCGGAGTAAGCCAATCGGCATTCAGTGCTTCCTGAATGCCGATCAGCAGATTACCGTCAAATTGTGTAAAAGAATCCATTTATCACACTCTTTGTCAGAATTTGTTTTGCTCCTATTTGCACATATCCTCAGGATAGTTTACATACACCTTAGGTATCCTGAGGTCGAAGCAGCATGTGATCTCATAGTTGATCGTTCCGTTGATCGCAGCCAGATCATCGGCACTTATCTCAGCATCGCCCTGCTTGCCCATGACAACGATCTCATCGCCGAGCTTCACATCAGGCACAGCGGACACGTCTACCATGCACTGATCCATGCAGATATTGCCGACTACAGGGCACTTGATGCCGCCGCAGAGCACGCTGATCTTGCCGCTGTTGAGTCTCGAATAACCATCTGCATACCCGAGTCCGATCGTTGCGATCTTGGTCTCAGACTCGGTCGAGGTGAACTTGCGCCCGTAGCTGACCGATGTTCCTGCCGGCACGGTCTTGAGATTGAGGATTTCAGCCTTGACTGTCATTACCGGCTTAAGATCGAGCACCTTGCCCTTGAGATATCCCGAAGGAGCCAGCCCGTAGAGAATGATTCCAGGACGGCACGCATCGAAGTGGATCTCCGGATACATCATGATCGATGCGGAGTTAGCGCAGATCTTGAGCGGGTCGAAGCCGGCCGCGTTCAGCTTTTTCATGAACTCGTTGTAGTTCTCGATCTGCATCTTGGTGTACTCGGTCTGCTCTTCGTCGGCTGTCGAAAAGTGAGTTATGACTCCGGCCATCTCCACGCCAGGCAGCTCGCTGAATTTCTTGTAACTTTCAACAGCGAAGTCTCTCTCCTCATCTGTGAAAACTCTGAAGCCGATACGGCCCATTCCTGTATCGAGTCCGAACAGGCACTTGACCGGCTCCGCTTCTTCTCTCGCTACCTCATCGCTGAGTGCTTTTACATAGTCGTAGTGCATCACGACCGGTGTGAGATCATACTCTATAACTGTGTCTACACACTGAGCCGGTGTAAGTCCCAGGATAACGATATCTCCTTCGACACCATCTTCTCTGAGGTTGACTGCCTCCTCAAGTGTAGCTACTGCGAATTTGCTGACACCGTTATGCGCAAGCACCTTGGCACACTCTGTAGCTCCGTGCCCGTATCCGTTGGCTTTGATAACGCCGATCATCTCAGGGCACTCCATCTGTCTTTTGATTTCCTTGACGTTATGGTCGAATGCCGACATATCTATCTCGGCCCATACCTGTCTAAGTGTTTCCTTATACATTTCGTTCCTCCCTATAACGTGTAGTTACTATCGCTGAAACAATTCTACTCTTTTTTCACCTGATTGTCAGTATCTTACATCCCATCACGTCCCGCTTCCCTTCCCGAATTATGTCCCACTTTCTCAATACCATTACCCACTCTCAATAGCCCGGCGTTCCGCAGCACCGCCCAGCATCACATTGCATCTTTTTTACATTGATATCTTCCCTTCTCTGTGTTATCATACCTAAGCGCGGTCAGTTGTTTGCATTGTTCCCTCTGACATGTATTCAGACTCCGCGTCCTTGCAATATTTTGTCTCGGTAGCTCAGGGGACAGAGCACCGCTCTCCTAAAGCGGGTGTCGGAGGTTCGAATCCTCTCCGGGACACCACAGCCCTGCATTCGTAGGGCTTTTTTATTGCTCCAGAGCCTCACCTGCACCCCTTGCCTCTTTGCGCGTATGGCTTCTGCGCCACTCTAAGCGCTAAAGCACACAGAAGAGACATACCGCGTATGGCTTCTGCAACGTTCTAGACGCTGAGGAACACAACGGAGACATACTTTGTATGTCTTCTGAGTCATTCCAGGCTAGAAAGCACACGCCTGAGATATACCACGTATGTCTTCTGCATCGTTCTAGGCTCTAAAGCATACAGACAAGACATATAAAGTATTGCTTTTGCGCCACTTTAGACTTTATAGCACCCGACCGAGAAATACAGAAACAGTAGTATGCGCAGAAACCAGTCAAATTCGTATTTGAATGTAACTAGTTTTAGGTCAATGTTCCGGTCTGCTCCGAGAGACCCAGCGCTGACCGACGGGGAGGACAGCATTTATCGTAGGAGCTTTGCCTCCGAAGATCTATGCTTCCGACCATATGGCGACGCCGCTATGAAACAGGAAGCATTATAGAGCGTGGCGATTAGCTAAGCAGACCCGGGGAGCCCAAAGGAGGGCGACCCGAAAGCAGTATAACGTTAATGCCGTGCGTACCTTAATGACATTGCGATTTTGAGCACGCATGAGATAGTGTCAATCGTAAAGCGTCGTGCTCTCATGCGTGCTATATTCCATTATCGTCCTTTCCTATTTTGCAAAATCTTCCCTTTTTCCTGCAATTAATTCCCTAATTATTTTTAGACTATTGGCTTCATTTCGGCAGCGAGTAAAATAGCAATTACAACCATTATCATATGCTGTACAAGTCATCAATATGTTTCACAAGTGGCATTTTCATTAAGTAGGGTTAACTGGGATTATTATTGCAAGGAGTTTTCATATGAGATATACGAGCAAGCACGCTGTTGAGTACGACCTTGAGCAACATTACCTACTCCGTAACCGATACCTTTCTAGAATTGAGGAATTGTCTGATTACCACGGAGTATATATCAAAGCTTCAATCAAGAATCGGCGGCGATTATTTTATACGATAAAGCGCCCGGGCGAAGAACGTTATACCTATGCCGGTGATAGCGAAAACAGCGAAATACAGGAAGTTAAGGAGTATCGTTTTTACAAAGAAATGCTCGCTGTAATCGAGGGTAACATTAGGGCGATGGAAGATTTCCTGGGTGTATATAGAATCACTCGAGCTGAAAACATCAACGAGCTTCTTCCGAGGACATACCAATTATCAAGAGACGCTGCAGTGTTGAAGATGGAACCGGAGATAGGCAAATGGATGCAGGAGAAGAGGGAAATCAAGAGCAGGTATCCAGTCCTAAACCCTGCAGGACTGACATGTACTGCTTTCGACGGAACTAAGATGCGTTCAAGAGCGGAATGCGTACATTACGAAGCTTTCTTCATTTATGATGTGCCGTGCATATTTGAACTTCCGCATGAAGTCGGCAACGATGTACTGTCGCCGGATTTTACCGCACTTGATGCCTACACTATGGAACCTAAAATCTTCGAACATCTGGGTAACTGGTTCCACAAAGACCTCGTCAAGCGCCGACAGTATAGGACGGAATCTATAGATAGATGGGATCAATTCGCTCGAATAGGTTTTTATCCGGAAATCAATCTAATGCTCACATTTGGTGCTAGTGAAGGCGCATTTGATGCTCAAGCGATCCATAGAAAAATCGCTATGCTATCTGTCCCGCCGCCATCAGAAGACACTATCAATATGCTTCGGCGTTTGTAGTCATCTGGCGAGGCTATAAAGACCAGTAAATCCAGGCAAAACAACTGCCCGGAGAAATGTCTCGAACACCATTTCCCCGGGCAGTTATTTAGAGGTATTCATGAAGAAATGAAATAATTGTGCGGTTATATCGCTATTAAGTGATTTGTTGTCTTGTCGTACCGTAAAATAATATATCTATATCTGGTAATTGCCACTTAACGGATATCGATATCGAAGTAGATAATATGCTTAATTACTTAACTACGCCCTTTTGCAGCATCACGTTCGCGTAAAGAGCTTCCTCTCCGGTAGCCACGATGCAGTATGAACTTCGTGTCTCGTCGTAGAAGTCGAATCTGCCGATCTCCCTGAACGCGTCCGCACCCCGCTCATCGTTAGCGGCTACGATCTCCTTGAACTCATCCCATATTGGTGTTTCAACGTCATCACCGGCGGAGACTTCCATAAGTGTCACCGGCTTTTCTATGCTGGCATCCAACGGGAAGAGCTGCAGGATCGCCTTCAAAAGTTCAGAAACGCCGATAGAGTCAGCTCTGATCACTACCGCGTTCTTCCCCATCGATTCGCAAGGGAAATTTCCATCAGCAAGCACGATGCGGTCTCCATGACCCATCTCGCAAAGCACCTTGAGTAGCTCAGGTGAGATAATTTTAGGAACGCCTTTTAACATGATTCTGTACCCTCCTAATAATCGATCATATGTATTATGATTTGTGCTTCCAACGTCGAGACAGATTATTCTATGGCTTGTCATATTTCGGTCTGCCACAACTGGCGCCGAAGCAAATCTTTATCTTTATCGCTATCGCAATCTGTCACAGAAAGCTTTTAGCCTGCCGACAGCCTCAACTAACTTTTCTTCTTCTATCGTATACGCGATTCGTATGTATCCTCTGCCCTGCTCACCAAACGGGCTTCCCGGAATACATACAACATGTTCCTCATCGAGCAGTTTGTTGCAAAACTCAGTATCGCTAAGGCCAAAAGCGCTTATGTCAGCGAACACGTAGAACGCGCCTTGCGGCTCCGCGAACCTCAGTCCGTCGATCTGTGAAAGCTCGCTCATGATCAGCCTGCGCCGCCTATCGAAAGTGTCCTTGATCTTCTTTGCGATCTGAGGATTCTTCAAGGCGTAAGATGCCGCCCATTGCCCCATTGAACTGGCGCAAGCAGTGAATATTTCCTGGCATTTCGTCATCCTGTCTATGACCTCAGCAGGACCCGCCGCATAGCCGATCCTCCAGCCTGTCATAGCGTACGATTTAGAAAAGCTGCCTATTATAACTGTCCGCTCTTTCATGCCGGGCATCTCCGCTATGCAAAACGGATCTTCACCCGTGTACAAAAGGCTGTTATATACATCATCGCTGATGACCATAAAGTCGCGTTCCACCGCTAAGCGAGATATCGCACGCGCGGTCTCATATGAAATCACCCGCCCTGTTGGATTGTTTGGGGAGTTGATCATCAGCGCCTTCGTCCTATCTGTTACGTATTTCGAAATAGTCTCGGCATCGAGTTCGAAGCCGTTTTCGGCATAGGCAGGTACCCTGATTGCCTTTCCACCATAGTACTCGACCTGCGATACGTAATTGAACCATTGTGGGTCCTGGATAAGCACCTCATCACCCGGATCTATGATGACTGCCATCAGTGTGGATATAGCTCCTGCGCCGCCGCATGTGACGATCACCTCTGAACCGGGATCGTAGTGAGCACCTTTCAGGTACGTCTCGTTCGCGATCGCCGTCCGCAGCTGGATGATCCCCGCATTAGGCGTATAGTGTGTATACCCTTCCTGCATGGCTACATACGCAGCCTCACAGATCGAAGCATCTGTATGGATGTCCGGCTCGCCGATTCCGAGGCTTATAACGTCTTCCATCGCTGACGCGCGGTCGAACATTTCCCGGATGGCGCCCTGCTCCATGTCTTTTGTTTTTTTATTAATCAAATCCATCGGTTCTCTTTCGCGCGGCTATCTGTTTCGCGTCGCTTTCATTCAAATATCTATTTGTATCGCACCTCTTTCGCGCGGCTATCTGTTTACACCACATCTGTAACGCGAATATCGTCTATCGCGGCAGCCCAGCATCCTCAAGGATCCTGTCGAGCAGTTCATGTGTAAGTACGGCGTCCGCAGCATCTGGCTCAGGCCTCGTGCCATTTCTGACACAATCTATGAAATAAGAGGTAGCATTGCTGAAGCCCATTCTCTCTTCCGACTTCGCCCACCCCATATTAAGAGGTGTTATTTCGACCGTTGTTTTCTTGTCTTTATCGATCACAGTCAGGCTTTCCGGCATATTGACTATTACCGTTTTGTTGCCTCCGTGCATCTCTATGGTCTCTTCCCACTGCCCGGCGCTCCTGTCGGCAATAAGCATCCCAGAAGAACCACATTCAAACTCTATCATTGCAGTCGTGAATGTCTCGTAATCCGGGTCACTGTATTTTGCCAGAGCGTGCACCTCGCGGGCCTCTCCCCCGAAGAATCTCAGTATATCCACCATGTGAACGGCATTTTCGAGGGTCGCGTGGTATTCAGTCTCAGGCCGGTTTTTCTGAGCGATGATGACATCAGGCTTTGTATCGCCCCACACTTCTTTTGCTGCCTGCACGATGGGAGCAAAACGCCTATTGAAACCAACCATGAGTATAGTCTTAGTCGCCTCACTCATCCTCGCTAGCTCTCTGCAGTCGCCAAGGTCGGTGGCCAGAGGTTTCTCACAATATGTCGGGATGCCTTTATTCAAAAGAAAGTTCACATGCTCAAAGTGGAAGCCCTTAGGAGTCAGGACAAAGGCACAATCAATACCCTCATCCACCAGCTCCGCTATCGTGCTTACCGCTTTCGCCGCACCAAATCTTTTGGCCGCCTTCTGAGCATTCTCTATATGGCCCGAGAGTATCGCCGCGATCTCAACATCGTCCATCCCCGAGAGGATCGGCAGATAATTATTGATCGCTACATATCCTGTACCCAGTACACCGACACGAATCTTGTCTTTCATCCTTCGCACCATCACATTAAAAGTGGAATACCTACCGCTTCTCATCATCTCTGAGTTGGCCCAACTTACCGCCCGGATGATGCCTTACATATTCCACAGGATCCAGGCCTTTTTCCTCCTGAAGCAACACGCTTAGAGCCTGGAGCACCAGCATCTCCGCGATAACAGAATTGCGCGGTGCCCTGTTGAGCGGCCCTCCTTCAGCATCGACATGAGCGAGAAGGAAAGCATCCGAGTTGAGCGCAAGCCAGCTGTCAGCGTTGCCGGAGACTCCTATCAGCTTGCAGCCCAGGCCCTTAACAGTAGTGACCGTAGTCTTGAGCTCGTTAGTCTCACCTGAATTGGAAATGGCGATCACGACATCCCCTTCGATCAATTGACCGCTGGATCCGTGATACGCTTCGGTGCCATCAAGGAAATAACAAGGATTCCCGGTTGAAGACATAAGTGAGGCTATATATGAAGAAACATGCCCCGGCTTGCCTATTCCGGTGATATGTACCCTCCCGCCGTTGGCCTGAGTATCAAGGATCAACTGAGCGGCATTTTCTATCTGGGAATAATCGAACTTCAAAGTCTGAGAGTCGAACTCCCTGCGGGCTGATTCTATAAAATCACGGACTGCCTGTTTACTCTGTTCTTTAACCATTTGTCTACCACTCTTTTCGCTTCCCACGGAAGCGCTTGACTGTTCTTTCTGGTATTTCTACCTCACGCGGAAGCACTGATCAGTTCTTTCTATTTCTTGCTTCCAATGAAAGCATCGACTCGTTCTTTGTCCGGAAGCGACGGCATAGCGCCGAGGCTCTGTACAGTAAGGCAAGCGGTATAGCTTGCGTATTCAAGCGCCTCTTCCTCTGTCATGCCCATGGCCTGCGCTGTGCAGAACGCCGCGACAAAGGAATCTCCTGCAGCGGTCGGATCCGCAACATTGTCAGCCAGAATACTTGGGACGCGTACGCACCTATCCGGATCACATAGGAGAGATCCGTTTTCACCGAGGGTTATTATGACCTTGGCCGCGCCGAGCTCCATCAGTTTTCTCGCCGCTTCCTGAGCGTCGTCCTCATCTGCTCCATTTTCGTCAACTTTGATCTTGTGACCTGAAAGTAGAGCAGCCTCAAACTCATTCGGCGACAGATATGTAACGTTGCTGAGGAAATCGCTATCCAGTTCCGCAGCCGGTGCCGGATTGAGCATGACTTTAACGCCAGCCTTGTCAGCTACTTCCGCAACATATTTGTTCGTCTCCATCGAGATCTCAAGCTGCAGCATCACGATATCGTAATCCGAGATCGCGCCCTCCAGCCAGCCCAGATCTTCAGGGGTCAGAGCGTAATTGGAGCCCGGCACTATGATGATCCTGTTTTGGACGGAATCATCCTTGACCTCAAGCTGTATGCTTGCAACTCCGGTATGCTCTGTATCGCTGATCTTGACATGCTCTATGTCAAGACCTATGTCCTTGGCTACACGGATAAATTCCTCTCCGTTAGTGTCATTACCGAGGCAGCCTACCATAGTGACATCCGCTCCGAGCCTCGCGCACTGAACTGCCTGATTGAAGCCTTTCCCTCCGGGTGCCGTCGAGAACTTCGTCCCTGTAACGGTCTCTCCAAGATCAGGTACTCTTGGCGCCGAAACCGTCATGTCCATCATAAAGCTGCCCACTACAAGTATCTTTGGTCTCTTCATCTTCAAAAGCCTCCTCTTTTACTGGATCTGACTTATGAACTTGGCCAGACTCTCGTTTTTCGGATGCTCGAAAAATTCGATCGGTGTATTGGTCTCGAGGAACCGCCCTCCTTCAAGGAAGGAGATCCTGTCCGCGGCTGCTTTAGCAAAACCCATCTCATGAGTAACGACTATCATGCTCCTGTGTTCTGCCGAGAGCTCCTCCATGATATCGATGACCTCGCCTACCATCTCAGGGTCGAGAGCGCTCGTAGGCTCATCAAACAGGATAAGCTCCGGATTCATATTGAGAGCGCGGGCGATCGCCACTCTCTGCTGCTGACCGCCGGAAAGCTCTCCCGGTTTGGAGTTCATTTTGTCCTTGAGACCAACCTTCTCGAGATATTTTTCCGCGCCCTCGATCGCTTCAGCCTTTGGCACATGGAGTGATTCTATAGGCCCAAAGCTCACATTCTGGAGTGCCGTCATATTAGGGAAAAGGTTGAAATTCTGGAATACCATAGCGACTCTCTTTCGTATATCGATAGCCGTCTTTTTATCCAGAACTATCCCATCCATATTGATCTCACCGCTGTCGATCTGCTCAAGGTAGTTGATACAGCGGATGAGCGTACTTTTGCCCGCGCCGCTTCTGCCGCAAATTACATGCGTCTCGCCCTTAAGAAAGTCGAAGCTGAAGTGATCCATTACAACTGTTTTGCCTTCATTGAATGTTTTGCAAACATCTTTGAACTGCACCAGTACTTGCCTATCTTCTGACATATTTGCTATCCTTTCCGATTGATCAACGGTAATAAGTTCCGAGCATACGTCCTCTGTGTTTGATCGATATCGACTTCTCAACACGTCTGCCAAGGATCTCGATAAGTGTACAGAGAATGTAGTAGAAGACGCCTATCAGCAGATATCCCGATATAGGATCGAATGTCATAGCCATCATCTGTCTGCCTCTCCACATCATGTCCATTACGCCCACGATATAGACGAGCGTAGTATCCTTGACGAGAAGGATGTATTGGCTGCAGACCATCGGGATCATCGGCTTCAGTATCTGCGGTATATAGATCTTGAACATGATCTTCCAATAGCTGAGGCCGAGCGACAAGCCTGCCTGCATCTGACCAACAGGAACTGTTTCGAAGCATCCTCTGATTATCTCGCCTATATATGCTCCGTGGTACAGAGTCAGCGAGATCAATGCCGCCATAAAAGCCGATGAGAAATTTGCGTTATAGTATATAAGTTTGAGAACGACCATCGTCGGCAGTCCTCTCATGACTACGTTGTACAGTTTCAGGAGATACTTCATAAGTGGTATCCGCTTGAATGAAAGGATACCGAGTATCATTCCGAAGATGAATGTAGTCACTATTGCGAGCGGCACCAGTTCAAACGTGATCCCAATGCCCGCAAGCATGTATTTGATCATTTGCCATATAGTCATAGTGTCACCCTACCTCTTGAACGACGCTTTCTGCTCAAGTCTTGCTCCCAGCCAGCTAAGCGCAAGGAATATAAGCACGTATATCACACCTACTATCCAGATCGATACACTGCTCAGATATTTGTCGTAGTATGCCTGACCCGCTCTCATAAGATCGAATATCATTATCAGTGAGAACAGCGATGTATCCTTAACTATTACAGAGGACTGTCCGACGAGCATCGGAACCGAATTCCTCATAGCAAGCGGGAAGATTATCTTGCTTGAGACCTGCCACTTTTTCAGTCCCAGACTTACGGCGGCCTCTATATCTCCCTGCGGTATATTCAAAATCGAACCTCGTAATATTTCCGCCACAAAAGCGCTCTCATTAAGCGTGATCGCCAGTATTCCGCAGACCAGAGGCGGCCACACAACGTTAATAAGCGGAAGTCCATAAAATATGAAAAACATTATGACCAGCAGTGGGGTGTTCCTGAATATGGAAACAAAGACTCTCAGGATGCCCGTCACTATCTTGTTGTCATATGCCACGAAAATCGCCACAACTGCTCCTAAAACAGTTGAGGTTACTATCGATATCAATGATGCTGCCATGGTGATCTTGAGACCTTCAAGAAGATCTGGCAGCCATCCTGCAAATTGTAATGCATTCATAATGACCTCTTAGTGTGTCCTAAAGCGCATGAGGCGCCACTTTCTCTAAAGGATAGGGAAAATGACGCCTCTTATTAATTAATCATTTAACCCAGAATAGTAGCTAAATGTATGAATTATGCACCGTACTCGATTGTCAGAGGTACCCAGTCAGTACCGAAGTACTTCTTGTAGAGCTCGTTGTACGTTCCGTCGATCTTGATTACCTTGAGGTAGTTGTTGAACGCGTCGCGGAGTGTGTAGGAGTTTGTATCAAGTGCCAGCGCGAAAGCAACTGTATCGGAGTTCAGTGCCTCTGGAAGCATTTCAAGGCTGCTGTCAGACTCGAGCATCTTAGCGCCCTGGATGTTGTCTGTGATGTAAGCATCAGCACGTCCAGCCTTGAGAGCTGCCATAGCGTCACTTGTCGAACCAAGAGCATTCAGCTTAGCCTTAGGGAATTTTTCCTTAGCAAGCTCTTCCTGGATGGAGCCGGCAGGTGTTGTCAGGGTGATATCACCGGAGTCAAGCTCAGTAACGCTCTTGAAGCCGCTGTCCTTCTTAACAACAGCTACACCATTGTTGTAGGATACAGGCTCTGTGAACAGTACTGTGGCAGATCTCTGCTGAGTTCTGGAAATGTTGCAGGCGATCATGTCGACCTTGCCCGACTGTACAGCAGGTATCTGCTCAGAGAACTCGAATGGGTTGATAACAACGTTTACGCCAATGGCCTCACCGAATCCCTGAATGATCTCAACAGCCATTCCTGTGTACTCGGATTCTCCCTCAGGCTGGTAAGCCCATGGCTCATCTCCTGCTTCTACAGCAACCTGAAGCTCACCCTTTTCAAGAACAGACGCGAGGAGATCGCCTCCACCTGAGCTTGAAGATCCGGAGCCACAACTTGCGAATGCGAAGCACATCATTGCAGCAATAAGAATCAAACTTGTGATTTTCTTAATCTTCATGTGTTTACCTCCTTGAATTAAGATATTTTTCATAATCATCCGTTAGTGAATGATGTAATGAACTTGAATGGCCGGGGGGGCATTTCCCCGAGACTAGATCCTTCCCTGTTTTTTCAGGATCCCCAGTGTGACCTCCATCTCTTCTTCAGTAGGTGGAGCCAGCGGCAGTCTGGCAGGTCCGAGATTAAGGCCTGTCACAGCTTCGATCGCCGGTCTGAGGATGGAGTTTGGAAGTATCCTTCCGTTCTGGCCTGTGCTCTTGCAGAATTCATACATTTCATCGAAGAGCTCTTTTGCCCTGGCGTTATCGCCCGCAGCGAAAGCCTTGAAGATCTCTCTTACTTCGTGTCCGTAAATATGCGAGCCGCCGCTTACAAGTCCCATAGCTCCCTGAACGATCGTAGGCATGAGCATCACATCATCTCCGTTGAAGATCGCGAAGTCCGGATCTATATCCGCAGTTGCCATAAAGAAGTCTGTGACCTGTGTAGGGTTGACTCCGGCCTCGTCCTTGATGCCGATGATGTTCTCGATCGACGCAAGTCTTCTGACCGTTTCAGCCTCCATATTTACTCCTACAAAGATAGGAATGTTGTAAAGCATGATATTGGCCTTGGTGTTCTCGGCAAGCTTCTTATAGTGAAGGTAGAGACCCTCCTGTGTCGGCTTGTTGTAGAACGGACATACTACCAGGCATGTCTCGATACCAAGCTCATATGCCTTATTTGTAAGCTCTATAGTTTCCTTAGTTGATGCGCAGCCTGTACCGGCGATGACAGGCTTTCTTCCCGCGGCTGCCTTTACAGCAGTCTCGAACAGCTTGACTCTTTCATCAAAAGTAAGCAGGCACGCCTCTCCTGTAGTACCGGTGACGATAAGAGAGTCACCCATGTCCTCAGTAATGAGATAATCTACCAGTTTAGCGTATTCCTCATAATTCACTTCCTCGTTCTCGTCATAAGGAGTGATCATAGGAATAAGGATCTGCCCATACTTTTCAACGAATTTGTTCATTATCAGTTCCCTCCCGACTTATTTGTTTCTGATCTTCTCAACGTATTCCCTGATCCGGGATATCGCTTCCGTAAGATCCTCTTCCTCTTTTGCAAAAGTCAATCTCATATATCCCTCGCCCAGGTCTCCAAAACCATTGCCCGGAACCAGCGCGACGTGCTTGTCTTCCAGCAGTCCAAACGCGAACTCTTCAGAACTGACTCCAAGCTCCTTGATATTGAAGAACAGGTAGAATGTTCCGTCAGGCGCGGAGCAGCTCAGTCCCGGTATGGAGTTGATCCCCTCGACAACAAGGTCTCTTCGTATCCTGAAGCGGCGCACCATTTCTTCGACGTCCTTGTCACAGTTCTTGAGCGCGAACGCTCCGGCATGCTGGAAAGGAGCCGGCACACACGATACAGTCACATCATGCGTCTTTGGCATCTGCGAGATGATCCACTCAGGACCTACCGCGTATCCGAGTCTCCATCCCGGCATCGCGTAAGTCTTGGAGAAGGAATTCACCACCAGCGTCCTCTCTTTCATCCCCGGCATAGACGATATGCTGACGAAAGGAGTTTCGGAATACCTGATCTTGTTATATGGCTCGTCGGATATCACTACGATGTCATGCCTGATCGCAAATTCAGCTATCTTCTCTAGCTCTTCGCGGCTTATCTCGCAACCGGTCGGATTGTTTGGCGAGTTGATTATCATGACTCGCGTGCGATCCGTCACAGTCCTTTCAAGGTCCTCGACAGTCGGTACCCACCTGTTCTCTTCGGATGTCGGTATGAAGACCGGATTGCATCCGCAGACATGTATCTGTCCAAGATATGAAACGTAATATGGCTCGCAGAGCATCACATCGTCGCCCGGATCGAGCAGGATCTGCATGGCTACCACCAGGGCCTCCTGCGCGCCGACCGTGATCATCACTTCCTTTTCGGGGTCCACTTCGTAGCCCGTGATCGGAGAGTAATAATCCGCTACAGCCTTCCTGAGCTCATATAGCCCGTTGTTAGGCGTATATGCTGTCATGCCTTCACTGAAGCAGCGATTCGATACTTCGATTATCGAAGCCGGCGTCTTGAAATCCGGCTCGCCCACTGTAAGGCTGATGACATCGTCCATTCCCCGCGCCATGTCATACATGACGCGGATCTTGGCCTTTTGAATTTTACTTGCTAACTGAGATACCTTCATGATCTATCAATCCATATCCGCGAGGAGTCTCTCGATCTTTCTCTTGTGCTCAGGCTCGAGGTCACCAAGAGGTCTGCGTGGAACTCCGCCCTCAATGCCCTGCGCTACGAGTGTGTAGTGGCAAACTTCCTGCCAGTGAGGAACTCCGTCCTTCTTGTCATAGAAGAAGTAATCGATATAAGGCTGGATCTTGTCCTGTGCCGCCATAGTAGCCTTGATGTCGTTAGTCTGGCACGCATCCCAGATCGCTCTGCACTGTTTAGGCAGGATAGCAGGGAATCCTGAAAGCCATCCGTGCGCTCCGGCCATGAGGCCTTCAGCTGCTGCGTAATCATGTCCGTACATGATCTGGATCTTGTCGCCGAGGTGATACTTGAGCTCGTGGACTCTGTTAGGATCGCCGTGAGCAGCCTTGATGTCCTGGATAGTTCCATCAGCAACCAGCTCTTCTACCTCAGGAACCGAAAGTTCCTGACCCGCGAAATGAGGATTGTTGTATACCATCAGACGACAGCTGATCTCTTTTCTGATGTCGCGATAATGTCTGAGCACTGCCTTTTTATGCGGTGTGAAATAGTATGGAAGGATGACCATTACTCCATCGGCGCCCTTCTCATCGGCATATTTGCTCATTCTGATCGTATTGATGGTGTTGTAGAAACCGGTTCCTACGATCAGCGGAACCTGTCCACCGAGGAAGCTTGTAACATGGTCGATGATCTGCATCTGCTCGTCCATGTTCATAGCCTTGTTTTCACCTGTGCTGCCGCAGATAGAAATCGACTGAGCACCATTGTCAATGAGCCATGTAAGGTATTTCTCTTCTGCTTTTGGATTGTACTGTTCATCGGAGTCCCAAAGCGTCATCGATGCAGGGCAGATGCCAAAAGGCTTCTTGCAATTATCTCTTACTTCCATGTTTTAAATACTCCTTTCAGGTTTTATTGATTCCGTGTTTCTTTGTTATTCATAATCGCCTTTGCGTTGGCGGTATATGCACCTATCAGGACCAGCACCGTTCCCGCTACCTGAATAGCCAGGAACTCTTCTTTCATGATCACTACTCCGGCAAT
Organism: Anaerovoracaceae bacterium; assembly: GCA_045545495.1. GTDB lineage: Bacteria > Bacillota > Clostridia > Peptostreptococcales > Anaerovoracaceae > Crickella. The sequence goes on along the minus strand of JAZQBC010000058.1, from coordinate 24,305 downwards.
TATCGAAACTATAGTCGATATGCCTCCAAAAGATGCTGTCCTCGTTGTTCCGATTATCGATATCGCTGTGTTGTTAAGGAAGAATGCCACAAGCGAGCAACCTATTCCGAGGTAGAGGGCCGAGGCGAGGAACATCTTGTTCACAAACGGAAGTGTGAAGTATTCCGTTAGTGATCCGGTGATCGCGTTCCTTATCACAGCTAGCGTCATAAATGTCGCACATCCGAGAATCAGCATCATGAACGTCTTCTCTACGCTCGAGAATTCTTTCGCTTTCTCTGACAACGCTGTGAAAATACTGTTGGAAAAGACCGAAATGATGATGAGTATATTTCCCATCATGTGCAGATCTTTTGTAAAGCCTCTTGCGAAGACGCATATCAGCACCCCGGCAACCGTTACTGTGATCCCGAGCACCTGTGTCTTGTTAGGAATCTTTCTCAGTATCAGCGACGCTGAGATCATGCACGCTATCGGGAGGCAGGCGACCATCGCTCCGCTTTCCGACGAGGTGGTCATGCTTATTCCGATAGTTTCCAGCAGGTAGTTGACAACAGGAGTAAATATCGAGAGCATTATCAGCGGCCTGAGATCTTTTCCCTTCAGGTCGATCCTGATCAGTCCAGTCGCAGCGCATATCGCTATGGCTATGAACGCTACTGTGAACCTCCAACCCAGGACTGAAAAAGGATCACTTATATTCGTCCCTATCTTGGAGAAGAGGAAGCTGAAGCCGAATATACTCTGGCAGCATATGACGCTCAGCATTCCCAGCAGATCCCTGATTCTCGAATTCATTATCCCCTCACTGCCGTGATGATCGCTGTTTGTCAACGACCTTTTTAAGTCGCTCAAACAGTCTATTTTTAATGCAAAAATATAAATAAGGCTCGTCCTTGTCAACGACAAGAAACGAACCTTTGTTTGCAAAATCGCGTTTTTTTAATTTTTAATTAAATGTGGTCTTTCATGTACATTTTGACGTTCTGATACGCCCAGGTAATATGCTGTTCAAGCAGATCTTCAGCCCCCGCAAAATCGCCATCACCTATCAAGCTCAGGAGCTTCGTATGATCGTTATAAGCCACTTCGTGCTTCTTCAGCGGATGGACCGCGAAGGAATAGTTCACGATCATAAACCTGTCCTGTATCCTTCTATGGAGGTCTGACAAAATGCTGTTGCCTGCCTGATCGACCAGCTCCTTGTGAAAATCTATGTCATCTCTTTTAGCAAGGATATTGTCACCATTCTTGCTGTGGATCTGCTCATTCTCACATATCCCATACAGGAGGCCAAAGTCGACGTCTATATCCTTCTGTTTGATCTCCCTCAGCGCCCGTGTCTCGAGTACTATACGCAGATTTCTGATATCTTTAAGATCCTTTGTGGAATATGAAGGGGTATAAAAATGGCCCGTGTTTGTAAATACCACAAGGCCTCTCTCCTGCATCTTCTTGAGAGCCTGGATCACCGGTGTCCTGCTGACGCTGTACTCATCCATGATCCTTTCGATCTTTATTCTCTCATTTGGGATCCATCTTCCTTCTATGATCTCGTTATACAGGCTTTTTTCGATCGCAATATCGAGATTCTGCTTAATAGACATACCATCCCTCGCATCATGCTCAACGCTTGATTTCGCCTGTATTTTAACATAATTTCTGGTTCGATAAAAACATTTAATTAAAAATTAAATAGCTAAATCATGCTATTTTAGTTCCTTCAAGAATAGTACATCGCAGGCGAAGTGACCTGTGTCTCCGAGCCGCTGATCAGTCAGTTCGAAGCCGTGCTTCTTGTAGAACTTCTGTGCCGGGATCATGTTATCAAATGTTTCGAGGTAGCACTTATCGTAGTACTGTTTAGCATATGCCAAAGCAGTCTCCATCAGAACATGTGCAGCACCTGTCCCGCGCGCCTTTGGAAGGCAGTACATCTTTTGCAGTTCGCAGACGCCCGGGCAGCCTTCCACTTCGCCGATGCCGGTCCCGCCTACGATCTCGCTGTCCGTGGTCTCTACTACCCAGTATTTTCTACCCTCGATATTATTATAGATAGTCGAAAACTCTCCGAGCTGAGGATCAGCCCAGGCTGTCCCCTCGTGGTCAGCTCCGTATTCGATCAGGCATGTACGTATGACATGCTCGATCTTCTTATTATCTCTCTCTTCGATCTCGCGAATATGATATTCCATCTCTCCATACACCTATATCACTGAAAGCTCATCGGTCATTTTCAACCGGGAGCAAGACTCCGGCAAGCCCGTTTGGTTGGGCGAGCGGGTTCGTCAACAGGATATATAACATATGACGAATATCTTTGTCTATATACAACCGCCCTCCGAGAAGAAGACTCCGCGGTCTGTTGTAGCGGTATCCGTTTGACAGCTCATTACTCTGACAACTGCTCAAAGCCGGCCACAGTATACGCGGTCTTTCCGAGCGCTGCCACGAAATCCGCTTCAGTCTTTTCGCTCTTGGAAAGCACGTCGGCACGCTTTCTTCCGAGCTGGACTCTCGCCCACGCGTCTCCGATCCCATTGATGGCGTTCTCGACATTGGCGGCGCAGTTGCTGCACTTCATGCCATCGACATACACCATGTATCTGTACGGATAATGTGACTCGTCAGTATCGTCAACAGGCTTGCTGATTACTGCCTCCGCAGTGCCGCAGCAGCTCGATTTTGATTTGCCCCTCGCTTTCATTACTGTGCCATAAACAGCGTAAGCGATAAGCAATAATCCTACTATGATAATTACAGTTGACATCATTTCACCTCGTATCCCTATATTTATCTATTTCATTCCGATAACCGCTCCGCACCCACGTCGAGGCGGTTTGCTCGTCAAGTTAGACAGTCTTAACCGCTCAATATTATATTCTCAGCTATCATATATGTCAATCGATGGCCGGTCGAACCCAAACCCACATTCGAACCCGAACCCACACTCGAACCCACACTCGAACCCGCAAATGCACCCGCCCCTTTGCTTGCGGCCTTTACCGCTTGCTAGTACACGCGCTATTGACACCTTTATCAATTGAGAATACTATTTTGTTATGTGGAGGGAGCGTCTCCGGCAAGCAAACGAAACATGCCGGGCAGAGCCCAAATATGTTATTGGAAAGGAGTTTTCTATGGATCTTAAGTTAAAGGACAAAGTCATTCTCGTTACAGGCGGCACAGGCGGAATCGGAACTGCGATCGTAAAGGGTTTTCTCGCTGAGGGAGCAAAGGTAGCTTTCTCATCTACAAGACAGGAAAAGATCGACAATCTTATCCCTACACTCGGCGCAGCTGAGGGACAGGTTGCAGGCTTCGTAGCAGACCTGAACAGCGAAGAAGACATCAAGAATTTCGTTGAAGGCGCGAAGGCTCATTTCGGAACTATCGATATCGTTGTTCCTAACGCAGGCTATGAAGGACAGGCTCATCCTGTACAGGACATGACCCTCGACCTCTTCGAGAAGACATATATGCTCAACGTATTCGCGGTAATGCTGACCATGAAATACGCCGCTCCAACACTGATCGAGAAGGAATCCGGCGCTGTAGTAGTCGTCGCTTCCGCAGCAGCATTCGAGCCAACAGCAGGCAACAGTGCTTACGTTTCTTCGAAGTACGCTGTAGCAGGCCTCACAAAGTGCGTAGCTATGGAGCTTGGTCCTCATAACATCCATGTAAACTATGTATGCCCGGGCCCTGTAGACACACCGATGATGCTCAGGATCGAGAAGGACTTCTTCGGCGACAGCATGACTCACGAAGAGGCTATGGCAATGCTCGCCGGCAACTACGCTATGGACAAGCGCTATGCTAAGCCAGAGGAAGTTGCTAACGCTGTTCTGTATCTCGCTTCCGAGGTTTCTGCTCATACAGCAGGTATGGGAATGCACGTCGACTCCAAAGTCGCCGCTGCAAACTAATAAGATCAAGGAGTTACGCAAACTCCTGATCGATCAGACAATACAAACGCCGCGCTCTTCACGGGCGCGGCATTTTACTTGCACATGTAATTTGATTTGTTCAGGATCTGAGTGGCAGTTGTCGTGTCTTCAGTAGACCTATTCAAAATCCGGGCGGTAATTGTCGTGTCTTCAGTAGACCTGTTCAAAATCCGGGCGGCAGTAGCAGTGTCGCCGATCGAATCATTTAGAATCTGAGTGACAGGCAGCTGAGACCTCCGTCGATCTTTCTGAACTCAGAGGTATCCACTATGATGACCGGATAGCCGGCATCCTCGACAGCCTTCTTCACCGTGTCATAACCCTCAGGAACGATCACAGTGCCGTTCATCCAGATGCAGTTGGCACCATAAGCTTCCTCTTCAGGAACTATGATCTTCTCGTACTGTGCGAAGTCTTCCTTGTCGATGAATTCGCCCGAAACAAGCATCTTGTTATTCTCGATGTAATTGACACCCGTCTTTAGGTGAAGAACTTCAGTCAGAGGAACAGCCTTCACTTCATAGCCGAATTTCCCGAAGAAATCAGCGAACTGCTTGATGCCCTCTTCATTCGTCCTTGCCGACACTCCAACGTAGAAAGTATCCCCCACCATCATCACGTCTCCGCCTTCGAGCGTGCCGGGCGCTTTGATGTATCCGATCTGATCTTCAGAGTAAAATTCCTTGATTGTCGGAATTATGAATTCAGTCTCTCCGTTACGTGTGCCGGCGCCCGGATTTGTGATGATCGCGCACTTCTCAGCGAGCACGGCTACGTCCTCTACGAAGCACGAATCCGGATACTCCTCGAGAGCCGGAAGCACCTTGACGTCCACTCCGCAAGATTTGAGTGCCTCGATGTACGCGGCATGCTGCTCGAGCGCCTTTTCATAAATCGGCTGGCCGAGCTCAGGCGCGGAAGTGATACCGTCACAGACTTTTGAACATGGTGTCCTTACTATCGTATGTTTGAACATTTAGCTATATCTCCTTTAATGTGTAATTATTTGTTTGATTGTTGTTGCTTTTTACGCTTACGCATCGGATGTCGAGTCAAGGCATCGCCCGGCCTCACTAGGCCGCGAGCGTCACCCGGCCTCTACAGCACCTTCGACAGGAAATCCTGCAGCCTCGGGTTCTTAGGATTTTCGAAGAATTCCTTTGGCTCGTTCTCTTCGGCGATCACGCCTTCATCCATGAAGATGACTCTTGTGCCTACTTCCTTGGCAAATCCCATCTCGTGGGTAACGATCGCCATGGTCATTCCGTCATGAGCGAGCTCCTTGATGAGTTCGAGCACTTCTCCTACCATCTCAGGGTCGAGGGCCGATGTAGGCTCATCGAAGAGCATCACATCAGGATCCATCGCAAGCGCACGCACTATAGCGACACGCTGCTTCTGTCCGCCGGAAAGCGTCGACGGATAGACATCCGCTTTGTCCGCAAGACCGATCCTGGTAAGCAGTGCCATTGCCTTCTCCTTGGCCTCCGCCTCGCTCATCATCTTGTGATAGAGCGGTGCGAGGGTCATGTTCTCGAGAATCGTCTTATGCGGGAAAAGGTTGAACTGCTGGAACACCATTCCCATCTTGCAGCGCACACTGTCGAGATCTGTCTTCTTGTCCGTAAGGTCTGTTCCCTCGAAGATGATCTGTCCGCCTGTAGGTACCTCGAGCATGTTCATGCATCTGAGAAGTGTACTCTTGCCCGAGCCCGAAGGTCCGATTATAACGACACGCTCGCCTTTTTCTATATCCAGGTCTATTCCCTTCAGCACTTTAAGGTCGCCAAAGTCTTTTTTAAGTCCTTTAATTTCTATCACTTTGAGCCAACCTCCTCTCCAGTCTTCCTACAGCCTTAGTGAGGCCGAATACCAGAACGAAGTATACGATCGCTACAGAAATGAGCGTGAAGTACGGTGACATTGTTCTGCTTCGAACGAGGTCGCCCGCACGGGTCAGATCGACTACCGCAACCATTCCTACGATGGAAGTCTCTTTGAGAACAGCGATCGCTTCATTACAGAGTGCCGGCAGGATGTTCTTGATCGCCTGCGGAAGCACGATCAGCCTGAGTGTACCGATCTGTGACAGTCCAAGTGAACGTCCGGCTTCAGTCTGACCGAAGTCTACCGAGCCAATACCGCCTCTGATGACCTCGGATACGTAAGCGCCTGAGTTGATACCAAACGCGATGCAGCATACCAGCACTTTGTTAGGAAAGCCGCTCATGACAATGAAAGTCATGATCATCAGCTGGATAGCAAGCGGCGTACCTCTGACTACAGCGACATAGGCTGCGCAGAACTTGTCCAGTGCCAGCAGGCATTTCGCACCAAGAGTGTCCTGATGCTTGTCCCTGACATTCTCTGCCAGAGAGTGTATGAACGAAACGATGACGCCGAGCACGATTCCTATAAGAGCCGCCACGATCGTGATGATCATCGTATTCTTGAAACCTTCGAGGAACACCTTATAGCGGTTGTCCCTGATAAAGGTCTTTATGAATCCTTCTCTTAATGCTTCAAACAAATTATTACCCCACTACGCCCGCATAGGCCACGGTCATCACCGCAGCCCACACAAGGTTTCTATTTAGACTAGTATCAAATTCCTTTAGCACTTACAGCTTGGAAGCTGCTTCACTGTGCTGTACGAACCACTCGTCGATCTGGCCATCGTCTTTGAGCTTCTGAACGATCTCGTTGACCTTAGCTGTGAATTCGTCGTCTCCCTTAGCCATTGCAGCTCCGATCTCCTCGAGATCTGCCTCATGTCCATCCTTGTATGCTACAGGGAATGTCTTGAACGCATCGCCGTTAGCTTTGACGAGGTTCTCAGCGAGTACGGAGTCGCATACGATAGCCTGGAGCTCACCGCTCTTCATAGCAAGTGCTGCATCAGGAAGAGCTTTGTACTGCTTGTTCTCACAGTTGTTATCAACGAGTGCGCCTGAAGCATTCTCATCGCTCATCAGGAAGTCTCCTGTTGTTCCGAGGTGTGTTCCGACTGCCTTTCCACCGAGATCTTCCATTACCTTAACGTCGCTGTCTGCAGGAACTACCATGTACTGCTGTACTGTTGTGTAAGGATCGGTGAATGCCATCTCTTCCTTACGCTCATCAGTGATAGTGATGCAAGCGAGTGCGAGATCAGCATCGCCTCCGGAAAGAGCAGCAGGGATAGTATCGAACGCGATGTTCTTTACCTCGAGCTCAACGCCGAGCTCATCTGCGATAGCCTGTGCGATCTCGATGTCGATTCCTGTAGGCTCGCCGCCCTCACCGATATATTCAAATGGCGCCCATGCAGCGTCTGTGCAAACTACGATCTTTCCAGCTTCCTGGATAGCAGCGAGCTTTCCGCCCTCTTCACTGCTGCTTCCGCCGCCTCCGCATGCCGCGAGTGCGAGTACCATCATCATTGACAGCGCGATCATCAATACCTTCTTGATTGAGTTCTTCATTTTGTTACCTCAGCTTTCTTCTGTTTCGCTATTTCGTAACTCTTGTCCCTTTTTTATCTTAACTAGCCTGTGCCGGATCTTTTTGCGGGAGTCTGTTATTGCTCCTGCTGAAGCAGACACCTTATATATGCGATCTGCTTTCTTACGGAGGCCGGGCTTGTACCGCCGGCCGAATTTCTCCTTTCGACACATGTCTTGAGTGACAGTCTCTTATGAACATCCTCTTCGATCAGAGGTGAGAACTGCTTGAACTCCTCAAGCGGAAGTTCTTCCAGTGCGCATCCCCTGCCGAGGCAATAGGATACGACTTTTCCCGATATGTTGTACGCGTCTCTGAACGGAAGTCCCTTGACCACCAGGTAGTCTGCGAGGTCCGTCGCGTTGACGTAACCCTTAGTCGCTGATTCGTACATGCTCTCTTCGTTGACCTGCATGACATCCACCATCTCGATGAAAGCCTCGATGCAGAGCTTGACTGTCTCGACCGAGTCGAACAGCGGCTCTTTGTCTTCCTGGATGTCTTTGTTGTACGCGAGCGGCAGACCCTTGAGCACCGTGAGAAGTGACATCAGATTGCCGTAGACCCTTCCGGTCTTGCCCCTGCACAGCTCTGCTACATCAGGGTTTTTCTTCTGCGGCATTATCGAGGATCCCGTCGTGTACTCATCAGGGAGCTGTACGAAGTTGAACTCTGAGGTCGCCCACATGATGATCTCTTCGGAAAGCCTCGAGGTATGCATCATGATGATCGAAAGCGCCGACATGAGTTCCACGAAGTGATCCCTGTCAGAAACAGCGTCCATGCTGTTCATCGCGATGCCTGTAAACCCGAGGAGGCTTGCTTCGTACTGCCTGTCGATGTTGAAGGTAGTTCCGGCAAGCGCGCATGCTCCGATCGGTGACCTCTCAAGCATCCTCTTCTTGCAATCCTCAAGCCTGCTCTTGTCCCTTTCGAACATCATCGCGTATGCCATGAGATGCTGAGCGAAGGATACAGGCTGAGCGTGCTGCATGTGAGTGTAGCCCGGCATTATGACTTCCATGTTCTTCTCGGCTTTGTCCGCGAGGACTTTCATAAGTTCGCTGAGAAGATAGTCTATGCTGTCGATCTCTTCGATGCAGTACATCTTGGTATCGAGCGCCACCTGATCGTTACGGCTTCTTGCTGTGTGGAGCATCTTGCCCGTATCGCCTATGCGCTCAGTCAGGACCGTCTCGACGAACATGTGGATGTCCTCAGCTGTCGGATCGATCTTGAGCGCTCCGGATGTTATATCCGCCTCGATCCCCTTCAGACCCTGAACGATGGCATCAGCGTCCTCGTGAGATATGATCTCCTGATTGGCCAGCATCTTCGCGTGAGCTATACTGCCGGCGATGTCTCTCTTGTACAGTCTCCTGTCAACAGCGATCGAAGAGTTGATCTCATCTACCAGATTTGCGGTCGTACCGGCTGTCCTGCCTGCCCAGAGTTTATCCATTATCCTATCCTTACTATCTGACTTATCTTATTATCTGCTTTGTCCGCCAAGCGGACTTGTTGAAATACTTTGTTCTATTTGAGTTTTCCCTGTCTGAGTCCGCCCTATTTCAGAGTTCCCTTCTCGAGCAGCGCCTGCACCAGAGTCGGCAGTCCCCAGATATTGATGAATCCGGCAGCCTGCGCCTGATCGTAATCTGTCTCACCGAAGGAAGCGAGTTCTTCTGAGTAGAGCGAGTAAGGTGAAGTCATTCCCGCAGGGATGATGTTGCCCTTGTACAGTTTGAGCTTTACTTCGCCCGTTACATTTTTATTAGCTTCGTTGGCGAAGGCTGTCAGAGCCTCCTGGAGCGGTGAATACCACTTGCCGTTGTATATCATGTCCGCGTAGTCGACTGCGAGTTTCTGCTTGAGATGGAGCGTCTCTTTGTCTACAGTCAGCATCTCGAGCTGGTCATGAGCGAAGTACAGGATAGTTCCGCCCGGAGTCTCATATACGCCGCGGTCCTTCATTCCGATCAGTCTGTTTTCCACGATGTCGATGATACCGATACCGTTTGCTCCGCCGACTTCGTTGAGCTTCTCGATGATCTTCGAAGCCTTCATCTTCTCACCGTTGAATGAAACAGGAGCGCCGGCCTCGAATCCGAGTGTGATGTATGTAGGCTCATCAGGTGCCTGCAGTGGGGAAACTCCCATCTCAAGGAATCCTTCCTTTTCGTACTGCGGCTCGTTAGCCGGATCTTCGAGGTCGAGTCCTTCATGGCTCAGATGCCAGAGATTCTTATCCTTGGAGTAGTTGGTCTCTCTTGAGATCTTAAGAGGAACATCGTGAGCCTCAGCGTAGTCGATCTCTTCGTCTCTGGACTTGATATCCCATTCCCTCCATGGAGCGATGATCTTCATGCCCGGAGCCCATCTCTTGATGGCGAGCTCGAATCTTACCTGGTCGTTGCCCTTGCCTGTGCAGCCGTGGCAGATAGCGTCAGCTCCTTCATCGAGAGCTATCTCTGCAAGCTTCTTGCCTATGACCGGTCTTGCGAACGCCGTGCCGAGCAAATATGTCTCGTACTTTGCTCCCATCTTGATCGAAGGGATGATGACCTCGTCCACCATCTCGTCAGTGAGGTCTGCAACGATCAGCTTGCTTGCGCCGGTCTTGAGAGCCTTTTCCTCAAGCCCTTCGAGCTCATCTGCCTGTCCGACATTGCCTGCTACAGCGATGATCTCAGGATCGTTGTAATTCTCCTTGAGCCAAGGAATGATGATCGAAGTGTCAAGTCCGCCGGAATACGCGAGTACTACTTTTTTGATGTCCTTTTTATCCATTTACATTACCTTCTTAATTGTTCTCGTTGCCGATTATGTGATCGTTTTTCTGATCCCTACGACCAATTGTATGGTCCGTTTGGGTGATCACACTGCTCGTTTGATAGAATATTCATAAAAATGAATTTATATAATGGCATCATTATAAAGAGTCATGTATTGCCTGTCAAGTTAAAACTGCGAAAAATCCGCTGTTTTCAGCGTCTTTATCAGCAAATATTGTTTTTCTGTTAGTACAAGGTTGTATCACTTATGTATATTTATGCAAAAATACCATTTTAGGCAGCAGCTTCCTTTCAAACTGCGCTTTGCGCGTAACTTCGGGGAGCATTCTTTCCCGGTATGTGATAAACTTTACGAAGCAAAGGAGACGGCTATGTCAAATATGGATACGAATATAAATATGAAAGAAAAAGAGAATGCGCTGGTCGAAGCGATAGCTTCTTTCATCTCTCATACCAGCATCAGGCTTCCCGACGATGTGCTGTCGAAACTCGAAGAGATGCGAGCGTCAGAGACAGAAGAAAGGGCTCTTCAGATCTACGATCTGATGTTCAAGAACATGGAGCGGGCAGAAGAGCTTAAACGCCCGACATGTCAGGACACCGGCGTACTGCAGTTCTTTGTAAGATGCGGAAGTGGATTCCCATACATGAGCGTACTGGAGGAAGTACTTAAGGCTTCGGTCCTGAAGGCAACAAAAGAAACTCCTCTCAGGCTCAATGTCGTTGAGTCTTTCGACGAGTACAACACCGGAAACAACACAGGCACGGGTGTGCCGTTTATCATGTGGGAGATCCTGCCGGACAGAAGTGACTGCGAGATCTACTCCTACATGGCCGGAGGCGGATGCTCCCTTCCAGGGCAGTCAACAGTACTGATGCCGTCCGAAGGTTATCCGGGCGCAGTGAAATTCGTGATGGACCGCATGACGACATACGGTCTCAACGCATGCCCACCGCTTCTGGTTGGCGTAGGAATAGGAGCGACTTCCGAGATAGCAGCGATCAACGCCAAGCACGCCCTTCTGAGGCCAATAGGTTCACATAACGAAAATAAGCGGGCTGCCGATCTTGAGAAGATGCTCGAAGACGGTATCAATGCCATAGGCTTCGGACCACAGGGCATGGGAGGCGCCAAATCTGTCATGGGAGTCAACATCGTCAATACAGCACGTCACCCGGCGACCCTGGCGGTAGCGGTAACAGTCGGCTGCTGGAGCCACAGACGAGGCTGCCTGGTTTTCGACAGCGATTTGAACTATAGATCGCTCACACATTCTAAGTTTGGCGGAGGTGCGCTGTGACAGAGATTAGAAACGGAAAGAAAGTGATCACAACTCCGGTATCCGCGGAGGATCTGAAAGACATACATATCGGTGACACTATATATATAGATGGATATATCGTGACCGGAAGAGATGCCGTGCACGACAGAGTAGTGAATGAAGGTCTGGAAATGCCTGTTGATATACGCGGCGGAATAGATCTTCATGCCGGTCCTATCGTAAGAGATCTTGGGGATGGGCATTTTGAGATGATATCTATCGGCCCAACCACATCCATGAGAATGGAGCACTACGAATATGACTTCATCAAAAAGACCGGTGTGCGTATACTGATCGGCAAAGGCGGCATGAGAGAAAAGACCACCGCCGGTTGCAAAGAATTCGGCGCGATACACTGTGTCTTCCCGGCCGGAAACGCAGTTGTAGCTGCTGAGTGCATCGAAGAGATAGAGAGCGCCGATTGGCTCGATCTCGGTATGCCTGAAGCGGTCTATAAATGCCGCGTCAAAGAATTTGGTCCGCTAATCGTCAGCATCGACACAGAAGGAATGAATTTCTTTGAGGAGAAGAAAGTAGAGTACGAAAGGATCAAAGACGAAGAAGTCAAGAAGATCAGCGCCGAAGTCGGTTATATAATGTAGAAACACTTTGATCCGCAAGCGCTTAATAAGATGACACGGATCCTACGCTTCGAAAAGAAGAGGCTGCCGCGTGGCAGCCTCTTTAGATAGTATACATTCTTATACGCGCTCTTACACAATATCGCCTCGCCTACTTGCGTGCAACGCCCGTTTTCCTTGCAGCATCGGCTACTGCCTCTGCTATTGCCGGGCGAACCCTTGGGTCGAAAGCCTTCGGTATTATGTGATCCGGTGTCAATTCATCGTCCCCAATGATGCCCGCAAGCGCTTCTGCCGCGGCAAGCTTCATTTCCTCATTGATCTCTCTGGCCTGGCAGTCGAAAGTGCCGCGGAATATTCCAGGGAACGCGAGCACGTTGTTGATCTGATTCGGGAAATCCGATCTTCCGGTCGAAACGATAAACGCCCCGGCCTCCTTTGCTTCATCAGGGAATATCTCAGGCACCGGATTAGCGCAAGCGAATATGACCGGCTTCTCGTTCATCGAAGCTACCATCTCTTTGGTAACAAGGCCGGGGCCCGAGACACCTATGAATATGTCGGCGCCTTTCAGTGCATCAGCGAGCGTTCCCTTCTCTCCCGCCAGATTGGTAACTTCGGCCATTTCCGCCTTGACCGGGTTCATACCTTCAAGGCGCCCTTTATAAATGATGCCGCCCCTGTCAGTCATTACGATATTTTTGAATCCGTATGTCAACAGCAGCCTTGTTATTGAAATAGCGGCTGCCCCGGCACCGGATGTGACTATCTTTACTTCTTCTTTTTTCTTTCCCGTAAGCTTGAGCGCATTGATAAGCCCCGCAAGAGCGATAACCGCGGTACCATGCTGATCATCGTGGAAGATAGGAATGTCGCATCTCTCTTTGAGCTTACGCTCTATCTCAAAACAGCGCGGCGCTGATATGTCCTCGAGATTGATCCCTCCAAACGAACCGCTTATCTGGTAAACAGTCTCTACTATAGTATCTACGTCTTGAGACTTGATACAGAGCGGGAACGCGTCAACATCTCCGAATGATTTAAAGAGCACGCATTTGCCTTCCATAACTGGCATGCCGGCTTCCGGCCCGATATTACCAAGACCAAGCACTGCCGAGCCGTCAGTAATTACCGCGCACATGTTCCAGCGCCTTGTAAGTTCATAGCTCTTCTCGATGTCTTTCTGGACTTCAAGACAAGGCTGTGCCACTCCCGGTGTGTATGCCAGAGACAGATCTGTGTCATTATCCACGCTTACACGGGAGACCACTTCGATCTTTCCGCGCCATTGTTCATGCAGTTTTTCCGATTCTTTAGCGTAATCCATTATTCCCCCCAAACATTTGAGATGAGCGATTTTGTACGCGTCTAGTTTCACAAAATGAAGACTCATTGTCAAGAAAAAAGTAGCGATTTACCACTTCCCTAGCACTTGAGGAGACGGTGCGCATGGCAGCAAGAAAAAGCAGAAGCCCTAAAGCTCCTGCTTCTCTACCAGATTCTATCTTGACCCTTCTTCCAGCACCCTGCTATGCCAGATTGAGCCTCTTTTCCATAAGATATTTGCAGACAAAGAAGTATATCGCCGCAAATGCGAGTTCCATTATCAGTGTCGGCAGGAACACCTTGGTTATAGTCAAGATGCCCTCGGCTTCGCTGAGGCCGGCGCTGATGAGTAACGGCATGAACATTCTTCCAACCGTTGCCTCAAACATCAGCACCAGAACGTATGCTCCGATCGATGCGAGAGTCGTATGGTTAGAAACCTGATGCCCGATGGTGATCGCCGCGTATATCTGCATGACTGTCTTGACCACAGATCCCACCAGAAGGATCAGGATCTCTATAGTAACAAGTCCGAAGTGTTTTGGAAAAATGAATTCTGACTCAGATAAGCCTTGCATCAGTTCTGAAAAGCTGAATTTATCTGTGGATACGATTATCGCCCCCAAGGCTATGAGAAGCGCAGTAACTATAGCTACGAGTATGGTCACAAACACCCACAGAGTAGCAGATATCAGCTTGTTGCCTATATGTGCCGAAGCGCTGACCGGCAGCACGTGGTTGAAATATGCCTCATCGCCCAGAAGACTGTTGCTGTATCTTTGGATGATCAGAATCACCGTCATCACCAGGATGGCAGTCGCTATTGCCGTATACAGAAGCGCGGATATGACAACCATAAACTCGCTTTTTGATTCTGCCGCCTGTGTAGACAGTCCCAAGATAAGTGCTGTCACAGCCCAAGCTGCGTAAAGTGGTAATATCTTACGCCCCATCGCAGGGATCTCATACTTAAGTAATTTACCTAACATTTGAACACCTCCCTAAAGAGTTTGTCTATGCTCTCGCCCTTCTCCTCGCGGATCTCGTCCGCTGCCTTGTGAAGAACGATCTTTCCATTCTGGATGAACACCACATCGTCGAGCACCGACTCAACATCAGCAATAAGATGCGTCGATATGACCACGACGGCGTTCTCGTTGTAGTTTGAAATGATTGTACGAAGGATGTAATCTCTCGTCGCCGGGTCGACACCACCGATCGGCTCATCGAGCAAATACACATCGGCCTGCCTCGCCATTACCAGACAAAGCTGGAGTTTCTCCTTAGTTCCCTTTGACATCTTCTTCATCGTCTGATTGCGGTCGATGCCGAGGTCGTCCACCATGGCTTCGGCTTTGATCCTGTCGAAGTCGGCGAAGAAATCTCCGTAAATATCCATGAGCTGCGATGATGTCATGTAGTCAGGAAGTGCGTTCCTGTCAGGCAGGTACGCGACCACCTTCTTTGTCTCCACGCCGGGCGCGTTGCCGCTTATGCTAACGCTCCCAGAAGTCGGCTGGAGCAGCCCGTTCAGTATTTTTATAAGCGTTGTCTTGCCGCTTCCGTTCGGCCCCAGCAGCCCCACGATCTGCCCCTGCTCAAGAGAGAGCGTGACCTCATCAAGGGCTGTAAGATCGCCGAATCTCTTTGTCAGATTGTTGATCTCTATTCTTGCCATTTTTCTGATCCCCTTTAACTGTATTCCCTTCTAACTTACTTCATTAGTTCGTTCATTATTTCCCGAAATTGCAGTAATGCGTTTTCAGAGCGCTTTTCTCTAATGCATTTCCCGCATCCATTTATCGACGGATGCCTTGATTTCTTTTTCGTCCATACCTATCTTGCGAAGCTTCTCGGTGAGTTCTTCGAAGTATTTCTTCGCAAGTTCCTCATGCAGACCACTGAGCACGGCTTCCTCCTTTGTAACAAATCTCCCGCTCGTACGCTCCGAATAGACGAGTCCCCTGCGTTCAAGCTCCGCGAGAGCTCTTTGCATTGTGTTCGGATTGACTCCTGCATCCACTGCCAGTTCTCTCACAGACGGAAGCTTGTCGCCCGGCCCATAAGTGCCGCTGGCGATCCTCATGGTCATCTCATCTATTATCTGAGTGTAGATAGGGATCCCATCTTTGAAATTCCATTCCATCTTTATGTTCCTTTTCTTTCCGCCGACCCGGCCCTGTTTCAGTTTCAATTTCACTTTCGGCTCTGGTTCCGAAGTCTAAATCACTTTTACAGTTCCCGCCCGGTCTCTTTAGTGTCGCGACTAAATAATTTAATCAGTGTATTACTGTATTAACTACTTAGTACAATAATACATCCCCGCCCTCCTGTCAACCCCCTTTGGGGATATTCAAGCGATCTCGCTTTATTGTGGCGCGGGAATCTGGAATTGCACACATAAAAAGTATGACTTCTCTGTGTGCAAGCGTGGGTTGAAACGGCGAAGTTGCTATACAGGGTGTAGCAACGCCGTGTGCTTAAAGGCGATAGTTCGGTGCCGGTGCCATACTTTTCTTTGGGTCACGGGACTGCCTCTGCCGGATTTCGGCAAAGGAAAACGGCAGCTCCATAAGCCGCCGTCCTTTTTAATAATGGTTATCATATGTAATCAGCTGTATAGACCAATAGTCATCGTTGGCTAAAACCCTCTGCCAAGATCACATCCGGCGATGCGCATTCGCATTGATTACCAGTGATTACTGGTGATTACTTTTCTTCAGGGCCCTTGAGCTCTTCGATTTTTTTCAGGATATCCTTCTCCTTATACAGGAAGAAGAGGCAAGCGCCGATCACGCATGTGATGAACGCTACGAGGGCCGTGGATCTGTAAGCTCTCTCCGCGACCTCAACAGGTGTATCCTTGAGGCTCGCTACAGCTGTCATGGATGTGAATACCGCTAGAGCGATAGCCTGGCCCATCTTGAATGCGAATGTACGAGCCGCGAAGAACATTCCGCTTCTGTCCTCTCCTGTCTCGAGTCTCGAAAGTTCGGCAACGTCAGCTACGCAAGCCTGTGGCAGGATGCCCAGGATAGCCATTGGCACGGATGCGCAAACAGCAACGATGAATCCCCAGTAGAGTCCCTCTCCGCAGAGGAATGTGATCAGGAATACCACTGAGTAAGCGAAGAATCCTGTGATGATGAGTCTCTTCTTGCCAACCTTTGGTGCCAACTTGTTGACGATCGGGTACTGGCACACGCTGAGGAATGTCATGGTAGCAGTAAGCACGAATGTCCACGAATCCTCGATCTTCATCAGTTTGGTCTCGTAGAACGCGAGGCCTGTCTGGAAGAGTGTAAGAGCGAAGAAGTAGATCACATCGCTGTATACGAAGCGGCGGAACATGCCGTTCTGGAAAGTCTTGAGAAGCGATGAGAACGCCGGTGTTTCGCTCGGCTTTGCCTCGAGATAGTCGCGCTCCTTGATGTAGAACGAAGGAACGAGCATGGCGATGCAGGCGATAGCCGACATTATAGCTACTGCTACGCGGATAGAGCCAGCCTGGCCGACAGCACCTTCGAGGAACCCTGCTACATTAGGAAGCATGTAGGAGATCGAAAGACCCGCGATATATGTGAACGAAATGTATGTGGAAACGTTGATCCTGTGTTCCTGTGTGTCGCCGAGCTCAGCGATCAGCGCGTTGTACGGCGTGCAGAAAATGGTCATGAACAGATAGAACACGATCATCAGGATGAACACGAGTGTGTTGTTGAGTCCGATGCTCGATGTCTGAGGAACAGCGAACAGCGCTATAGTGATCAGCGCGAATGGGATAGCGATCGCTTTCATGAACGGAATACGGCGGCCGCCTTTGAATTTGGCTCTGTCTGACCAGCCTGCGATCAGCGGGTCACTCACCGCATCGAAGATACGTCCGACAGCAAGCACGAGCCCGAACAGAGTCAGTTTCAGGAAAATGTGATCTTGTGTGATGCAATCAGCGAAAATTCCGGTGTTAGGGTTTTGTGCGTTCGGAGTTCCTGTGTAGTAATACACCATCCAGTTGGAGACGATACCCGCGAGCAAGCTCCATCCAAACTGTCCGACTGCGAAGATCCACAGTAACTTGTTGGTAATTGGTTTCTTTTGCATTTCTTACCTCTAATAAACTTCCACAATATCTTCCATTTATACTCTACCTGCCTTCGCCTTCCCACGCGGCAGTGTTGGTATCATTTTGCGGTCCGTACAATATGCCTGCGGTAATGCTGATATTACATTGACGATATCGCAAAGTATGTTTAAAACAGCGCTATTATCCTATCATGAAACAGCGCCATATAGCAACGTTAACCTGCTTAGGGTTACAATGCCTCATAGCGCTGTTCGTATCGATTAGCTATTCAGTGGAGTCTCGAGGCCCACGGCCCCTCGTCTTTAAGTTATTGAACGTCTTCGGCGCTTTCGGGATCTGCATTTGCATCCGGGTTTGGATCCGCATCTGAATCGGAGCCTGCGTCTGTACCGGAATTTGGATCAGAATCCGAATCTGTGTCTGCGGCCACGCTCGAAGCTTGCAGGCTTTCGATCAGTTTGTCGATCGTCTCGTTAAAGTCCTTGTCTTCGCCCTGAGTTTCTGCGTCATCAGTTTTATCCGCGTTGCCCTCACCTTGCGCTTTGGCGGAAGATTCGTCCTCATCCAGATCAGCGAAATCCTCTATCGTGATCATGCTAAGAGTCTCTTCATCTACATTTTCGAGATCCGCGACTCTGGAAGCCTGGTTGGTGATGATCTTTTCGAAGAGATTCCTAACCGCTCTGGCGTTGGCGAAGTTCTCATCCTTCTCGGCTTCCATCTTGATGATCCTCTCACACGCGGCAGCCTCAGCCTCCTCGGTCAGCTTGTACTGATACTTGTTGCACTGCATCATAAAGATCTGCTGCAGTTCGTCGGCTGTGTAATCAGGGAATTCAAAGAATTTATTGAATCTGGATCTGAGGCCCGGGTTGCTTTCGATGAAACTCTTCATCAGTTCTGTATAACCCGCGACTATGACGACGAACTTATCTCGGTGATCTTCCATCGCCTTGAGGATAGTGTCTATCGCTTCCTGACCGTAGTTTTCGCCCTCTTGATTGAGCGTGTACGCCTCATCAATGAAGAGCACTCCGCCCATCGCTTCTTCTATCTTCTTCTGAGTCTTGATGGCTGTCTGACCCACATAGCCAGCAACGAGACCCGATCTGTCGGTCTCTACCAGCTGGCCTCCGGAGAGAATGCCGATTTCCTTATAAAGTTTGGCGAGTATGCGAGCCACGGTAGTCTTGCCCGTGCCCGGGTTGCCCGAGAATACAAGATGGAGCGATACAGGAACCGCCTTCATCTCCTTTTCCTCGCGCATCTTCCTTACTTTTGCGAGACCGATGAGTTCCTCAACATCGTGCTTGACGCTCTTGAGTCCGATAAGCTCATCGAGTTCTTCCATGCCGGATTTCTCAGGCTCCTTTGGCCCTGCTTCCTCGCTTGGCTGCGTGGCTGTCCTCTTTTGGAATTCGCCCTCGGTAAGTATCTCGGTCTCAATCACCGGCCCGGCAGGCTTGCTGTCTTTACCTGAGGCAGACTCGCTGTTTATCTCGATGGCAGGCTTGCCGCCTTTCGATGCGCCCGGCTTTTTCCCGGCATCGTCAATAGAGGACTTGTCATCGCCCTTGCCATAAAAGTCATCATACATAGTCTTTAAGCCGTCTATCATTGTCGTTAGTTCCCTCGCAGTTTCTAAATTTACTTTTTAGGCTCCTTAGATAACCCGTTGTATCTGAAGCCCAACATAGTCTGATCGTCGAACTGCTCCTCATCGCCGGCAAATTCAGCCACCGCATTCTTGACAGCAGTCAAAACATCGACCATCGAAGCGTCTTTATTCTTATTGAGCACTTCAAGCATACGGTCAGTGCCGAACTGCTCCTCATCGGCATTTATGGCCTCCGCGATACCGTCCGTGTACACGTAGAAGCAGTCGCCCGGTTCCATATGGAGTTTATACGATTCATATGGTGCGCCTTCCATGCATCCAAGCGGCAATCCGTGCCTGTCTTTAATCAGGCTGTATCCGAGCTTACCATTCATCAATGCCGGGTACTCGTGGCCCGCGTTGATGCACTCTACGTCACCGGTCTCAAGATCGACTATCGCCATCCATACCGTAACGAACATCTCCGCTTCATTGCCGCCGCACAGTTCATTATTGACCTTTTCAAATACATCAACCATGCTGACACCGGTCTCAGCGAGGCCTCGGATAGCAGTTTTACTCTGCATCATGAAGAGCGCCGCCGGTATGCCCTTATCCGATACGTCGGCTATAAGTATCGCCAACTTCTCAGGACCGACGAAGAAGAAATCGTAGAAGTCTCCTCCGACAGACTTTGCAGGATCCATCGTGGCGTAGATCTCGAAGCCGCCGTGATGGAAATCGAAATTGTCAGGCAGAGCTGAAGCCTGTATAGTGCGTGCAAGCAAGAGTTCTTGCTCAATGCGCTTCTCCGCCGCGGCGATATACCCCTTCAGCGCGTCGACCATCTCGTTGATGTCACGCGAAAGGGACGCGAACTCCGATGATTCATATACCGACACCTGTTCGTTGAAATCGCCTCCTGTGATCCTGGCAAGCGACTTGTTGACGAGTTTGAGATTATCTACGACTATCATCTGTACAAGCAGCGAGACAAGTATGTAGATGACCGTAAACAGCAGTATGTCCGCAAGGAATGTCTCGTACGCCAGACGATCACGATATTGGAACGTCTCGCTGTCGGGCATCATCACTATCAGACCGTAGCCCTCTCCGAGATCGGTGTTCATGCAAGTCCAGGAGTTATCGTCATATTTGCATCTGTACCAGGATCCCGATGCGTTACTGTCGTACATGACATCGAATATATCATCATCGCCCAGCCCATAATGAGTGCCTGCCTCGATCTTGCCGCTTTCGTTGATTATATCAAAGGCTCCGCTGGTACCTACATGCCCGTTGAGATACGAAAGATCTGCGTCATATTTTCTGATGCGGTGATAGTCTTCTCCTATGTCCGCACTGGCTAGCTTAAGATCAGCAATGCTCTCTTGCGTCGCCGACATACTCTGCAGGTTGAAGTTGAAGATGAAGCTGACGATGAGCACCGCCATGGTAACTATGAAGAGCCAAATCTGGAATTTGTGAGATACAGGCGTATCTTCGTTCGGTCTGTCAAGCCAAAAGACACGCTTCTCTCCACTCATGAATCGTATAAGTTCCGCTGCGGCCGCGAGGCCGACCGCGCTGAAAAAAATCATCGGCAGCGAGCACGTTTTGACGACCCTGAACGCCATGTCCATATTGTCTCTGTGCGAAATAAACACAACGTACATATGGAAAACTTCTATTACGGCGCCCATGAAGAACGCGTACGCTCCCGAAGGTTTCTTCTTATCTAAAATATAGTTGTGCATAAACGCGGCGAAGAATCCCGCGATGCAAGTTGAAACACTGCAGGCGACTGTCGTGAATGATCCTACGCCATAATACGTTCCGGCTATATAACGCTCAAAACCTCCGATGATGCCCGCGATGATACCTGCCATAGGATCAAAGAAAAGGCCGGCGATCATAGGACCGAGGTCTCTGACATTGATTATCATGTCGCCATAGTTGACTCCAAAGTGAGTCGACAGGATGGCGGTAATTCCATAGAGGATACCGATACCGAGATGAGCGTCCCACTCGACGACTTTGCCCTTTTGGGCGCGCCAAAGCACAGCTGTCAGCAAGACATACAGGATCGTTATTCCCGACATTTTCAGAATCATTGTCAGCATTGTTTGTCCCTTGTTTTGTGCAAATCAAAATCGCTCAATACAGAGATTATTTTACCACGTTTTGTGCTATTCTGTATACGGAGGAAACATAGATGCGAAGCGAAAGATACAAGGAAGAACCCAAGAAAAGCAACGCTCTGCCAATCGCGCTCATCGTGATAGCATTGCTGTTGGTCGCGATCTGCGGAGTGACAGCCTATTCATATAAAACAGCGAAGGATTCGATAGCTCTGGATCTGACCGACAACGATTTCAAAGTCGAGTTCGGCGAGAAGCATGCAACAATGGACTACGTAGCGAGGGCGGAGGGCGAAGTGAGCCCTTCTTCCGAAGCTCTTGAAACAGACAGCATAGGCGAGAAAGAGATAGTGTATACCGTAACTAAACCGATCCTCGGAGGTGTGCTCAAACCTTCAGGTGAATACACTATGCGCTACACTGTGGTCGATACAACAGCGCCTATGGTCTTACGCAAAGGAGATGGCACCGTGCTGGAGCGCGGCACTGAATTCGACCTGAACACCGTGATAGCTTACGGAGATAACGCAGACCCCGAGCCCGCTGTAGAGGTGGACGGCGAAGTCGATATGAACAAAAACGGCAGCTACCCTCTTCATGTGACATTAACCGATGCGTCCGGCAACAAAGCCGACTGGGATCTGACAGTGGAAGTCACCGACTCTGTTCCCGAGTATGAAGACGACCGGGAGCGCACATCATTCGCAGATTTTGCGAAAGCATACGGCGGCGAGGGAAAGGCTATCGGCATCGATGTGTCTGAATGGCAACGCGACATCGACTTCGAAGCAGTCAAGAAGGCCGGCTGCGAATTTGTTATAATCCGCATCGGCTACAACCTTGAGGGTGAATTCACTTTTGACAGCAAATTCGAAAACAACTTCAAGGCAGCGAAGGCAGCCGGCCTCAAGGTAGGCCTCTACATGTTCAGCTACGACAATTCAGCTGAGACACTGAAAGCCGCTGCAGACACCATCATCAGGAACCTTGACGGCGCGAAGCTCGATCTTCCTATCGCGTTCGACTGGGAGGATTTCGCGGCGTTTCAGACATACAAAATGACTTTTTACGATCTGAACAAACTCTACGATGTGTTCGCTAAAGAGATGAACACTGCGGGCTACGACACGATGCTCTACAGCAGCCTCATCTACCTCGAAGACATATGGACCGAAACCGATACGAGACCGATCTGGCTCGCCCAGTACGCCGAAAAGACAGACTACAAAGGTCCATACATGATGTGGCAGGCGAGCGATACCGGACGCATCGATGGCATCGATGGCGATGTAGATATGGATATCATGTACTCGAAGTGATCCTTCTCTTCTTCCTCTTCATCTTCTTCATATACGTATTCGTACATATTTCTTCTCACCAGAGCGATTATCGCCGCGACTAGCACCACCGAGCGTAATTGTTCCTTGATACAAAAATAAACCCAATAACGGGCATTCTTTAGGTCAAAATTTGTTTAAATCCAATATTTTATTGAAACTTAGGGGCAAAGGTATTAATATACTTAGTCAAAAGACAGAAAATGCAGATGTTATCGATGTATTAATTGGAGAATATGCCATGATCAACCGTGAATATGTAGACATGCTTGAGCACAAAGACATCATCTTTGAGCTGGCCGCTTATGCGAACCAAAGAAGAGCCGAAGTAGGCCCTGAAAATGTATTCGATTTCAGCCTTGGAGGTCCGTCAGTTCCTCCCCCGATCGAAGTACATAACGCCCTTCAGGATCTGCTCAACGAGGACGACATTTCGGTTATGCATCGATACACCCAGGAAGGCGGTCTGTTTGAGACCAGAACGGTTATCGCAGCAGACCTCAATCAGCGCTTTGGCTCGTCCTTCACGGGCAACAACATCTTTATGACATGCGCGGCAAATGCCGCATTGGCACACGCTATGCGCGCTGTCGCTGTCCCGGGCGAAAAGATAATGACATTCGCTCCATGCTTTTCCGAATACGAATTCTACGCGAAAGGCGCCGGCTGCGAACTGGTTATAGTGCCTGCTGACACAGAAAACCTCAGCATCAATTTCGAGGAAGCATGGAAGATGCTTGATGAAAGTGTTGCCGCGGTGCTCATCAATTCGCCTAATAATCCGAGTGGCATGATCTATGACACAGAGACTATACAGAAACTGGCAGAGCTTCTGACTCAGAAGTCAGCCGAGTACGGTAAGTCGATATATCTCATAAGCGATGAGCCTTACAGAGAGATAGTGTTCAGTGGAGCAGACTCGCCGTTTATTTCCAATTATTATAACAACACCATAGTTTGCTATTCTTTCAGCAAGTCACTGTCACTTCCGGGCGAGAGGATCGGCTATGTTGCTGTTAACCCAAATGCGGATAACGCAGATCTTATGGTCAGCATGTTCGCGCAGATATCCAGGACATCCGGCCACAACGGAGCCCCTGTCATTTGGCAGAGAGTCCTTGAGAAGATCCTGCCATGCACATCGGATCTGTCCGTATATGAGACAAACGCCAATCTGCTTTATGACGCGCTCACAGGATACGGCTTCGAAGTAGTAAAGCCGCGTGGCTCTTTCTATATGATGCCTAAGGTACCTGGAGGAGACATGGACGCATTTATGAAGAAGGCGCTCGACAACGACATCATTGTGGTGCCTGGTGACGGGTTCATGTGCCCTGGTCACTTCAGGCTTGCTTACTGCGTTCCTACGGAGAGAGTGGAAAGATCGCTGGAGAGATTCAAGAATCTGCTGTAGGGAGTTGCTCAGTATAAGCGTTCGAAACAGGAAATGTAAAACTCACGTCCGGAAGAGGGTATCCAAAGTTTTCTGGGGACAGTAAAAAAATGAAATAAATTTCAGGTGCTGCCGTTTACAGCGTGTAAAGTTGTGGGCTGGTTTTGGGGGCTGACGTTCTCAGCTCCTTTTTCATGCGCTCGTTTAAGCCCGCCCGCTGCAGCCTGGATCCCGCCCAAACTCGCGCAATCAAACAGAGGACAACTTGCAGCAAACGCCGCAGGTTGTCCTCCTTG
>JAZQBC010000057.1:0-5296 GCA_045545495.1 Anaerovoracaceae bacterium | reverse complement strand
CGGGAGGGCAGGCCAGCAGCGTGTTCCCGCTGCTGGCGCAGTCAAGGATGGTCCGTGTCGCGGCGTCAAGAGTTGCCCGACCGCTTTTTATTCTTTGCTCCGCGGTCAGCGTACTGCCTCTTGACTCTGCTCCCGCTCCGGTTTCATGCGGAAGTTTACGGCAGGTCCAAAAGTTGTGACACGAGAAAAGCCTCGACCTTTCGATCGAGAC
The DNA here is from genome assembly GCA_045545495.1 of Anaerovoracaceae bacterium. Lineage (GTDB taxonomy): Bacteria > Bacillota > Clostridia > Peptostreptococcales > Anaerovoracaceae > Crickella. Next base: position 5,085 of record JAZQBC010000057.1, on the reverse strand, counting down.
TTTGTCTACAGTCTGAGAGCATCAGGTTTATCCTGATGCTCTTTGGGTCTGTGCCTTTTATCGCCACGCTACAGTTTGCACTTAGCTACATACTTGATGTCTGCAGGAAGTCCGAGGTCACGATCTGTGACAGGAGCGAAGCTCCACTTTGGTGTGACGTCTCTTGTTGCCTGAACGACAGAGATGAAGTTGAACATTGCGATGCCGTAGTTGAGATGTCTGTCTGCTTCCTTGGTAACATCATCAGGAGTACCTACCAGCACGATCTGATCGGTATCGACGATCACTCTGTATGGCTGGAGATTCAGGAAAGACTGGGAATGTGCCATGGCTCTCAATCCGTCTTCGAGCTCGCGATAGAAGAGTGAAATGTCGATGTCCTGACCATACTTGGAGCCATATGTCAGATCATCGAGCGCGATCTTTTCTACCGGCTTTTCTTTGTTCTTAGGATCTCTGTAGCCAAATGCTACAACGCAGGCGACTACCATTTCAGTCTCTTTGCCGAGAACTTCCTTTACTGCTGCGGCGTCATTAACAGTCTGCCAGCAGGCAGCGAGTCCGAGCTCTGTCATCTTGAGTGTAAGTGCCTCGGCGATGAAGCCGGCGTTTTCAAGATAACGGCCCTTTTCTTCTGAATAGACTACCATGTATGCAGGTGCCTTGATGCAATAACCGTTATAGCCAACGTGCTTGTCCAGTTTTTCCCAGACCGATCCGTCATAAAACTTGATAAAAGTCTTGATATGTTCGGTCAGGTTGCGCGTTCTGTCCTCATAATGAGTCAGGAGCTTATATAAAAGATCTTCACCGACTTTCTTTTTTGCAAAGTTTCTGCAGGAGTGTCGGTTCATAACGATTTGTTCATAATATTGCATGATTATACCTTCTAACTTCACTTAATACTTTTCAGGAAAAACTTACCTTAAAAATATTAACATGAGCGTTATTCGTTTTCAATATCAGTCATCACAACTCGTGAAGAATCACCACGATTATCCGGGTCATAACACGAATGAAATAAATAAAATAACAATATTTGCATATACGGAACATTATTTTAGCGGAGCTGTTATGGTAAAATTATTCCAGTCAACTTGAGAATAATTGATTGTCGGGAGGAGACGTCTATGCTTAAGAATTATGATGAACTGGTTGAAATCGTAAGGTCACACCCTGAGAAAAAGAGGATCGTACTGTGCTGCGCTCATGATGAGCATTCACTGGACGCTGTTTATGAGGCATTCAAGGAAGGTCTGGTAGATCCTGTATTCGTAGGAAAAGAAGAAGAGATCAAGAAGATCTGCGCTGAGGAAGGCTATGATTTCGGAGATGTAACTATCTACAACGAAGACGATGATATCGAGGCTGCCAAGAAAGCAGTAGAACTTATCCGCGAGGGTAAGGGCGACTTCCTTATGAAGGGAAAGATGCAGACATCTGATCTTCTGAGACAGGTCGTAAATAAAGAGACAGGCCTTCAGGTCGGAAAGATCATGTCCCACTTCGGTCTTTTCCAGGTCCCTAATTATCATAAACTGGTAGTACTTACAGACGGCGGAATGAACGTACAGCCCGATCTCGAGACAAAGGTCAAGATCATCAACAACGCGGTTGAAGTACTCCATACTCTCGGTTATGAAGATCCGAAGATCGGAGTTCTCTGCGGATCTGAAGTTCCTAACAAGAAAGCGGTCGAGTCGATGGACGCTGTAGCTCTCAAGGAAATGTGGGAGAAGGGCGAGATCACAGGCTGCACACTCGAAGGACCTATCAGCTACGACATAGCTTTCGATAAAGAGATCGCGGATTTCAAGGGATTTGAGAGCCCTGTAGCAGGCGACGTAGATTGCGTTATCATGCCTAGCATGGTCACAGGCAATTGCGTTGGTAAGGCCTGGACAGTCAGCAGCGATGGCCGCATGACAGGTATCATCGTAGGAGCAAAGGTCCCTGTAGTTCTTACTTCAAGAGGTTCCGGCGCTGACGAGAAATTCTACTCTATCGTTCTTGCTGCCGCTGCAACTATGTAAGACAACGAAGTCCAGACAAGATAAAATACTATCAATTGCAGATGCCGGCTGAGGTCAAACCCCCGCCGGTATTTTTTTGTTTTTTTTATTTAGAGATTTCGACAAAATGGATTGAAATCAGAATAAAAAATAATAGAATAAAAGCTTAGTGAAGGAATCATTCAGAAGAGAAAACAGAAGAAAAAAACAATAATCACATAAAGAGGAATATACGAAGTGGAAAACAGATGGAACAGATATCCGAGACCTCAGCTCAGAAGAGATAGGTGGCTGAGCCTCGATGGTGAATGGAAATTCAAAACACAGAAGGCAGGCGAGCCGGATGACGCCGGCAAATGGGAAACCATTAACGTTCCTTACTGCCCTGAAAGTGAACTAAGCGGCATAGGGCGCAGGATCTCCGCGAACGATATTATGGTATACGAGCGTGAGTTTCGTATGCCGGCAGAGTGGAAGGGAAGCAATGTAGTCCTTCATTTTGGTGCTGTAGATCAGACTTGCAAGGTGTTTGTAAACGGAGAGGAAGTCGCTTCTCACGAGGGCGGCTACCTGCCATTCAGTGTCGATATCACTGACAAGCTTTCAGGCGAGCAGGCAGACACTATAAGGGTGGAGGCCCGCGACAGCCTTGATCATAAGTATCCATGGGGCAAGCAGAAGTCAGATAACGGCGGTATGTGGTATACGCCTGTATCAGGCATCTGGCAGAGCGTATGGGCTGAGCCTGTTCCGGCAGACCATGTGACACATCTTAAGATCGATACGGGTCGAGACTGGGCTGAGATAAGAGCCTATGGTATCGAGGACGGTACCATTGAGATCATGGGTGAAAAATACGATCTTATCAAGGACGAAGCGGCTTACGAAAAGCGTGCGTCTATTCGCATAGACATCCACTACCCTCATCTTTGGACACCTGAAGATCCATATCTCTATGACTTCACTATAGAGAGCGGCGCTGACAAGCTCGAATCGTATTTCGCTTTGCGCACACTTTCAATAGAAGAGGCCGGCGGAGTCAAGAGGCTCTGTCTCAACGGCGAGCCTTATTTCTTCAACGGAGTGCTCGATCAGGGCTATTGGCAGAGCGGAATTTATACACCGCCTTCAGATGGCGCGTTTGAAGCAGATATCATGGCTATGAAGAGCCTTGGGTTCAATACGCTCAGAAAGCATATCAAGGTGGAGCCTGAACTTTTCTACTACGACTGTGACAGGCTCGGCATGGTAGTGTTCCAGGATATGGTCAACAACTTTGACTACTCATTCTTTAAGGATTCAGCGCTTCCGACTATCGGTCTGAAGAATAAAGACGACAGAGGCATGCACAGAGATGCTGCTACCAGAAAGATGTTTACCGAGTCGATGGAAGGTGTCGTCAAGCATCTTTACAACCATCCGTCGATCTGCTACTGGACTATTTTCAACGAAGGCTGGGGTCAGTTCTGCGCCGATGATATGTACGAAAAGCTCAGATATCTTGACCCTGTAAGGTTCATTGACTCTACATCCGGCTGGTTCCATCAGTCGAAGAGCGATGTCGACAGCTATCACGTCTACTTCAAGAAAGCCGATCTTTCGGTGGGAAGCAGACCGCTCGTGCTCTCCGAGTTCGGAGGATATACCTGCAGAGTGGAAGGCCATTGCTACAATGAGAATACTTATGGCTACAAAAAATTCGGCAGCAAAGCCGAGCTTCTTGGCGGCCTGAGAGAGCTTTTTGACGATGAGATAGAGCCGCTGATGAAGAAGGGGCTTTCCGCTGCCATTTACACGCAGCTTTCCGATGTTGAAGAGGAGACAAACGGACTGCTCACATACGACAGAGCTGTTCAGAAATTCGAGTCTTATGTAGGGACAGGCCGCATCGAGATCATCGGCAACCACACCGACCATCAGGGCGGCAGAGTTATTGCGGCTCCTGCTCCTCACAAGATCAAAGCATTTGTAGCGGAGAACGACTCGGATGTTATTAGAGTAGTGTCCGATGGGCACAAGCCTTTCGAGGTGAGTCTGGTTGACAGATCTCACTACGAGAAAGGCACTGCCGCGGCACTGGTGACCGGTATGCTCGACGGTTTCGCGGATCTTTTCGGCGCGTTTGACGCGGCAGGTAAGGGCTTCGACATCCATATGAAGTCCGAGGTGCCCGTCGGTAGCGGCCTGAGTTCATCCGCTGCTTTCGAGATACTCGTAGCGCGCATCATCAACGACAGATTCTTCGGCAACAAAGCAAACGCGGTAGAACTTGCCAAGATCGGTATGTTCGCAGAGCGCGATTATTACGGCAAGCCTTGCGGGCTCCTTGATCAGCTGGCTATAGCTCTCGGTAGACCTGCCATGATAGATTTCAGAAATGAAGAGCCTGAGATAGAATTTGTCGATCTCGATCTGGAAAAGGCGGGCTACACACTTGAAGTAGTACCAACCGAATCCGATCACGCAGATCTCGATGACGATTACGCTTCCATTCCTGATGACATGTTCGCGGTCGCCAGAGCGCTCGGAGCTGAGAGACTCAGCGATCTCAACGAGGAACAGTTCAAGCGCAGCAAAAAGAAACTGGCAGAGCTTGTAGAGAAAGGCGAACTCAAGCAGCTTCAGGTCGACAGGGCACAGCATTATTTCGATGAGAACGAAAGAGTGCTCGCTGCGGCGACCGCCCTTGAAGTCGGAAATATCGAAAAGTTTATTGCCTGCATCAATGAGTCGGGACTCAGCTCAGAGAATCTCCTCAAAAACGTCGTTCCGCCGACTATGAAGGAAAACGGACTCTCCAGAGCACTCAAGGAATATAAAGCGAAACCTGATACCGCGGCTGTCAGACTTATTGGCGGCGGCTTCGGCGGAAGCATTCTGGTAATCAAAAGAAAGTAAAAGAGAGATGCCGATCCATTTGCGGATCGGCATCTCAGACTGTAGACAAAGTCTCGATCGAAAGGTCGAGGCTTTTCTATTGCCTACACTTTTCGGATCGACCATAAGCTATCGACCGGCGCCGGAGCGGGAGCAGAGTCAAGAGGCAGTACGCTGACCGCGGAGCAAAGAATAA
>JAZQBC010000056.1:0-68484 GCA_045545495.1 Anaerovoracaceae bacterium | reverse complement strand
TCAGCACTTTGCCATTGCCATCATATGTATCACCGAATCTTGCTGCGTCTTCTGGGGCATCGCTGCTTATGTATGTGATGCTGTCGCCTTCCGTGCCGACATACATATCCGGTCTGTGCTTGTAGTCTTCGTCGATTATTCCGATCTTCTTAAATAGCATATGTATGACCTCCAATCATACTATTGTACCATATTTTGTGTCTCGCGTTTATATGCTGATAATTGTCTCATGAGTCCGAGCAGTTTTTCGCAGTTTATAGTCCTGCCCATATGGAGTCTGAGCACCGTTTGCCTTGCGTCCGTGATGGATAATTCTTCGCCGTATTCCGACTTGGCCATTACGAACATATATGGATGGATCTTGACGTTGTCTGAGAATACCATCTCGACCCAGTTCTCTTTCTTCGAGATGTGTACGGCTCCGATGTATTCTGCGTGAGCCCTTATCTCGGCGATGCGTATCAGTTCGAGCGCTTCGCTAGGGATGTCTCCGTATCTGTCTGTCAGCTCATCTGCCACATCCATAGCGTCGTCTGAGTCCATAATACCCGCTATCTTTCTATATGCCTCGAGCCTGAGAGATTCGTCGCTTATGTAGTTGGCCGGTATAGATGCTCTGACAGGCAGATCGATATTGATCTCCGATCTCGCCTCGCCGACATCTTCGCCCTTGAGCATCCTGACTGCCCTGTCTATTTCCTTACAATAAAGCTCATATCCTATGCTCTCTATATGTCCGCTCTGAGCTTCACCGAGAATATTCCCGGCACCTCTGAGTTCGAGGTCTCTCATCGCAAGTTTGAATCCGGCACCGAATTCAGTGAATTCCCTTATCGCCGCAAGTCTCTTTCTTGCTATATCAGTCAACACCTTGCCCGGCTGATACATAAGATAGGCATACGCAAGCCTGTGGGATCTGCCGACTCTCCCCCTAAGTTGATAGAGCTGGGCGAGACCGAATCTGTCAGCGTTGAGTATCACCATAGTATTGGCATTCGGTATGTCTATACCGTTTTCTATTATCGTGGTCGCGACCAGTACATTGATGCGCCCTTCCACGAAATCAAGCATTGTGTTCTCGAGTGTCTCCTCGTTCATGCGTCCATGTCCTACGCCTATCACCGCATCGGGACAAAGGCGGCTTATGGTCTCGGCTATCTGGTTTATGCCGGTGATGCGATTGCTTACCACAAACACCTGACCTCCGCGGGCGAGTTCACGCTCGATCGCGTTTCGCATTATTTCCTCTTCATAAGGTGTGACATAAGTATGTACAGGAAGTCTGTCACCCGGTGGCTCTTCTATAAGGCTTATGTCCTTGATACCTGTGAGTGACATATTCAAAGTCCTCGGTATAGGAGTCGCGGATAAGGTCAAAACGTCGATGTTTGAGCGAATTTCTTTTAGTTTTTCCTTGTGCCTGACTCCGAATCTCTGCTCTTCATCAACTACTAGAAGGCCGAGATCTTTGAACCCCACATCCTCCGAAAGAAGTCTGTGTGTTCCTATGACGAGATCAACACTTCCTGATTTGATCCCTTTAATTGTCTTTTCTTGTTCTTTTCCTGATTTGAATCTTGAGAGCTGTTGTATCTCGAATGGAAAGTTTTCAAATCTTTCTCTGAGATTGTGGTAGTGCTGATTTACCAGCAAAGTCGTAGGCGCAAGTATGGCCGCCTGCCTGCCTTCAGACAAGCATTTGAAAACTGCCCGTGCCGCGACTTCTGTCTTGCCGTATCCGACATCTCCGCAGAGCAGCCTGTCCATCGGAAGCGGTTTCATCATATCGGCCTTGATCTCTTCCACGGCCCTTAGCTGATCATCGGTCTCTGTGTACGGGAACGCGGCTTCGAATTCTGACTGCCATACCGTATCCTCTCCAAACGCATATCCGCCTCCGGCCTGTCTCTTAGCATAGAGTTTTACCAGATCCTCAGCGATCTCCATTATCGCCTTGCGCGCGTTATCTCTGGCCCGCTTCCAGCTTCCGCCTGAAAGTTTTGAAAGCGCAGGAGCATTGCCTGAATTGCCGATATACTTTTGTATGACATCCAGCTGCTCTGTAGGTATATACAGAGTATCCGATCCGGCGTAGCGTATAAGGAGATAGTCTCGCGTCATCCCATCAGCAGTGACCGGCACGATACCTTCAAAGCGCCCGATACCGTGAGCTTCGTGAACTACATAGTCGCCTTTGTGAAGATCCGAGAACTGTATGCTGTCCTTTGAGCTCTTCCTTTTGGCGCGCTTAGTAGCTTTTCTCACCGTCCCCGCGAAAATATCGCTTTCGGAAATATAGCAGACTTTTTCATCTTCCATCACAAAGCCCGATGAAAGGCTGCCGTTTTTATAGCGAATGTTGCCTTCGACCTCTGCGATATCCAGATATTCTTTGATTCTTTCGTTCTTTTCCTTCGAACCCGCCGCTATGAATATGCTGTAACCGTTCTTGAGAAGCTTTGACACCTCAGACGCGAAGAGTTCTATATGCCCTCCCCAAGGAGCGATCTGTCTGCTCTTCACATTGATTATGCGGTCAAGTTTTGGATCCCCTGAGATCTTTTCAGGATAAGGCGTGAGTATATACAAAGTTCGCTTCGGATCGTTGTATATCTCGTGAAGATCGTCTTTTTTATATGAATCAGGGAGTGCTTCTTCTACTCTGGCAGGATCAACTATCGCGACAGCGCAGTTACTCGCGTAATCCCACATTCTAACTTTCGGCACATCGAAGAAGTCTATAAGATCGGCATATATTTGAGAACTGCTGCTCTCTTCGAATATGTCCTTTACCCTGCTCTTATACTTTTCTATAAGATCTATCCTGCCGTCAGCTACATCAGGATGAGCATGTTCCTTGAGATATCCCTTTATCATGCGGTCGTACTCTTTCATGACCGCGACAAGAGCCTTCTCTTTTTCTGAATTGTCAGGAATGAATTCTACAGCCGGAGCCAGAGTGATACAGTTCACATTTTCGAGTGACCTTTGCGTATCCGGATCGTAGGCTCTTATAGAATCGATCTCGTCATCGAAGAACTCAACTCTGTACGGATACTCGGATGTCGGTGAAAAGACATCAAGTATTCCTCCTCTGGAGGTGAACTCACCTGCTGACTCAGTAACAGCTGACTGTGTATAGCCGCCCTTTACTAGAGATTCCCTAAGGCCACGTGGGTCTACGCGGTCCCCGAGCCGAAGATCTATCACAGATCCTTTGAATCTGTCAGGACTTTCAGTATGTTTTATTGCGGAGCTTATAGGAGCGATAACGACTGTCATTCCGTGGCCGCTCTCCGCGTCTGTATCATCCGCTTGCGGAGCCGCAAGAGCTGCCAAAGCTTCTATTCTCTTGACCAGTGAGCCCCTGTCTCTCGCCTCATAGAGTATCTGAGAATCTTCTTCCTCAGGAAGCACGATGACCTTTGATTCAGGCATACAAAAAACGAGGTCATCGGCCAGACGAGCGGCTGCTTGTCCGGACGAGACCACCGCAAGGAGTTTTCCACGCTCTTTTAACGCGGATGCAAGAACATACGCTGCCCTGCTTCCGCTGATGCCTGTGTAATTACTTATCATCCTGTGTATGATCTGCTTTCTTTTCTTTGGTTTTCTTCTCGGTGTGATTATGCTTGTTCATGGCGATATCCACACCTTTTTCTATTATATCTTTTACTGCTTCAGCTGCCTCACGGGCGGCTTCATCCAGCAAAGTCTGCTCACTCTTCGGCACTTTTCCGATCACTCTGTCGACTAGGTCCTCACCTGCCTTTGCGGCTCCGACTCCTATTCTGATTCTGATGAAATCCTTTGTTCCGAGTTCAGATACCACGCTTTTCATGCCATTGTGAGTGCCGGGCCCTCCGGATTTTCGTATCCTTATCGCCCCGACCGGAAGATCGATATCGTCATAGATGACTACTACATTCTGAGGCGGAACATCATACCACATAGCGCTCTCTCTGGCAGCGATGCCGCTTCTGTTCATATATGTTTCGGGCTTGACCAGCACGACTTTTTTGCCTGCTATCCGCCCCTGACCAATGAGAGAGTGGAATTTCTTTCTCTTTATATCTATGCCCGCATCATAAGAAAGCACATCTATGGCCTTATAGCCCATATTGTGCCTTGTGTTTTCATAATCCTTACCGGGATTGCCGAGCCCTATTATTACATAGGTGTCATCGGCATATCCCGGTTCTCTTTTTTGTCTTTTGAAAAGTCCCATCAGCCTCCCCGGCTTAACTGAACATAACTGAAATTGGTTTATTGGAGTAAACTCTCATGATCGTCTCAGCAAAGATATGACCTGTTGAGAGTACTGTGATCTTTTTGAGCCTCTTTTCTTCCGGAATAGGAATGGTATTGAGAAGCACCATTTCCTTGATCGGGCTGGCCTCGATCCTCTCGATAGCAGGGCCCGAAAGTACAGCGTGAGTAGCGCATGCGTAAACGCTCTTTGCTCCAAGATCCATAAGTGCCTTAGCAGCGTTGCAGATAGTACCTGCGGTGTCGATCATATCGTCAAGGATGAGACAGTTCTTGTTCTCGATATCTCCGATGACGTTCATGATCTCGCTCTTATTAGGCTCAGGACGTCTCTTATCGATAATAGCGATAGGTACGTTGAATGGCTTTGCCATATTACGAGCTCTGGATACTGAGCCATGGTCTGGAGAAACGATTACCAGATCGTCAAGATCTTTGAGTTTGAAATAATCTGTAAGCAGCGGCTGACCAACCATGTGGTCTACAGGGATGTCGAAGAAACCCTGTTCCTGTGAAGCATGAAGATCCATTGTGATAACTCTGTTGACTCCGGCAGCTGTGAGCATGTTTGCTACGAGCTTGGATGTGATTGGATCTCTGGCCTTTGCTTTACGGTCTTGTCTTGCATATCCGTAATATGGGATGACTGCAGTTACACTGTTGGCAGAAGCTCTCTTGAGAGCGTCTGTCATGATGAGAAGTTCCATAAGATTGTCGTTGACCGGCTCAGATGTCGACTGGATGATAAAACAGTCTTTACCTCTCACCGATTCCCATATGCTTACGCTGATCTCGCCATCGCTGAACTTTGTAACTGTAGCCTTTCCGAGCTCTACGCCCATGTGCTCTGCGATCTCCTGAGCTAATTCAGGATGTGAGTTGCATGTGAAAAGCCTGAGTCTTGAGAAATCGTCTCCTGTCATGTTGCGTATCATGTGTTATACTCCCTTCTCCGGTATGTTCAATAACTATTCTTCTTTGTTCAGGAGCATATCACCTACTTTGTAGACATCCCCCGCTCCCATGGTCATAACTATATCGTCTTTATCTGCAAACTTGTCTATATACTTGACTATGTCTTCAAAGTCTTTGACATAATAGACAGGTTTATCCGGATGTTTGATCTTCATCGCGTTTACGAGTTTGTACGATGAGATATTATATATATCTTTTTCTCTGGCGGCATATATATCGGTGATGACCACCACATCGGCATCGCCGAATGCGTCAACGAATTCATTGAACAAAGCTTTTGTCCTGGTATATGTATGTGGTTGGAACACCAGCCAAAGTTTATTATGCTTTACATTCTTAGCTGCGGATAGTGTCGCTTTTATCTCAGTCGGATGATGAGCGTAATCGTCTATCACCTTGACTCCCTTTTCGGTGGTTCCGTTGAAGTCGAATCTGCGGTTGGTGCCGCTGTACTCCTTTAATGTTGAAGCTATGACTTCATTACTGACCCCGAGATATGAAGCCGTTACAAACGCTGCCATCGCGTTAAGTACATTATGCTCACCTGGAACGGATAGCTCAAGATGTATCACTTTGTTTCCCTTATGATAAATATCAAATACAGGGAAGCCGTTCTCGTTGAACACCATATTCTCGGCGTAAAAATCGTTTGACTCACTATAGCCGTATGTGATCTTGTTTTCGTGATCTTTGAAAATGCTTCTTACGAAAGGATTATCGCCGAAAGCGATCATAACGCCATAAGGTGGGATCTGCTTAGCGAATGTGGAGAACGATTTTACGATGTGCTCCATATCCTTGAAGTAGTCGAGGTGATCGGAGTCGATATTGAGTATGACTCCTATGCTGGGTCTGAGTTCGAGGAAGCTGTCCATATACTCGCAAGCTTCGGTTACAAAGTAATCAGTGCTTCCGATCTCGACATTACCATGTATCTGAGGCAGATTGCCTCCGACAAGGATAGTCGGTTTGTAGTCTGCGTTCCTTAGAATAAGAGATGTCATGGATGTGACTGTTGTCTTGCCATGAGTACCGCATATAGCCACGGAATTCTCATAATCATCCATTATCATTCCCAGCACCTGTGCTCTGGAGAAGAGGGGGATACCGAGTTCGCGTGCCCTCATAACTTCGGGATTGTCATCAGAGACCGCTGCCGAATAGACTATAGCGTCTGCATCTTCGACATTTTCAGGTTCATGAGATGTATAAACTTTTATCCCCAAATACTCAAGATGTCTGGTCACCTTCGAAGGATTGATGTCAGTGCCACTTACGATATAGCCTCTGTCTGCCAGTATCTCCGCGACAGCCGACAGCCCGATACCGCCGATGCCCAGACAATGTACGCGTTTATATTTGCTGAAATCCATTATGTTTTACTCCTTGTTTGGCAGAGCGTCCCACGCCTGCTCTTCCCGTGTTGAATATAACAGATGAATGCTCGCGTTTCAACCAATGATAAAACCAAAATTATTATGCTTCTTCAGACGCTTTCTTCTCTTTCTCTTTCGCCGCTATATCGTTGTTGTCCATATCTCCTTTGTATACGACGAATGTATCCCAGAGATACTCAAGCGAAAGATTGAGCGCCATATTGATGCCCGTGACAAGGTAGTCGTTCCAGTGGAGCGTATCGGCAAGGTAATTCCCAAGTATCGTAGTCGCCGGAGTGAACACCAAATAGAACGCAAATACCATGGCCATGGCCCGAGGAACGTTCTTAGTAGATTTGAAGGTATACCTTCTGTTGATCGTAAAGTTCCAGAGAACTGACGCAATGAGCGCCGCCAGATATCTAGGCCAATACGGGAGTCCTGTGAACTCTGTCAAAACCGTAAAGAGACCTATCTCTATGATCCCGGCTGACGCGGATATCAGCACGAATTTGATCGCTCTTATTACTTCCTTATTCATCTCGTTCTTTCCTTTAGTTTTTTCACTTTGATGTCTTCGCCAACTGAGCGAACAGGCCTTTATTGGCGGAGTACAGTTTCTTGAATGCTTTGAAATACGGATTGTATGCGTCGTGTTTGCCTTTGTTAGGAACAAAAGTCTTGGATACCTGCACGTAGTTTTTGATAGAGTCTATCGATGGTATAAGCCCAAGCCCTACCGCAGCGACAGCACAAGCTCCTACAGAGCCAACATTCTGCGGATAAGCAACAGTCTCAATGGTACGTCCGATTATATCCGCCAGCATCTGGCAAGATACATCCGAAAGAGCGCCTCCGCCGACAAAACGGATAGTCTTCGAAGTTTTCACTCTCTTGCTTTGAGATTCGAGCATCCACCTCAGATGATAGAAAACTCCTTCCAGAACAGCATGTATCAGCTCGGTCTTGCCGGTTTCCAGCCCTATTCCCACGAACACGCCTTTAGCAGCAGGGTCTTCGAACGGACATCTGTTGCCGTGGAGCCACGGCGCGAATATCACTCCGCCGGAGCCCGGCTCTACGTCTTTTATGACGTCCATCATATAAGAGTACAGGCTGCTGCTCCTCTCTTCATAATCAGGAGAAATGCCTTCCTTGTTTATATAAACTCCTATCTCATCCTTGGCCAGGTGATCTCTCACCCATTCAAGGCATTTGCCTGCAGTCTCCATCTCTGCGAAGTATACATATTTTGTGGGATCCGCTCCCGGCATCGCCGCGATCATAGACGTAACATCAGTAACAGGTTTCTTTGTGATAGTTCCTACCCAGCCCGATGTACCGCTGTAGATATGCGTATCTCCTAATTCGACTGCTCCTGCACCGACTCCTATGAGAGAGGCATCTCCTCCACTGCCGAATACAGGCGTTCCCTCCACAAGGCCAAGGTCTGTTGCTGCCTTCGCGCTGAGCTGCCCGGCAATGTCAGTTGATTTTATGATGTCAGGCAAGCGTTCCCTGTTCACACCGAGGATATTGCACATCTCTTCGCTCCAGCCTCTGGTCTCCGGCCGTATGTCGTAGAGGAAAGTCCCGAAGGCGCAATCTTCAGTAGCCGTGAAATTGCCGGTGCAGCGAAGTATAAGATAATCCTTTACGTCAAGCCACTTATATGTTTTTGAAAATATCTCAGGCTCATTGGCTTCGACCCATTTATACTTCCATACCGGGTCTTTGACACTGCCTGCGACAGCACCTGTGATCCTGAGGCTTGGCATAAGTTTGGCGACATTGGCTCCGGCTATCTGGACGCCGTTAGCCATGCCTTCTTTTATCTCCTTGGTAGCCCTCTGATCCATATAACTCATAGGGCGTCTCAGAGCATTGCCGTCTTTGTCTACAAGCACAAGGCCCTGCATTTGTGAACAGAACGCTATGCCGGATATCATTTCAGGCTTTACATGCTTTGCACTGTCAAGCACTTCAGCCGTGCTTTCCGCCATGCCTTTCCACCACTCTTCAGGGTCTTGCTCCGCGCCGCCATTGTCCAATATGTATAAGCCATATCCTCTTGAGGCATAGGCTACCAGATCGATCTTATTACCTACTTCGAAGAGACAAGTCTTTACTCCTGTAGTACCGATATCATACGCCAATATAAATTCGCCCATCGTTTCTCCCTTTTCCGATAACCTTTATGCTTCTATCTTTTTAGAGTAGCTTGTCAGATAGCCGATCCTTTGGATCCTTGCGTCTATAGTCGAAAGCGGCTTCTCATTTCTCACGTAGCAGGCGGCGCAGCAATTCTTGCTGACTATAATACCTATCGCCTCGGCATCTTTTTCCGTCTTTCCGGCACAAATAGCGCCTACTCCCTTTACAAGGACCGCATTCCTTCCAATGAGACTGTTGAGAACTGCCTGCTGACCTCCCATCCGAGGAAGCACTCCTGTCATCGGCATATTTGATATGAGTTTTGGAGGCTTAGTAACTGAATAGCCAAGAAGCGCCCTTTCCGCCATCCATGGATCATTATCTACCACCTGCATATCAGGCCCTACTATCTGAGCAAAATCGTCTACATAAGGCCCTACTGTCATGCCGGCTTTGCAGCATTCCAGGATATACGGATCGGATACGACCTTTACAAAAGGAAGTGCTGAAATGTTCACCTGCGAAGCATCGAAATCTTCTATGAACGTGAAGTCGTGGCTCGGGACCCTTGCCTCGACAAGTTCTTTGCATTTGTCCTCAAGCTCAGACGCGCGTCTGAAAGCATCGTCAAATCCCTCGCCCAGGATGATCGCGCCGTGCCTCGCCATAAGGAATTCTCTATTTCCCGGATTATCCTTTATCGATTTCTCCAGATTCCTCTTCAATTTGTCGGTTCCCGGCATGCCATATCCTGCGCAAGGAGCGAAATCGGTGTCTCTGCATTCAGCTGCCACGGCTGACGCGTAATACTGGTGTGTATGGATGATAAAGTTCACTTCATTTCGCAGTGCATATGCCGCCGCGTGTGCTCCCTTTTCGCTGGACGGCTTCACATCCCCTTCGTACGAAGCATCTTTGACTTTGACAATAACAAGATCGGAAGGCCCTATGCTGTCATAAGCTCTGCCGCTTGGAGTGATAACGAACTCATCAGCGCTTATTCTGGCACTGATGTTGCCCCATGTTCTGGCTATGAGCTTGCTCTCTAAAAGCTTATGACCCGCCTCAATAACCAGTTTTCTCGCTTCATCTTCGCTGTAGTACATGTTTACCTCCATGCGCTTTCTATTTGTCGAGTAACTCACAATTATCGAATACTCTGTCAAAACGGGCGATCACATCATCGATCATTTCTTCTGTATAGGCCGCGCTTGTGTATAGCCTTGAGCCGGCAAGCGTCACTATGCCTTCTGCCATATAAGCTGCTCCGATATGTTCCATTTCTGTCTGCCTGCGGCCTGTCTCCTTCAGTATCATAGGGAGTTCCCATGGTTTCTTCCAGTCGATCGCGTACTGCATAGTTCCGACACTGTCGAGATGGCATATGGAGCCCTGATTGAACGCTATAAACGGGAGATTGTGTCTCTTTATGCTTTCCTGAAGTCCTTTAGTCAGCCTGTCTCCCATGCGTCCTGCATGCTCACAGGCGTTTCTTTTTTCTATCTCACAGATGGCTGTGTAACCCGCAACGCATGAGATAGGAGTTGCTGCCATAGTGCCGCCGCAAAGAGCTTTCTTGACCTTCTTTCCCGACTTATCGAGCCCCGCGCCCAGATGCGCCATGCAGTCAGCGTGGCCTCCGATACCTCCGGCTCCCGGATAGCCTCCCGCGATGATCTTGCCAAATACAGTAAGATCAGGATCGATACCGTAGTAGCCCTGGGCTCCGCCGAGTCCGATCCTGAATCCTGTGACCACTTCATCGCAAACGAGAAGCGCGCCATACTCATGCGCCAGCCTCTCGCAGCCTCTTACGAATGCCTTTGTCACAGGGCGTGTGCCGCTCTCAGGACCTATAGCCTCGATAAATACGGCAGCGGTGCCACCGTCAAGTTTATTTCTTCTAAGCTTCCTTTCAAGATCTTCAAGATCTCCAGGGAAGAATTCATCCGTATGTCTGAATACGTAGTTTGGAATTCCTCTCGACTGTATGCCTTTGGTGCCCGGTATTCTGATACCATATGCCAGCTGATCGCTCCATCCGTGATATGCTCCGCCCATCTTGAGGAGGTTCTTGTGACCTGTCTTGAGCCTTGCTATTCTGGCTGCCACCATATCGGCTTCTGTACCGGATCCGAGCATCCTGAATTTCTCTACGCTTGGAACGCACTCGGATATCTTCTTCGCCAGTTTGAGTTCGTACTCATGGAAGAGGCCTGTTGACGGACCGCACTCCTCTATTATCTCAATAGCGGCTGCCTTCACGACAGGATCATTGCTGCCGAGTATTGTAGGTCCGCCGGCCTGGAGCAGATCGTAGTATCTGTTTCCGTCTACATCATAGAGATACGCGCCTTCTGCTTTAGCCATCGCAAGCGGGAAAGGATAATTGAATGCGAGGTTGTGCTGTACTCCGCCCGGTATATACTTTTTCGCTTCATCCGTAAGAGCTTTTGAGCCCTTGCATTTTGTTTCAAAATAGTTCTTAACATAATCATCGAGGGCTTCGGCTTTCACACCGTATACAGGCCCTCTCTTCAGTTCGTCGAGGCTGGCGTTTACCGCGTCAGCATCGAGGTATTCATCTATTGCCCAACCGTTATATGCCATTTATAAACTCTCCTTAATAATGTAATACACATTAATTATACATTATTTACATTAAAAAACTCCGACATACTTGCCGGAGTTTTGTATCATATCAAGCGCAAAACTAGATAAGTGTTCCGAGATACTTAAGTGTTCTGCAGAGCTGGCTTACATAGCTCATCTCGTTATCATACCAGGATACGACTCTTACCTCGAAGATATGAGTTCCGCACTGCTGAGCGAGAGTCTGAGTCGCGTCGAAGAGTGAACCATATTCCATACCGATAACGTCACTGGATACGATCTCTTCTTCTGTGTATCCGAAGGACTCGTCTACAGCATTCTTCATAGCCTCGTTGATTCCCTCAACGGATACTGTATCGGACATATCCTTGAGTGTTGCGTCGAGGATCGTGATGGAACCTGATGGAACAGGTACTCTCTGAGCGGAACCGATCAGCTTGCCAGCGAGTTCCGGGATAACCAGACCGATAGCTTTAGCTGCGCCTGTGCTGTTAGGTACGATGTTGATGGCACCGGCTCTTGCTCTTCTGAGGTCACCTTTCTTGTGTGGTCCGTCGAGGATCATCTGGTCACCTGTGTAAGCGTGGATAGTTGTCATGAATCCTGTTCTGAGCTCTCTGTAACCTGCGAGTGCCTTAGCCATAGGAGCGAGGCAGTTTGTTGTGCAGGAAGCTCCGGAGATGATGTTGTCATCCTTTGTCAGTGTCTCGTGGTTAACGTTATATACGATCGTAGGAAGGTCGTTGCCCGCAGGAGCGGAGATGAGTACCTTCTTTGCGCCGGCATCGATATGAGCCTGGCTCTTTGCCTTAGATGTATAGAAACCTGTGCACTCGAGTACAACGTCGATATCAAGATCCTTCCAAGGAAGTTTGCTTGCGTCTGCCTCTGCGTATACAGGGAACTTTTTGCCGTCTACTACGATACCGTCTTCGGCCTCTTCAACTACTGCGTCGAATCTTTTCTGAACGCTGTCATTTCTCAGAAGATAAGCCAGCATGTGTGGGCTTGTAAGGTCGTTGATGGCTACGATCTCTACTTCCGGATCTTTGTAGAGCTTTCTGAACGACAGTCTTCCGATACGTCCGAATCCATTGATTGCTACTCTCATTTTAAATAATCTCCTTTCAAATAGTCACCTGACTATGTATTTTCTTTTGATCTCGTTTAATCATCCCCGAAATTTTAGCACTAGGCAAACACAATCTCAACGCTTTTTTTGACTAATTATTCGCCAAGATCAGATCTTATTACTTTGCCGAGATTCCATACCCTTGCAGCGCTTTTTGCGGCCTCTTTCCTCTCTTCTTCATTGTCAAAAGGGAATTCTCCTGTCTGAGAGCCGCAATCCATGCATGTGACTGTCCAGCACCATCCGTTTCCGTCATCCAGGAGCCCTGCTCCACCGCAGTATGGGCAATCTTCTAATTCGATCTCTTTGTAAATATCCACTATTAAAACACCTTCCCTGTTATTATTTTACGGCGATGATCCCACCGCCGATAACTCTCATATCTTTGTCGTAAAATACCGCGGACTGCCCAGGTGCCGGAGCTTTGACAGGCTCATCAAAGCTTATCCTGACAAACTCGTTGTCTGTTCTTGTTATTACAGCGGGAGCAGCTTCATGGTGATATCTGATCTTTACAAAGGCGTCTATGCTCTCCCCATGAGGGATATCCTCTATAGACAGGAAGTTCAGATCCCTGCAAATGATTTCCTTCTCATAGACAGAAGACTTATCGCCTATTATCACTCTGTTATTCAGAGCATCTATCTGCTTTACATATGCCGGATATCCCAGAGCCAATCCAAGGCCTTTTCTCTGGCCGACAGTGTAATGCACTATACCCTTGTGTCTACCGAGCACATTGCCTTCTGTATCCACAAAATCGCCCGGCGGCGGCATCCTGTCTTCCGTGTGAGAGTCTATATACTCGGCATAGCCTCCGTCAAGCACAAAACATATTTCCTGGGAATCTTTTTTTGCGGCAGTAACAAGACCTTGTTCCTCGGCGATCTTCCTCACTTCATCCTTTGTGTAATCGGCCAGCGGCATCAGTGTGCGGGCGAGCTGATCCTGTGTAAGCCGATACAGCATATATGTCTGATCTTTTCTGGCTGTCTTTGCCTGTTCTACTGTGTACCTGCCGGTATCCGTCTTTATCACACGAGCGTAATGCCCGGTCGCTACGTACCCGGCGTTTATCTCGTCTGCAAACTTAAGCAGCCCTTCCCATTTGACATAGCGGTTGCAGTCAACGCAGGGATTAGGAGTAGTACCTTTCAGATATGCTTCCATAAACGGCCCGGTTACATGCTCTTCGAATTCGGGCAGGCTGTTTATGTTATAGAATGGTATACCAAGCTGGTCAGCTGTTTTTCTTGCATCAGAAATCTCGCAGCAACGGCTGTAGGCTCCGCTATCTGCCTGCCACGTCCTGAGGGTCACGCCTATCACCTGATAGCCGCTTTCCTTCAGTAAATAAGCGGCTACCGAGCTGTCTACACCGCCCGATAGCCCTATTACTACTCTTTTCTTATCAGTGTCTGCCACTTTTTAGAATCCGAGCTCCTTATTGATCCATTTCTGTAATGCTTTGTATGTTTCAGGACCCGCAACTCCGTCTACAGTAACTCCGAGGAATTTCTGGAGAGCCTTGGATGTGCCTTCGCCCCAAAGGCCGTCTGCGTCAGCGCCTACTTTCTTCTGGATAGCCTTTACAGTCTCTGGTCCGAGGATACCGTCCTCTTTGCATCCGAGCACATGCTGGATAGCTTTGATGGACTTAGGTCCGAACTGGCCGTCAACATCGAGCTTGAATCCTTTGTTTGCTGCCTTCTTTTCTTCGAGTTTAGCCTGAGCGAGCTTGAGATCCTCTTCGGCTTTCTTTTTAGCTTCTGCAGCTGCCTTTTCTGCAGCAGCTTTTTCTGCTGCGAGCTTTTCCTCAGCAGCCTTCTTAGCCGCATCTGCCTGTTCTTTAGCAAGCTCTGCTGCTGTTTTAGCTTTTTCCTTTACCTCTACAGCTTTTTCTTCTACTGCTTTCTTTGCTTCGTCTTTGTCTTTGCCTGTCAGCTTATCAAATATACCCATGATTCACCTCTTTCTCATCAGAAATATTTACGACAATTAACGATAATATTTTAGTCTATGCAACATAAATGGTCAATGGATTATTGGGCGATGCGTACCGGCATGGATGGTCTCGCGATACCCGCTTTGTTAAGAGCCGCAGGGATATCTTCTGTCAGTCCTTCATATACAGGCCAGTAATCCGGGGTGTTGACCCACACCCTTACAGCGTAAGTGATGCCGTCAGGAATAGTATCAGCAGCTACGACCACCGGCGCCGGGTCTGAAAGCACTTCGCTGTATTTACCGACCGCATCAAGGATAACAGATCTTACTTTATCTGAAGGCTCAGCACCCGAGATGTCGAAGCTGAGATCAACGCGCCTTGTCTCCTCGACAGTTGCGTTAACTATATTGGAATTCATCAGAGTCCCGTTTGGGATCATAATGGTAGCATTATCGAAGGTAAGAAGTTTCGTATACACAAGACTTATGCTCTGCACATAGCCTTTATTATCTCCGGAGATTATATAGTCTCCAACTTTAAACGGTCTGAATATGAGAAGCATCAGCCCTCCGGCAAAGTTTGCGAGAGATCCCTGAAGAGCCAATCCTATGGCGGCTCCCGCCGTTGCCAGAAGAGCCACGACGGATGACATCGCTACTCCAAGCTGTGCCACGATACATACGATAAGCACCGTATACAGGACTGCCTTTATGAAGGCAATGATATAACCACGTGCCGTCTCATCTATCTTTTCAAAACTCTTGAGTTTGTGTAGTCCCTTAACGAGCTTGTTGATAATGAATCTGCCGATGATATATATCACCAGCGCCGCCAATATCCTGAGTCCCATATTTATGGCCGAATCCGAAAGAGTCGAAACCATATGCTCAAAATTAGATACGCTTGCTTCCATGATCTTCCTCCTCTTTATGTGTTATCTGAACTGTTCCATATATTTTTCTACAGAACGCGTCATCTCGCGTGAAAAGTCAGAATCGTACTTTCTCTTAAAGAATGCTTTGATCCAGGCATCATAGTCCCGGCTCCCCGTCTTTGGTCCTAGCATTCCCCTTATATAATTCGCATCCATCTCAGGATATTTGTTCTCGCTCACGATAAAATCAAGATCCGACCTTGCGGGCTTCTCCCTCCTCTTCTGTTGTTCTGTCGGATAGCCGAATACAAGCATCACAGCGGGAACGACATATTCAGGGATGCCGAGTATGTCTCTTTGCTCTTCGCAGTTTTCAAGAATATCGCCTATATAACATGATCCGATACCGAGAGACTCCGCGGCAGTCACGGCATTCTGGGCGGCTATCGCAGCATCTGTCACAGCCAGTAACATGTCTCCGGCGCCCGGCTTTCTCGGAACGCATCCGGCATACTCGTAGGCCTTCTGCCATTTGAGACAATCCGCGCAGAATACAAGCACCAGCTTGCCTTCTTTTATGAATGGCTGATGATCGCAGGATTCACTGAGTCTCTCAAGCAGCTCAGGGTCTGTCACTCGAATAATGGTGTAGAGCTGCTGATTGCCCGCAGTCGGTGCCTGGCATGCGGCGTCGAGTATCGCAATCACACACTCCTCATCTATGCCTCTATCCTCAAACACCCTCACAGATCTTCTATTCTTTAGTTGTTCTATAGTTTCTGTCATCGGTGATCACAATCTCTCTTTCTTCTTTGACAGTTAAGTATTTAGCCGTTGACACGATCCATCGATTAAAGCTACAATTCTGACTCAGAAAAGTACGAAAGGAACAAAAAATGAGTACAAAATTCACATTCTATCCGCAGGGCGTATGCTCTTTTATGATCGATATCGAGCTTGAAGGCGATACCATCAAAGACGTGACTTTCACAGGCGGATGTGACGGCAATCTGAAAGGTATATCAAAACTGATCAAGGGAATGAAAGCCTCCGATGTTATAGAAAGACTTGAGGGCACCACTTGCGGTTTCAAGGACACATCATGCCCCGATCAGCTGAGTAAAGCGCTCAGACAGGCTATGTCTCAGAACTAGGGAATGTCAGCTCAGCCATGACCGTATCTTCTCCGTCCGGGTTAAGTATCTGTATGGTCACAGGCTGAGATGCGTCCACCGTGAACCAGTATTCGCATTCTATCGAATCGCCGGCGTCAATTAGTTCTTGAACATTCTCTTCCTACAAAGGATATCATCGCTTCACTTCCGGTGCAAATTCCTATCAATCAGAACCCAGCAATGATAAAATATATGCGTAATGATGCGAATGAATTAGAGGAAAATTCGCAATGAAAACAACGAAGCGCACGAAGATTTTGGAGGGACAGATATGTGGATATGGTTCGTTATGCCGGGATGCGCGATCTTATTGATTATTCTGTGGCTCATCTTCGGAAGAGATAAAAAAACAATATCTACGATCACTACCCGTCCTCCGGAGGGACTTGACCCGCTGGAAATGGAGTATGCCCAGATCGCCACCATATCGGATCGGGGGATCTATGCCCAGCTTTTATACTGGGTATCAAAGGGGCTTCTTACGGTCAGGAATGACGACGACCGAATCGGTATGCTCCGAACTGGAATGCTACCGGACAATGCTTCGGCGCACGATACCTTCCTCTTCCACAATCTTTTTGCCTCTTCCGATCTTGTATGGCTGGATCAGTTCCCTTCGAAAGTCAGTGATCATAAGGGAGAACTGTGTGATAAGGTCAGTGAAAGATTCACAGTGAATAATGCTGTGGTGCAAGATGACTCTATGTCTGTGACTCTTACCGCGATGGCGATCCTCATCATCTCCGTTTTTGTCATCGAAGTCACAGTAGATGTGGGAGTTTTGATTTCCTTCCTGCTGGGAGTGATCCTGTTCACAGGTCTGACTCTTCTTCAGAATGGAGCCCTGGGCTTTCGCTCTAAGCATGATCGATTCGAAGCGATCTGCGGCACTGTATTTATTGCGGGTAGCCTGGCGGCGCATCTCCTTCTGCTGGCGAAGCATACCAGTCCGATGTTCATATGTCAATTTGCGATCTGCTTTCTTATCTGCATCCCATGCATCCTGTTCATGGAGCGCCGGGTCAACAACCGTCTCTACGGCCAGATCCTTGGATTCAGGGATTTCATAGAAACTGCTGAATGGGATCAGCTGAAGCTGCTGTCACAGGAAGATCCCGGTTACGGCATGGATATTCTGCCATATGCCCTGCTCTTTAACATGGGAACCAAGTGGACCGCGTCCTTTGAGAACAAAACCATCTATGCCTGCGTAGAAGAAATGGAAAAAATCAAAAAATAGAGTCATGATTCATTTGCAGAACAAAGTAGGAGTATTGAAATGATCCATTTTGAAAAAGTTACGCCGGACAACTTTGAAGAAGTAATCAATTTACAGCTTAGAGCTGACCAGATTGGCTTTCTGGAAAACAATTTGTATTCACTGGCTGAAGCGAAAGTTTTCGACTATCTCGAACCGAGAGCGATCTATAATGATGATAAACTGATCGGTTTCATGCTGTACTATTTCCAGCCATATGGGGTGGAGCGTCAGATGGGTCCCGGCGAAGGAAAGCACGAGATCCACTCCGGAGGCAAAGACTATATCTATTTCAAACGGCTGATGCTGGATGAAAGTGAGCAAGGAAAAGGTCTTGGAAGACAGTCCATGACCGCCGCTTTAGATTATTTCAGGGAACAATATCCCACCGCGGCATTTGTCGAACTGATGCATTATATGGACAACGATACAGGCGCCTCGCTCTACGAGTCTGCCGGTTTCGAATCGACCGGAGAAGTAAGAAGAACACTCCGGCCCGGAACCGACGACGAATACGATGAGGAATTGGTGAGACGGAAATACTACTAAACGAGTTTCTCGCAGAATTCCTTTACTCCTGTAGGAGCCAGTAAAGAAACAATGATTTTTCTAAAATAAAGAGGCTCTGAAATTCTTGGAGTATCGTCCACCCCAACATTCTTAACAGAGTCCAACATTCTTTAACCAAGCCGCAAAACAAAAGGAGTCGGAATTGTGTAGTTCACAATTCCGACTCCGATTCATTTGGTTGCGGGGGGGGGGACTTGCGCCGGCGCGCAGCGCCAAGTCCCTTTAGGGAAACTCCCTTGGGAGTGAAAGTCTCCCCGTAAAAGAAAAAGACTCTGCTTTGCAGAGTCACATGGTTGCGGGGGGGAGACTTGAACTCCCGACCTCCGGGTTATGAGCCCGACGAGCTACCAACTGCTCTACCCCGCGTCATTTTATTATGCTTTTGTAGTGGTACCGGAGACCGGACTCGAACCGGTACGGGTATCACTACCCACAGGATTTTAAGTCCCGGGTGTCTACCAATTCCACCACTCCGGCTTATCGTATAAAATGGCGCCTCGAGTAGGACTCGAACCTACAACCTACCGGTTAACAGCCGGGTGCTCTACCATTGAGCTATCGAGGCGCATTCGTTAATTGCGACTTGATTATTATAGTGTAGCATGTGTGCATTGTCAACACACAATTTTGTCTTTTTCAATATAGTTTTCGATACATGATCAGGCTTAGCCGTAAACGTTGTCTCTGATGATGTGGATCTTCTCCCTGTACTTGGCAGCATTCTCTTCATCGCCTGTCAAAGCATAGATCGAAGCGAGTTCTTCCATCGCGTCTGTGTTGCTAGGTGAAAGTGTAAGCACCTTTTTGTAGCACTCTATCGCTTCGCTGCTGTTTCCAAGAGCCGATTCAGCCACGCCAAGATAGTACCAGAGAGGCCACCACTCGGAATATTTTCCTTCACGGTATTCGCTGAGGACTGACCTTCCGCCCTGATAATCTCCGCTCATCACCATATTGCAGCCCTTTTCGATCTCGACAGGGCCTGAAAGCTCATCTACCAGGCCACTCACCTCATCTCTGAGAGCAAGAAGTGTATCATCGTCCATCTCGCTCGTTTCAAGTTCACTTCCGGACGAATGTTCCAGGAAATCCTTCCAGGTGAGCTGTGCTTTAAGATAAAGACCCATATTCAGATATCCGTAGCCCAGGAAATAATAACCCATGGCAAAGTCAGGATGTATCATAGTGAGAAGTTCGAAGGTTTCGATCGACTCGGCTTTGAACAGACCGATCTTTTCTTCATCACCCATACCATCGTCAGCAAGTTCCGGCTCTGTCTCATATATTTCCTTGCACGCTCTTCCGTAGAGATAGAGAGCCTGTCTGCACTCAGGAGATATTCTGAGAGCCGCTCTCATGAGCATACAAGAGTCTTCAAGGTCACCTTGATCCGCAGACTTCGCGCCTTCAGACACAAGCATCAGAGCCGCTCCTTCGTTGTCGCCTCCGGCAGCGTGACTGATAAAATCTGAATAATTTTTAGCGTACAAAAAAGCCGGATCGCCTCCGATGACCCTCGCCATGTTGATCACGATGCTTTTTATGTCTATGCCACCGCTTGCTTCGCTTCCTTCGTAGCCGACCGGGACAGGCACTCCTCCGAGTATCTCTACTGCCCCACTCCTTGCAAGATAATCAGGAGACAGTTCGTTGAAAACCATCTCCTGAAGCCTCGGTGTCAGGTATTTACTGATCCTGTCAGTGTTCTGCTCTGCCAAATCTATATCTCCTCTGTATCGGATTCTTCTTCCTCAGCGGCCTCTTCAACGGCCTTGATACCGATATCCCAGCCTTTCCTGTCAAATTTTCTCATAGCTTCTTCGGAAAGCTGTCCTTCTAGCTCAGTGTAGATCACTTCTTTAAGAACATCGAGCTTGATCGCATCTGAGAGCTCATCATAAAGCCCCCCTGCGAATGAATAGAGTATCCTGGCGAGATGCTCTTTCTTTTTCAACTTTCCGCCGAGTCTGTTTCTTTTTATGTAAGATGAAAGACTTCTGAACAACTCATATGGCTTGAGTCCGGTATCGTTCAGCATCTTAGGGATGGAGTTTTTGAAGCCTCCGTCACCAATGTAAGCCTCCACTGTCTTTGAGATGGATCTCAGCTTTAATAGTTCTTCGGCGTTCAAATATCCGGTCGCTATCACATCATAAGGCGCTTCATCGGAGTAAATATATCCGAATCTGCCGGCTTCTTCTCTGAGTCTCGTGCCCTTACCGAGATGTATGTCTTCAATGTGCACAGGCATTCCCTCAGCCATGCCGTATGCCTTGTTGAATGAACGGGCGAACATCTCTTCGCTCTCCATCGGAAGTCCTGTTCTGACGCTTATGTTAGTCTTCACATTGCCGTTTTGAATGAGCTTTGTGATGTTGTACATAAGCCTGTAGACGTTCTCATTCCTGCCGATCGTTGCAAGTACTTCAGAATTGGTGCTTGCGAGATCTACGTTAAGAATTATTTGACCATTCCTTGCCTCGGAAAGCAGTCTCAGGGTCTCTTCGTCGAGATCATCTCCATTGATATTGAATTCAAATGATGTGAAGCCGTTGTCATTATGGATAATGTACTCAAATATGCGATATGCCCTCTCGCTGTTGTAGTTGAACCATCTGTCGAGGAACACTACTTTTTCTACTTCGCACGCGAGGAAATACCTTATCTCTGTGCATATCCTGCCAAGAGAAAGTGTCCTTACTCTCGCGTCAGGCAGATACTGAGCGTAGGCAGATCTGTCCGATGTACCTCTGATGCTCTCATAATAGACTGTGCCTTTTCCGGCTTCGAATCTCTCATAAGGGAAAGGCAGCGATTCCATGTCGATAGGCGCGTCAAACGGATTGACCACTACAGCATCGTCTTCTCTATACGCAAGACCGGCGATGTTTTCGAAATCATATTCATATTCCATGATCGACTTGATGAAGCTAAAGAGCACCCTCTCACCTTCACCTCTGATCACATAATCGACCTGAGGATTGTCTTTCATAAACATACGAGTCGCAAATGACACTTCCATACCGCCGAAGATGATAGCTATGCTCGGTATAGCTTTTTTGACCATCTCAGCTACATGCAGGAGTTTGCCTACATTGTATTCATCGCAGTGAAAATATACGATGTTGTACTGGCTGCCCGCTATCTCCTCATACATTTCCATATACTTTGCGCCGCGCTCATATGTCTTGAGCGTGACATCCAGAGGAGAATCCGCGACTACGCTGTACAGATACTTCATCGCCAGATCGGTGCGCTTATTATCCGATTTGGTTGTAGTCAATAGTAGTTTCATGATATATACCCTTTCCTCTGAAGGCTCTGTCTACGTAACAGATCACATGCGTTCAGGCGCCTTGATGCCAAGAAGGCCAAGGCAATTAGCAATGACTGTCTTTGACGCTTTTACAAGCGCGAGCTTAGCGTATTTTTCATCTTCGTTATCAACAAGAATATGCTCGTCGTGATAGAACTTGTTGAATGCCTGAGCGATATCGACAAGGTGGCGCGTAAGAATAGAAGGCTCGTACTTGTCTGTTGCCTCAACAACTACATCAGGCACTCTGTAGATAAGCTTTGCAAGCGTATAGGCGCTGTCACTCTCAAGATATTTGGCATCGAATTTCTCGGTCTTGCTCAGATCCGCACCCTCAGCTTCTGCCTTTCTGAGAACGCTCGAAGCCCTTGCGTGGGTGTACTGCACATATGGACCTGTTTCTCCGTCGAAATTAAGCACTTTGTCCCAGCTGAATACGTAGTCTTTTATCCTGTTGTTTGAGAGTTCCTGGAATATCACCGCGCCGATACCTACTTCCTTCGCGACTTCATCAACATCTATTCCGGAAGCCTCTTTCTCGAGCATGATCTCTTTTGTCTTTTCGACAGCAGTGTTCAGAACGTCCTCAAGGAAAACGACTCTGCCTTCGCGTGTCGACATCATCTTGATATCGTCTCCGTCAGAGAGGCTTACAAGTCCGAATGGTACGTGGATGCAGTCCTTCTCCCATTCATATCCCATGAGTTCGAGCACTTTCTTCCACTGTTTGAAGTGAAGATTCTGCTGCGAAGCAACTACATATATGCATTTATAAAAATCATAGGTCTCTTTTCTGTAGACCGCAGCAGCGATGTCTCTGGTTACGTAAAGTGTGGAGCCGTCGGATTTCTTGATCATAGCGGCGCCGAGTCCGTACTCTTCAAGGTCAACGATCTGAGCTCCCTGAGACTGTACAAGAAGGCCCTTTTCTTTGAGCTCGTCTACAAATCTCTCCATCTTGTCGGAGTAGAAGCTTTCACCATTGTAGCTGTCGAATTCTATTCCGAGCATTCCATATACGCGGTTGAATTCCTCAAGGCTGAGTTTTCTGAACTTCTCCCAGAGTTCGAGTTCTTCCGGCTCACCCGCCTCGAGTTTAACGAATGTCTCTCTGGCCTCGTCGTTGAGTTCAGGATGTTTTTCTGCTTCTTCGTGGAACTTGGTATAGTAACCGAGCAGCGATTTGATAGGCTCTTTTGCGAGCTCTTCTTCGCTTCCCCATTTCCTGTAGGCAACGATCATCTTACCGAACTGAGTACCGTAGTCTCCGAGATGGTTGATGCGGAATGTATCGTATCCGGTAGCGTCATAAAGCTTATAGATGGCGTTACCGATAACAGTACTTCTGATATGACCGATGTGGAAAGGCTTGGCAATATTTGGGGATGAATACTCCACTATCACCTTGCGGCCTTGTCCGACGTTGGACCTTCCGTATGAAGCGCCTGCCTGATTGACATCGTTTATCAGTTCTTTAGCGAAATATGCCCTGTCGATAAAGAAGTTGACGTAGGCATTAACGTTTTGGACCTTTGCGAATGCTTCAGCATCGCCGACACGCTCGGCGATGTCCGCCGCGATGAGCGGCGGGGCCTTGCGAAGCGCCTTCGCAAGCCTGAAGCACGGAAAAGCGTAGTCACCCATGGACTCGTCTGCCGGGATCTCTATCCATCCCTTTATTTCCTCTTTGCTGAGGCCAAGGCTCTCATCATATATAGCGTCTGCTATGAATTCCTTATAATCTGTCATTAATATCCCCTTTATGTCGAATAATAATTATTTGTTAACCAGTTTTGATATCCCGTTCTCATCCACGATCGTAAAATATTCGCCGAACGCGCAGTGAGGAACTAAGTCTCCTGTAGCATTTCTTTCTTTCTCCATTGCCTTCAAAAGCAATGCTGTAAAGACACCGTATCCTTTGATTTTGTTTCCGGTAAACGTACCGTCATATATAACGCCGGATCCGCACGAAGGACTGTTAGCTTTCAATATCGCGCCCTCTATACGTGTGCCATGCCCTCGTGTTGAGAGTTCCTTCAGCACCTCTTCGACCGATATCTCAGCGCCGGCAGTGAACTGATGTGTCACATCTTGTCCTTCGCAGTTTATTACTCGGACTTCCCCTCTCGGCTTTCTTACGATCTCCGCGGGCGGCCTTGGGCTTTCAAGCCCGCCTGATGTCTCAGGGCATATTGTAACATAGTCATGAGTTTTACAGAACTCAATAACGGCGTCATTTTTATTATTTCCGCCATCATATTTACAATCAAAACCAAGAAGGCATCTGCTGACTATATACATTCCAGTCCTGTATCCTTATTTCAGTTCTTCTCTACCAGAGTCGCTATAGTGCAACCCTCGCCTCCTTCATTGTACGGGGCAGCCTTGTATGATTCAACGTGTTTATTGCGCCTTAACTCACTTCTGAGGCCCTTTCTAAGAATACCGGATCCTCTGCCGTGTATGATATGCACGCTCTTAAGACCGGCAAGGAAGGCATCATCGATGTACTTGTTCATCCTGTCGATGGCATCATCGAGATTCATACCTATAAGGTTTATTTCGGGACTTACTGATTTAGCTTTCCCCATAGAAAGATTGCCGTATTTCGACCTGTTCTTTTCCTTATGGCCTTTTGCTTCGGACTCAGCCATTACCAGATCCTTTATATTGGCATCCATTCTTATGGAGCCGAGCCTTATCCTGAGATTGCCCTTAGCATCAGGAAGGCTCTCAACTTCTCCGGTCTGATCAAGTCCTGTGTGTTTGACTCTCATGCCGATCGTCACATCTTCTGGATCGACAGCCTTTCCGGTCTGTTTTACCTGAGGCTTCGGAGCCTTTGTTTTGCTCAGTTCCTTCCCGGCTTCACGAAGGCGTCTTCTGCTGTCGGCTGCTCCTCCGGCTATATGTCCGTCGTTGTAGTTTCTGTTCTTTACGCTCTTAAGATCCGCCGCGATCTCATCTATGGTAGTCTCCGCGTTTCTGAGCATCTCGCCGGCTTTTGATCTTGCTTCTTCGATTATCTTAGCGGCTTCTTCCTTCGCGCTCGCGAGTTCTTTCTCTGCCTCTGTCAGCTGGACTCTGGCGGCCTCTCTCTCTTTGCCTGCCTCAGCAAGCTTGGCTTCCGCCTTGGCCTGATCGGCTTCGACTCTGGAAACAGCTTCCTCAAATTCAAGCTGCTCTTCCCCCATCAATTCCGCGGCTCTTTCGATGATAGATTTGTCCAGTCCGAGTTTTTCGGATATCTCAAAGGCGTTGGATCTGCCTGGAAGCCCCACTCTCAGCTTATATGTAGGTGAAAGAGTCTCTACATCGAATTCCATCGAAGCGTTCTCGACTCCCGGAGTCGAAAGAGCATATTTTTTGAGTTCGGTATAATGAGTTGTGGCGGCGATGAGCGCGCCGTTTTCTTTGAGACGTTCGAGCTCCGCAACAGCAAGCGCCGCTCCTTCAAGAGGATCTGTGCCCGCTCCAAGCTCATCGAGGAGCACCAGACATCCGTCTCCTGCCTCCTCAAATATCCCTATTATATTTTTCATATGAGATGAGAATGTCGAAAGGCTCTGCTCTATGCTCTGCTCATCTCCGATATCCGCGAATATATCTCTGAGCACAGGCATGCTGCTGTTTTCATCTGCCGGTATGTGAAGCCCTGCCTGTGCCATAAGACACAGGAGCCCTATTGTCTTGAGTGTGACTGTCTTGCCGCCTGTGTTCGGTCCTGTGATCAGAAGTGTTGTGAAATCATACCCGAGCTCAACATTGATAGGAACTACCTTATCCTTATTTATGAGTGGGTGCCGCCCCATCTTGATATCGATCTTGTATTCATCATTCAGCAAAGGCTCTCTGCCGTCCATTTCAAGAGACAGCCTGCCTTTTGCGCTTATAAAATCGAGATCGGAAAGCAGTTTCTGATCATTAGCGAGCGTATAAACATGCTCTCCGACCCTGCTGCTGAAGGCTTCGAGTATCCTGGTGATCTCCGCCTGCTCTTCCATCTCGAGCTGTTTGAGTTCGTTGTTCAGATTGACCACAGACTGAGGTTCCACAAAAAGTGTTGCACCTGTCGATGACTGATCGTGTACCATCCCCGGAAAAAGGCTTATGTATTCGCGCTTTACCGGGATCACATAACGGCCGTTTCTCATGGTTACGATCGCGTCAGAAAGATGAGTCTTAGCAGAACCTGATGTAACTATTTTGCTGAGACGTGATTTGATCATGGCGTTTTTGCTGCTCATCTCACGCCTTATGTTCTTGAGGGCAGACGACGCACTGTCGGCCATTTCATCTTCACTGATGATGGCTGCGTTTATATCACTTTCAAGCTTGCTTGCGGGCTCAAGAAGAGAAACTATTTCGGGAATTATCTTAAGGCCTTCGGGCATGTCAAGAGAGAGGAATGCCTTTACCTGCCTCGAAGAAGCGATGCTCGCCCTTACTTTCAGGAGTTCTCTCATCGAGAGGCATCTGCCCTTCTTTGCCATGCTCAGTATGTCGGTGATATCACCGATCTCGCCTATAGGAATATTCCCTTTAGACAGAATAACGGAAACCGCTTCCGTGGTTTCCGCTTGTGCATCCTGTATCATGCGTTTGTTAGCGAGAGGCTCGAGTTCTTTGATCCGCTCTTTTGTGAGCGCTGACCCGGCCTGCTCCGCCAACATGTCAAGTATTTTACTAAATTCGAGGAGTTTGAGTATTTTAGAATTCATCTTCCGAAGTATTTAGTCTCTTCATAGACTTTAACTCGTTCTTGAGATTTACGTTTTCCATCTGAAGGTCGAAGTAAGCGTTCTCCATCTCAACAAGCTTTTCCTGAAGCTTTTTTTGTTCTTCGGAGTTCTGTGTCTGTTTCCCTGCTTCAGATGACATCTTTTCCTTAAGATCAGTTACCTGTTTTTTTGTCTGTTCCCACATCTGGATGTAGTGTTTGACATCATTATCGAGTTGATAATTCTCGGTCTGAAGCTTGAGAGTCATATCACTCTGTTCCATCAGCTTCTCGGCAATATTGAGCGACGCGAGAACTGCCGATCTGTAATTAGGATTGGAGTTTAGAGCCTTGCTTACGGTTCTGATCTCCTCATCGACCATTTTGGCTATCTCTTTGATGCGTTCCTCACTCTTATCACTCGAGAGTACGTAATTCGCTCCACAGATCACTACATCTGCTCTGTTCTTTTCCATATCCTACCTCTTTTGATCTCTCACTGATTCATACATTAATACCGCAGCCGCAACAGCAGCGTTGAGCGACTCTATATGCCCTTTCATCGGGATAGTCACTCTTATATCAGCTATATTTTTCAGTTCTTCGGAAACACCGGCACCTTCATTACCGATCACAAGGGCAATACCCTTTGAAAGCTCTTCTTCGTAGTAAGGGACCCCTTTGTCTACTTCTGTTACAACAACACGTTTACCGCTGTCACTGAGAAGTGATACCAATTCTCTATGATCCTTTGTGTACACAACCGGTATTTCGAAGACCGTGCCTACAGTAGCTCTAAGGACTTTGTTGGAATATACATCCGCTGTTCCTTTTGTGGCTATTATCGCTTTGTAGCCCGCAGCAACTGAAGTCCTTATGAGAGTACCCATATTGCCGGGATCCTGTATCCTGTCGAGCACAAGGATGTTGTCGTCAGCGTTCAGTCCTTCGAGGGCAGCAGGCCCCGTCTCAGGAGTATCCACGACTGCCAGCATACCTATTCCATGTTCGGCATCCGTAAGCTTTGCGAATATCTTCTCCGGAAGCTCGCATACCATTATGTCATCAGACTGCACGGCCCCTTTGAGTATATCCTCATTGCTGCTTTTATCGGATACAAGTATAAAGCGTGGCTTGATGCCTCTTTCAAGTATTTCCTCTACCAGATTTCTCCCCTCTGCAGTAAAGGCACGCTCTTCAAGCCTGCCTTTACGTGTTGAGAGCTTTCTGACGAGCTTGACTCTGCTGTTGTCAGCTGATGTTATCTTTGTCAGCATTGGTATTTAAGCCACTCTATATACTATTTTATTTGAGGAATTCCGGAATTACGAATTCGTCCGGCTCACCGGAAGTCAATGTCGGTTCATTATCAACGAGCTGATCGAGTTCCATCTCTACTGCGTCAAGACCGTCGACTGTGATTCTTTTTGCCGTAGCGAGAGTATCTCTTTCTCTATCCCTTGTCGGTGGAGCCAGTGTGATGCCGTCCATGCCTTCTCTGTTACCGAAATCAGTTGCGATAATGGTAACGGAGATCTTGTCTGTCATCTCTTCACTGATAGTAGCTCCGAATATGATGTTAGCGTCAGCATCTGCTTCGGACTGTACTCTGTCAGCGATAGTGTTGATATCGAGCATACCCATGTCGTATCCGCCGGTCACATAGAGCAGGATCGACTTAGCACCCGAGATGGATGTCTCAAGCAGCGGGCTGTGGATCGCTGTCTGAATAGCCTGCTCGATCTTGTCTTCGCCTTCGCCATGACCAACGCCCATGTGAGCCACTCCGCGGCCTTCCATGACAGTCCTTACATCTGCGAAGTCGACGTTTACAAGACCATACTCGCTTATAAGATCTGAGATGCCCTGAACGCCCTGTCTGAGAACATCGTCTGCCATTGCGAACGCTTCGAGCATAGAAGTGTTCTTTTCGCTTGTGTCGATGAGTCTGTCATTAGGGATGATGACGAGCGAGTCAACGAAGTTTGACAGATACTGAATGCCCTTGGCAGCGCGGTTCCATCTTTTCTTACCTTCGAATGTGAATGGCTTTGTAACTACAGCTACTGTAAGAGCTCCGCAGTCCATCGATGCCTTTGCGATGATCGGGGAAGCTCCGGTACCTGTACCGCCGCCCATTCCTGCTGTGATGAATACCATGTCTGCATCCTGGATCAGTGCTACGATCTCATCGATCGTCTCTTCAGCAGCCTTCTGTCCGATCTCAGGATTGGCTCCGGCACCTCTTCCGCCTGATGTCTTTTCACCAAGCTGGATCTTGATTTCTGCTTTACACTTGGACAGAGCTTGTCTGTCTGTATTGACACCAATAAATGTGACGCCCTGAAGACCGGCATCTACCATTCGATTGATGGCGTTACATCCGCCGCCACCAACGCCAATTACTTTGATGATAGCGGCGTTTTCTGTTCCGGATACAAAATCGGAAACAAATTCCATAGTTAGTCCTCCTCAAGATAATATACTCATAAATATATATGGTTATAGTAACACAACAAATTGATTAATGCATTAGTTTTTTAGCAAAAAACACAACATTTAGGGGTGATTTGCTTTACACGACACAATTACTTGTAAACTAACGCAGCATTTATCAACGGTCATATAATTGGCATAAACGAAGCTGATCCGTCTTCCTCGAAGGTTATCGTCCCTCGTTTGATACCATCCTTGATCAGTTTTTCTACAACTTGATGCAGATGTCCGTTCTTTATGTTGGTCATCAATGTATCACAGTCCGCTCTGACGAGCAGATTGTCGTAAATATATGCCTTTACCCTTTTGGTATTGGTCATATCGATCTTAACAAAATACAGGTCTCCGGCAGCAGTAGCGGATATAAGATCTATCGCCTTATCGGTCTTTTCTCTATCCTCGGTGCCGATCTTTTCACCCAGCTTGATCTTATTTACTATCAGGCCTTCTACAAGAGTAGTTTGAGGTTCGGTGCGGGTCTTTCTGAGCAATATACCTTCTCCGTCCATGACAAGATAGTCGTTATCGTACTTGAAGGCCATCCTCTCACTTCGCTCACTTACTACTATCAAGATAGTAGATGGAAGTTTTCTTCTAACTTCAGCGGATTTTATGTATGGATTCTGTTCAAGGTAAGAAACTATCTCGGACTTGTTTGTATTGTACAGGAGATTCCTGCCCGGCACAGCGTGGGCAATATTGATTATCTCTTCATTTGTGTAGTGCTCATTACCCTCTACTTCGATAGAATCTACCGTGAAAAAGCCTGATATCGAGAAGAAAAAACCGAAGATGATGAACATGAGGGAGAAAGCTGTGACATATACCCATGTCCTGAAGTGCCTTTGCTTTTTCTTCTTTTCTTTTTTACGCTTCTCTATCCTCTCGCGAAGTTCTCCTATTTCAGCATGATCAGCCGGTAGCCCGTACTGCTTTTCTTCTTCACCACTCTCTATTGTTTCTTCGAGCTCTCCGCCATCTTCATCGGCGACAGCATCTGAAGTCCCTTCAGCCGTTTCCTTTTCTTCTGGCGGCGTCTCCTCCGCGTTTTGGTGCACTTCAACCGTCTCTGAAGGTGATGATGGTGCTGCCATGTCTTCAGTAATTTCGTTCTCGGCTATATTCCTGATTTCTGTTTCTTTTTTTTCTTCCAAGATCCTATTTATATGTACGGATTATCTCGTCGTAAATGATCTGAGTTGCGTTCACCGGAGCCACACTAAGGCTGGCTTTTTCCATCATCCTGATCTCATCTCTGTCGATGTCAAGCTCTTTTACTATGCCAAGCGCTCTGTCGGCGGTCTTGTACGGATCTTCTTCTTCTCTTACGATGACCGCTCCGCCTGCGTCAGCTACAGCCTTTGCGTTATAGTATTGGTGATCTGCTGTTACATTAGGAGACGGGACGAATATCGCGGCCCTGCCTGCCATGGTAGTCTCCGCGGTGGATAGCGCCCCGCTTCTGCTCACGCTTATATCTGACGCGGAAAGGACTTCCGGCATGTTCTTTATGAAGGCGCTTATCCGAACATTAGATGGTCTGAAGTCTTGAGCTTCAAGCCGGCTGCATATCGAGTCATAATACTCCTTACCGGTACCCCAGATAACTGTATAGCCGTCTTTGCCTGCATATTCTCTGGCAACCGCCTCTCCGATATGGTTAGTCGTTTCAGAGCCCAGGCTGCCGCCAAATACCATGATGACCAGATCATTTTCCGGTATACCAAGAGCTTTACGATCCGCTGCTCTGTCTCTTCCGGAAAAATCCGATCTTACCGGATTGCCGCTATAGATTATGTTACCGGCATCCCCAAAGTACTCTCTCGCGGATTCAAATCCGAGAAATACTGTTTTAGCGTATCTGGCCCCCAGCCTATTGGATACGCCCGGGAATCCGTTTTGCTCATGAAGATACAGAGGTATCCTGAGTTTTGCCGCTGCAAGTACGACAGGTACGCTGACATAGCTTCCTGTGCTTATTACAACATCCGGCCTGAAGTCTTTCAATTTTTTAATAGCCTGACTTCTTCCTTTGACAGTCCGAAGAGCCGTCTTTACAAGCCTTACAGGATTGCTTCTGTCAAACCACTCAGAATCGACTGTGACCAGTTCGTATCCGTGAGACGGTATGATGTCCCGTTCAAGGGGCTCTCCGCTTCCGATGTATAAGAACTCATTAGACGGATCCTCCGCCCTGAATTTGTCCGCTATCGCAAGCGCGGGATATATATGTCCTCCCGTTACTCCGCCTGTCAATACTATCCTCATTGCTTCTCTCCCCTCGCATTTTTGGATACATTAAGTACTATGCCTATCGCTATCATAAACGCCCATATTGACGTTCCTCCGTAACTGATGAACGGAAGTGTTATTCCTGTGGCCGGCATGGATGATGTTACGACTGCCACATTGACTATAACTTGAAGTCCCAACATGACTGTGACTCCGGTAGTAAGATAAAAGCCCAGTTTGTCGGGTGCCTTAAGAGCTACCATTATCATCCTAAAGAGCAGGATGATATATACGAGCATCAGGACAAGGAATCCTATGTAGCCGAGTTCCTCTCCGAGTACTGCCAGAATAAAGTCATTCTGAGGTTCCGGAAGGTATAGATTCTTAGCTACGCTCCTGCCGAAACCAAGACCTTTGAGCCCGCCGTTGCCAAGAGCTATCAGGCCTTGAGTCACCTGATATCCGTCGCCCTGCCTGTCCGCAAAAGGATCCATAAAACTCGACAGTCTCTGGTACCAGTGTTCAGGTGTCCTTGCTGTCATTATGTACATGTAACCGAGCACTCCGGCGGCAGCCGGAAGTGCAAGGAACAGAAGATTCAGACCAGCTACGAGCATAATGGCACCCATGATCGCCACGATTACAATAGCCGTTGACAGATTAGGCTGCAAAACGATCAAAGCGAAATGAGCAGCCATTACGGCAAAGAGCACTCCAAGGCCCTTAGCAGACCTTATGTTGTCAGGATCTGATGCCAAATAGCACGATGTGAACATGATCATAGCTACCTTGCAGAATTCGCTTGGAGTGATCCTGATAAATCCCAAGTTTATCCATCGCTGAGCGTTGTTGACTGATGAGCCGACAGCCATTACCATCACAAGTGACCCGATGCTTATAAGCATTATAAGGGTGGCTATTTTCGTGTATCTGTGGTAATCGATGTTGGCCACTATAAGCATGATAAGAAGGCCGGTGGCAACGAAGAAAGCCTGCCTGAAAAGATAATATGTCGGATTCGGTTCTGCCGAATTAATAGTCTGGTAATAGCCGGCGCTAAACACCATTGCGATACCAAAACACGACAGCAGCACAACGAGCAGCACGACTACAAAATCGTATCTGCCGAGTACCCTGCTGAGTCCTTTTCCGAAATCTTTTGCTTCTTCGGCAGCGGCTTTGGCCTTTTCGCCCCTTCTTTCGCGCCTTATGGCCCTTCTCATCGCCGCCTTTTCGGCTCGCCCTATTTTCCTTTTTTCTTCAGCATTTTCTTGACGCACTGTTTAAAATGCCTTCCTCTTTGTTCGAAATTGTCATACATGTCCCAACTTGCGCAGGCAGGTGACAGAAGCACTTTCTCTCCCTGCTTTGCAAGTTCTGAAGCTTTGCGAACGCATTCTTCCATGTCATTGCAATTATAAATATTGCTGAATCCCGCCTTGCGGGCTGCTTCTTCTATGAGAGGCGCGTCTCTTCCGAGAAGCACCAGAGCACTTACGCTCCCGTTCAAATGCTCAGCAAACTCCGTAAAGTCCTGGCCCTTTCCGTCGCCACCGGCTATCAGTACGATTCCGTTCTTGAGAGCCTTGAGCGCGATGATAGCGGCGTCTGAATTCGTGCCCTTCGAGTCGTTATAGTAATCTACGCCGTCAAGACTTCCACAATACTCTATCCTATGCTCTACTCCCGGGAATTCTTTCACAGCGCGGGATATCACATCAGTTTCGATGCCTGCGAAAAAGCATATCGCCGCGGCAGCAAGTACATTCTCGACATTGTGGTCTCCGATTATGCGGAGATCTTCTTTATCGCATATGTAATGTTCTGTGCCGTTCAGATCCTTAACTATTATCTTCTCGCCATCGAGAAAAGCTCCTTTATCGAGAGCCTTGCGCCTGCTGAACGGTATCAGTGTTGCATTCGTGTCCTTGCTGAGAGCGTAAGCCTTATCGTCATCAGCATTTATCACCAAATAGTCTGACTCGTCCTGATTGGCTGCTATACGCGCTTTA
This sequence comes from Anaerovoracaceae bacterium, assembly GCA_045545495.1. Lineage (GTDB taxonomy): Bacteria > Bacillota > Clostridia > Peptostreptococcales > Anaerovoracaceae > Crickella. The sequence goes on along the minus strand of JAZQBC010000056.1, from coordinate 35,361 downwards.
GCTGCCCCGTATGCTTCCATAGTGCCGTGTCTGTTGAGATGATCAGGTGTGAGGTTCAAAATAGCGGATACTTTTGGCCTGAAATACTTGGTTGTTTCAAGCTGGAACGAGCTTACTTCCGCAACAAGCCAATCATCCTCTGATGTGTTTTCGGCTTCTGTGACAACAGGATTACCGATGTTTCCTACCACAGCGGATTCTATACCCGCGGATCTGAATATCACCCCTACGAGAGTTGTGGTGGTAGTTTTGCCGTTTGTGCCTGTGATCGCAGCGAAAGATGCTCTTCCTATCCTGTACGCAAGTTCAAGCTCACCGATTATCTCTGCCCCGGCACTGCGCGCTTCAATTATGAAATCAAGGTTTGTCGGAACACCCGGGCTCATAACGAGCATATTGAAGACTGACATGTCTTCGGGAACTTTTCCGAGGAACATCTCCGCCTTCATGCTTTCCAGATATTTCAGGAAGTCAGGATCCAGTTTATCTGCGGAAGCAGAGTCCTGTACGCTCACAAGAGCCCCGGCATCGGCCAGTACTTTTACGGCCGCCCTTCCGGACTTGCCGAGTCCTACTACCAGAACTTTCTTATCTCTTAACGATTCTTTGTAACTTTCTCCTCTTGTCATTTTCTTAGCCTTTTCTCATATATTTCACGCGCCTATCTGACAGACAGGAACGCGATCACACAGCATACCAATGTGAATATGCAAAATACTCTGACTACTTTAGTCTCATGCCAGCCGCCCAGCTCAAAATGATGGTGTATAGGGGCCATTCTGAACACACGCTTTCCGCCGCTCATCTTGAAATACCCTACCTGTATGATCACAGACAAAGCCTCGATCACATAGATAAGCCCTGCAATAGGAAGAAGCCACTCCATGTGTCCTACGATCGCCATCGCCGAAAGCACGCCCCCGAGAGCCATCGAGCCGGTATCTCCCATGAATATTTTCGCCGGGTAATGATTAAATACCAGAAAGCCGATCAAAGCCCCAAGCACTGCCTGCCCGGCGACCGCCATAGGCTCGCTTCCGCCTCTTAGCATCATGCCTATTATCGCGAAAGTAGCCGCGACTATAGCGGACGTTCCCGACGCCAAGCCATCGAGGCCATCTGTGAGGTTTACGGCATTAGCCATCGCAACTTCGACAAATACTATGAACGGGATATAAAGCCATCCCATTTCGACTGTTTTACCTATAAACGGTATCAGCACTGCAGTACCTTCTCTGGCCATCATGAAAGCTGCCAGAGCAAGCCCGAATATCACCTGAAGCAATATCTTCTGTTTTGGAGTAAGTCCTTCATTTTGCTTCTTTGCTATCTTGTTATAGTCATCGATGAACCCTATGGCCCCGAAAGCGAACATGCTCAGTAGTATCGCTAATTTGGACACTGCATTGCTGCCAGGTAAAAACATGCTTACTACTATTGAGACCGTAACACCGATCACTATGGCAACTCCGCCCATGGTAGGTGTGCCTTGTTTAGAGAGATGTGACTGTGGTCCCTCTTCTCTTATGAACTGACCGAACTGCTTTTCCTTAAGAAAAGGAATCATTCGCGCCGTCACCAGCATCGAGACGGCAAACGCGATCGCTGCTATCAGAGCATATATGAATGTGCTGTGGCTGTATATCATTGATTTATGTATCCCCCTGACTGTTATTCACTGTAAATATAGACAGTGGAGTTCTTTTCCACTTTGGTACCCGCCTTCGGGTACTGATCTACTACGACAAATGAGTCTGTAGAGGTGTCCTCAGGCATTACGGTGTATTTGAGCCCGGCTGCCTTTATGTTCGAAATAGCGACGCTGCTGTCCATGCCCGTAACGTCAGGGACTTTCACCGTGCTGGTTTTCGATTCTTTTTCTTCATTCTTGCTATAGACTCTCTCAACACCCATATACTGGAGTGTCTTCTCGGTTATTTCCTTTACTATAGGACCGGCAGTATTAGCACCGTATTCTTTCTTTGTAGGTCTGTAAACGATACAGATCATTGAGATCTTAGGATCATCCATCGGTGCCATCACTACGAAAGAAGTATTGGTGGCAGCACTGTACTCCGTGCCGGATACTCGGTTCGCAGTACCTGTCTTTCCTCCGACTCTGTATCCCGGTATATACGCTGTAGTGCCGCCGGCATCGGATACATAGTATTCCATGATGTCGGCCATCTTATCGGCAGTCTCTTCGGACACGACTTGTCTCACTTTTGTATCCGGTATCTTTTCTACGGTATTTCCATTTGAGTCAACTATCTTGCTGACGATCTTTGGCTTCATGAGCACTCCGCCATTACCAAAGCTGTTGACCGCGCAAAGGATCTGCAGAGGCGTGACAGCGATACCCTGACCGAAGCCGGTAGTCGCAAGGTCTACCCTCGGAAGTCCTGCCACATCTTTTACTATGGAATAGCCCTCGCCCGGAAGATCCACGCCTGTCTGATCATTGAATCCGAACAGATCTATATAGTTATAGAAAGTGCTCGCTCCCATATCAAGCGCCACCTGTGCGAGCGCCGGATTACAGGAGTTTCCGACCGCCTGTTTCAGATTCTGTTTACCGTGATTTCGCAGGCAGTGAAGAGTCCTGTCGTCAACGCGAATGTAACCGTTGCAAACGTATCTTGACTTGTTGTTGGCGCTTCCGGATTCGAGTGCGGCAGCCGCGGCTATCAGTTTGAATGTGGAGCCCGGCTCATATATATCGCTTACCGGCTTTATCTTCCACATATCCGAAAGATATTCAGTCTTTTCTTTATCTGACATCTTTTCGAATCTCGCTTTTTCGGCTTTATCGGATGGCTCTGATGATTTATTTGGGTCGTATTCAGGGGTCGATGCCATCGCCAGGATGTTGCCGGTCTTAGGTTCCATCACTATACATGTGATGGCTTCCGCGCCCGTGTCATCCATGCCCTTATCTATGGCGTCCTCTACAAAGTGCTGGATCACCGAGTCAACAGTAGTCACTATACTGTAACCGTCTTGAGCCTTATAGTACTTGGTCTTGGAATTTGAGAGCGTATCGCCGTTGTTATCAGTAGTACGAACAGTCCTGCCTTTGATGCCCGCCAGTTTTGAATTGTATTCATATTCAAGCCCGGCTCTTCCGGTGTTTTCGGAATCTACACCCCCGAGGATCTGAGCAGCGAAAGCTCCGTTAGGATAATATCTGGCTGTCCTGGTCTTGACCACGACATTAGTCCCGAACTCTTCCTGCGCTTTTTCGACCTGCTCTCGGGTGAGTCCGTCGGCTATGAGCACCAGATTCTCCTCGTCCTGAAGGAGTTTAGTGATCTCTGCGGGGTCTTTTCCTGTGCACTTGGAAAGGCCCGTAACAGTCTTTTGTTTATCTGCCTGACTTATTTCAGCGGCTTTGTATATCGTCTGAGTATAAGCGTAAAGTTCGTATTCGGTAACGGACTCCGCCAAAGTGCTCATCTGAGAGTCATATATGGCTCCTCTGACAGGCTGGATCTCAGTGTCCACTTTTTGCATGTCGGTCGCCATCAATTTGAGTTCGTCTGACTTATAGATCTGCCAATAGCCCATTCGGAAAATAAGGGCGCATATCAATACGAGAAGAACAGCGAAGCCGGCTGCCAGGCGATTACGGTTCGATGCGCTTATAGCATCGGTATCATATCTCCTGTCAAGATCATCTGAAACAGGTATCGGTCTCTGAGTCGTATTTTTCGGCACTCTGTATTCGCGCCTGTCTTCGCCTCTACGGGACTTAGAGTTTTTATTCCCTGCGGACTTGGATCCAGTCTTCCTTACAGATTCGGTCTTCTTGGCTCTGTTAGCAGCTCTTCTCTTTTCTATTTTTTTGTCTTTTCCCGAGACCTTTTTCTTGACGGGATTTGCTGCCGGTTTAGGTTCTTGCACGACAAAATCATCAGCTTTAGAGCTTGCCGCACGTTCGCTGATCTTTGCCCGTTTCTTTTCTATTTTTTTGTCTCTGCGGGCATCGGCTTTTCTATTCGATTTTGCTCTTCTGTCTTCAACAGCCATTACGAATGTCTACTCGATAATTAATCAATATAGTATACCATATATAGTGCTGATTTCAGTAGCGAAATACAGTATTTAGTCAGGAACATTTCGACATATTTTGCTAAAAAAATCGCCACCGAGCCGCAAGCGGGTCAGTGGCTGATTGGATCAAATCTAATCCATTTAATTATACGCTTCACTTCTGATAGTTGCAGCCAGCCCCTTTTCTCCCGATCCGTCATCGCTGAGTTTCACACAATTATCCGGAGTCGGATATACCATATCGTATTTTGTGGTGGCTACCTTTTCTATCTTAGTGACTTTTGTTTCTTCTACGATCTGACTCGAAAGAGAATCGATCTCAGCCTGGATGTACGCATTCTCTTCGATCAAAACATTGTTCTCGTGCTGGATTATAGCGGCATATGACCTCATCCCCACAAGAACGAAGATTCCGAGCATAACCAAAGTGAGCAGTTGTACGAGCTGCTTCTTGCGTCTGGTTTCACTTGACTGTTCTTTTCTCGTTCTTCTTTTCATCCCGCTTTACCTTTTGTGTGAAGTGTGTTTTATAACTTTTCGAGAACTCTCAGTTTTGCGCTCCTTGCTCTCGGATTTGACTCCGTCTCGTCATCAGTCGGAATTATCGGCTTTCTGGTTACCCTCTTTACGTCTGCAACCTTGCCGCAAACACATACCGGAAATTCCGGCGGGCACGTGCATGGATCAAGCCTTCTTTCAAATTCTGTTTTGACTATTCTGTCTTCGAGCGAATGGAAAGTGATTATCGCTATCCTTCCGCCGCTATCTAGGATATCCGGCAGCTTTTCTACTGCTTCTCTCAGATGACCGAGCTCATCGTTGACCTCTATCCTTATCGCTTGAAATGTTCGCTTAGCAGGATGAGGGCCGTTTCTTCTGGCTTTGGCCGGTATCGCGGCTTTGATGATCTCCGTCAGCCTTGCTGTTGACTCAATAGGAGCTTCTCTTCGCTCCTGCGCTATGAACTTGGCTATCCTTGCCGCCCAGCGCTCCTCTCCGTAGTCTTTTATTATCCGTGCCAGCTCTGATTCGCTGTAGCCGTTTACTATGTCATAGGCTGTGAGTCTGTCGCTTTCGTCCATCCTCATGTCGAGAGGCGCGTCTTGCATATACGAGAAGCCTCTTTCAGGATTATCCAATTGGTAAGAACTGACTCCCAGGTCGAGCAATATGCCCTGAACTTTGCCTCCCGCCGCTTCCGCGATCGTTGCGACATCGCTGTAGTTGGCGTGGACAAATCTCTTTTGGCACTTATAGCCTTCCAGTCTGATCGCTGCCGCTGACAGTGCCTCTTCGTCTCTGTCTACAGCGACAAGAGTGCCGCCTTCGCCGAGTCTTTCGCATATCCCCGATGAATGACCACCGCCGCCGACTGTACCGTCGATGTATATTCCGTTTTCTTTAATATCCAGTGCTGCCATGACTTCATCAAACAGCACAGGTACGTGCTTGAATTCCATAACAGCTCCCGGCCTTAAATGTTGTATTCCTTTAGCTTGTCAGTGAACGCCTTGTCGCTCATCATCGCAGAAGTGTCACTCGAGCCTCCCGACTCAGCGCTCCAGATCTCGACCTTGTTCATAGCACCGACAGTTATAAGGTCCTTGCTTATATGCGCGTACTCTCTCAGATTCTGTGGGATAAGCACCCTTCCCTGAGAGTCGAGGTCGCAAAGCACGGAGTTTCCGAAGAAGTCTCTTATGAACTCACGGAAGTCTCTGTCGGACTGTGGCAGAGCTGCCAGTTTTGCTGCCATCTCTTCAAAATACTCGATCGTGTAGATGTACAGACATTCATCAAAGCCTTTTGTGAGCATGCACTTACCGCCCAGCTGATCCCTGAACTTCGAAGGAATGATCATCCGGTTTTTACTATCTATTGAGTTCCGGTAAGTGCCTAAAAACATGCTTTCGTTGATTTCACTGGCTTTCAGCGTTTTTTGAATCTAAATAAAAATATAGGTTAACTAAATAATACCCCACAATCCCCCACTTTTCAAATAATTTTGGCAATATTTGGTAATTATTCCCCACTTTTTTACACTCTTACCCCATTTCTTCCCCGTTTTTTTTGCAAAACAAAAGCAACCACTATATGTAGTGGTTGCTCGGTTGATTGCTACAATATATGATGCTTAATTACTTGTCTGCTTCAGTATCATTTACCGCATCGTTTGCAGATTCTCTCATTTCGGCTATTTCCTGTTTGCCCTTTTCGACCAGATCTCCGATCTTATCTCCTACTATACCGGCAGCTTCTTTGATATCCTCTGCATCAAACTTACCGTCTCCGATGCTCGGTACAGGTTCGCCCGCTTCGATCTTAGCCTGACGCTCCATCTCCATCTCGAGTTTTTTCTGCTCTCTTTCCTTCTTTGCTTTTTTTATGCTGTGTCTGATCATGAGCAAAAGTATCAGAAGCACGACTACCACTATCACGGCGACTGTGAATCCGAACCCGGCTTCAACTTTGAATCTCTGCCAATTGAGCCTGATATATAGTAGAGCCAGCACTACGACTACAGCCACGATGATCACTAGATACATTGTCGCGCTTCCTCTTTTTCTTTTCAGTTCTTTCATTTCTTCTTTCTCCTTTTTCTTTCCGTACATCTTATTAATGTACCACTATCTGAGTTTATTTTCTCGGTCCGATAAATTCGCGGAGGATCGAGTTGTCAGGGACCGCGTCGGTGTTTTCTATCTTTTCGAAATACTTCATGAATTTCAGTATTCTTTTCGCCTCTCCGAACTGCTCGCTCGTTTCAGGTATCGCTTTGAGCAATGGCTCCGCAACCGTCTTCAGCATACAAGTCTCATAGACCGTACTTGAATTGAACACCACATCCGCTGATGAACTGTACGGGAATATATTGACGCTTTCTCCGGCCCTCACCTTCGGCCACATTTCGAGCGTATATTCAGCGCCGTAGCCTCTGAACTGATTGTCCCTTACCATACGCCTAAGCAGCCTCGCGTCCGCTGTAGATATGCGGTTATGTCTGTCCATGCCGATCTGTGTCAGCGGGCTGATGTATATCTTGAATTTATCTTTCCTTGGAATATTTTCTGTAAGCACATCATTCAGGCTGTGGATCCCCTCTATCACGAGCACTTGGCTTTCTTTGAGTTTTGTGATCCTCTTTCCGAATACTTTTGTGCCTTTAACAAAATCAAATTCAGGCATATCGACTTCTCTGCCGGCAAGAAGATCCTCCATCTGGCGATTGAAAAGATTCATGTCAAGGGCATCCAGACCTTCGTAGTCAGGCTTTCCGTCAGCTCCGATCGGATTATTCTCTCGTTCCACAAAGTAATCATCTGTCCCGAGATACAGAGGCTCATGTCCTGAGCATTTTTTGATCTCCGCGCACAGGCGCTTGGCTGTTGTGGTCTTTCCGCTCGATGACGGCCCTGCTATTAGGACCACTTTCTTGTCCCCTTCAGTGATCATCTGAGCGAATTCCTCGAGTTGCTTAGACTGGTGGCTTTCGCTCGCGCGAATGATGTCGTCTGTATTGCCTTTTCTTATCTGTTCATTCAGATCCGCAAGATAATCTATTCCGGTATGTCTGCGCATTCTCATGCAATCAGCATAGGCTTCATAGAGTTTATCGTCATCTCGGTACTCAGGGATCTTGTTTCCGTGAAGAGCGTTTGGAAGTCTCAGAAGCAGGCCACTTTTATACGGTCTAAGTTCAAACAGACCGACACAACCCGATCTCGGAAGAAGGTCGCTGTACATACAATTCCTATAGCCATGGAGATTGGCGATCTCCACTATTTCATCCGGGTCTCTTCCTTCAAGCAATTTTGCTTTCTCGTGGAAGCCCAGTGTATGCCATTTTTCCATAGCGTGGCTGACGGTATCCTTTTCGATCACGATCTCTGAATCATGTGCGACGATCTTGTCCATCTTGTCACGGATCTTGTGGAGATCGCTGTTTATCAGATTGCCGCCTCCCTTTTTTATGAATGCGTAATAACCCTGGTTGAGCGAATTTCCTATCTCGACATCCACATCACCAAATGTGCTCTTCACTGCCTTTAGGAAAATAAGGATAGCTGTGTTATGGTACGCGCGCTCCTCAGTAAAATTCTCTATTCTGATTTCTCTGTCCATCGTGTACTCCTTTCATGGGGTCTGAACAGTCTCAGTTCCGTATGGCGACTTTATTTTACCACCTTTTAATTGACCAACAAAAGACTATGCGCTAAAATTAAAGCAACATGTAATGACTTGCGCAAGTGGTATGTAATATACCCTACGCAGAGGTCAGTTTTAATTCATAGGTTATGGAGGGATTAAAAAGATGAAGAAAGTATATGAACCTCTATTCACCCCTTGGAAGGTCGGCAATGTCGAGATCCCTAACAGGATCGTGCAGGTCTCCATGGGGGGTACATCCCTGTTCGGTTGGCTCGAGCCTTGTCATTTCGACAAGGAAGCTGCTCACCATATTCTGGGCCGTGCTCAGGACGGTGTAGGTCTGGTACTTCCGGGAATGCAGTGCGTAAGAGACACAATGGGCAGAAGATGGCTCTATCAGAACAAGAAAATGTTCAAGGATCTCGCTGAGTGGATGCCTGAATTCCATAAAACAGGCTCCAAGCTGTTCATCCAGCTCGCCGGTGGATTCGGCCGTTCGATGGCTATCAACGACATGTTCGTAAAAATGCTCGAAAACAAAGTATTCGGCGCTATCGCTAAGCCGATCGTAGACATCGAGTACTCCTGTGCTTCAGCCGGTGAGACTCCTAACAGATGGTATCCTTCGATCAAGTCCAGAATGATGACTATCGATGAGATCCACGAAATGGTAGAGGCTTTCGCTAAGACAGCCAAGATGTGCAAAGACGCCGGTGTTGACGGTGTTGAGATCCACGCTGTTCACGAAGGTTACACACTCGACCAGTTCACTATCGCAAACATGAACTACAGAACTGACCAGTACGGCGGTTCATTCGAGAACAGATTCAGACTCCCTGTTGAGATCGTACAGGCTATCAAGAGAGAGTGCGGAGATGACTTCCCTGTTTCCCTGAGATACTCCGTAGTATCCAAGACTAAGGGTTGGCTCCAGGGCGCACTTCCTGGCGAAGAGTTCGAAGAATTCGGACGTGACATGGCTGAATCCGAAAAGGCAGTTAAGTACCTCGAAGACGCAGGTTATGATATGTTCAACTGCGACAACGGTACATACGATGCGTGGTATTGGTGCCACCCACCTGTCTACATGCCTGATAACTGCAACTTCGAAGAAGTTAAGCACATCAAGAAGTTCACCAGCAAGCCTGTTGTTTGCGCCGGTAAGATGAACATCGAATTCGCTGCAGAGGCGATCAAGAAAGGTGAGATCGATGGACTCGGTATCGCCCGTCAGAACCTCGTAGATCCACATTGGGTAACCAAGATCAAAGAAGGCAGAGAAGACGAGATCAAGCCATGCATCAGATGCCACAACGCTTGCTTCAGCTTCGCGAAGTCGAAACATACAGCTAACACACAGCCTCTGTTCGACTCACTCCAGCTGGCTCGCTGCGCTCTGACACCTGAGACAATGCAGCACAACAGATATAAGATCGTTCCTACCAACAAGCCAAAGAATGTCGCTATCGTCGGCGCCGGCTTCGGTGGACTCGAAGCTGCTCTCGTTCTCAAGAAGAGAGGTCACAACCCTATCGTATTCGAGAAGGCAGACAAGATGTTCGGTCTCTATAACACAGCCGCTGCAATGTCCTTCAAGGATGCTGACAAGGCCCTCATGCAGTGGTATGAGAGAGAGCTCAAGAAATGGGATATCCCTGTTAAGCTCAACACAGAGGTCAACGACATCATTCCTCTTCTGAAGAAATATGATGACGTAATCGTATCCGTTGGTACATACTCCAAGGAACTCAACATCCCTGGATTCGAAAAGACAAAATCCTTCACAGATCTTCTCACAACAGAAGAAGGCAAGAAGTGGGATAAGGTAGTATTCCTCGGCGGCGGACAGTCATCCTGCGAAGCTGCTTTAGACAAGGCTCTCGAGGGCAAGCACCCTGTAGTAGTAGAGTTCCTCGACGACCTGATCACAGCTCCTGGAACATGCCTTGCTAACTCTTCATATCTGAGAGATGCTCTGCCATTCAACAACGTTCCTGTACATCTGAGAAGTTCAGTCACAGAGATCGGTGACGGTTACTGCATGATCAAGAACTTCGAGACAGGCGAAGAGTGGAAAGAAGAGTGCGATGCTGTTATCAACGGAATCGGCTTCGTTCCTAACGACAGATTCAGCAGCTACAAGTACAAGAACCTCCACAGAGTCGGTACTTGCGTGAAGTGGGGCAACCTGAGACACGTTATCTGGGGAGCTTGGGATGTAGCAATGAAGATCTAATAAGACTTCACTGTAAATCTAAAGACTTTAAAGGCGGTTTCATTCGAAACCGCCTTTTGCTTTATCTCAATTCCTCTTTTTTCTTATCTAAATCTTTGTTTCAGCGCTGCCTGCTACTTATTCCAGACCGCCTTATATTTGTAATAATTGTCCAGGCTCGACCCTGCATTCCATGGGATAAAGCCTCCGTCCAGGCCCTGCTCTTCAAGCGCCCGCACCTGTGCTTTGAGCTGTTTCTTCCCATAACTGACCGATGGAGCCCAGTGCGGTGTATCGTAGCCTGTGATCCAGGTCCTTGCGGCAGCAGGTTCTTTGAGATATGCCTGCCTCTTTGCTGCCCTCTTCGCCCAGGCTTTCATGGTAGCGTAAGGATTTTCCCACGACCCGTCGGCTCCCATATGATCCGTATAAGGCATTGCGCTTATTGCATCGACTATGTTGGATATCCCCGGCCAGTACTGTCCGTAAGCCGTCATGTATCCGTACGCGCTCTCGCCGAACACATCGACCGAGAAATACGCTCCTGCCTCATGTATCTGGTCAGCGGCATAGAAGCAGAAATTCTGCACCGCCTGCCCTTTTTCTTCGTCATATTTATTGCGGAATTTTGCTACACCCGACTTGCTCATCTCATAGGAATTTTCAGGAAATCTTACGTAGTCGAACTGTATCTCGTTGAAGCCGAATTCTTTGACGGCTTCCTGTGCCAGCCTGACGTTATATTCCCAGACGTCTCTTGAATAAGCACTCGGCCAGCCTGTGTTTTTCCCCCATATGATGCAATTTTCAGGATGATCTTTAGCGTAGATAGGATCATTGAACACTACTATGCGTCCGATCAGGTATACGCCTGATTCCCTGAGTTTGTCTATTCCCGCCTTGTAGTCTTCAATCGAAGCGTAAGCTGTTTTATACGACCTCGGTGACAGTTCCTTAGCCACTTCGGATTTATATGCCAGGATTCCATCCTTTATGTCTACCACTACGGCGTTGCAGTCAGTATCGTGTATGAGCTTTATATAATTCTTCGGGTGAGTCCCTGCAGCGCAATTAAGATACATCGCCCTCGCGTGTCGGCAGAACTCATTGCCTTCGATCTTAGGCCTCTCGTATGGATAGTAGTCGAGATGTGAGGCTTTGCCCCCATAAAGCTTCATATCATAATTGTCTTTTTTGACCTTGTCGTATATGCCGCCCTTATTATATTTCGCGTCCGCTTTTTTCTGCGTGTCGGTCAAATACTTACCATAAACATAGCCCTCAGCCGGCTCCTCGCCTTCGTCCTCATATGCAACTTTGTATTTGTGTACCGTGCCGTCTTTGTCCATCCTGTCAAAGCCGGTGACTTTAAGGCATGTGCCTTTAGGTGCAAAAGAAGCGATCGACGGACCGTTGGCCTCAGCATAGATGGTTACAGGTGTTCGTACAAACACTTCAGTCTCGCGCACCACATCGTTCACGTCATTTGTCAGCGAGTCCTCACTTATATACTGGAAATCCGGGTGGGTAGCAGTTTCGCTGTCTTTTCTCAGAAGCCTTATAGCGCGCTTGAGAGGCGCTGCGCTGTCTTTGATCCTTATATAGGTAACATCGCCGATCCTTATCTTTTCTCTTAATCTTGTAACAGCTGTCCCTCGTGTTATCTGATAAGATTCCGAGGCCCGGATAAGTCCGGGGTCCGCTCCCTGCCTCAAGGCCTTATCATCTACATAGTATACCTTAACATCGGCCGACTTTCCTGCGACATACGCCTCTTTACCATCGCAGATGATCGCTGCCACGATAAAGATCAAAAGAAGGCATAGAACATACTCGGCAAGGACCGCATATACCTTGTTCCCGTAATCATTGTGTAGTTCTTTTACTTCTTTTTTTAGGCTGTTATACCTGTTTTTAATTTTATTTTCAGTATCTATTATCTCTTTATACTTCATTTTGAAATCGCTGACGACCTTTATGGCATGATCAGCACTTACCAGCGAAAACGGCTCCGGCGATCGCCGGAGCCGCAATTAAAAACATATCACTAAGGATATAAAATTACTCTCCGATATCTTCTCCGAGCTCTTTCAGGATCTCTCTTGCTTTTGTGCATGCAGGGCAATCACAATATGTCTTTCCCTGAGCCTTCATTTCCTCGGCATGCTTTCTGATCTGTTCGGCGGCCTCTTTGCCTACAGCTTCTTCGCCGGCTTTAGAACCGAAGAATTCGATATTTTCAGTTACTGTGGAGATGCTTTCTTTAAGCTTAGCAATGAGCTCACTGTCATTGATCTTATCGAGTGTAGGCTGAGCTTTAGTCTTGAGCTCTTCTACTGTAGGAGCAGCTTTCTCCTTGAGATCATCGAGTACAGGAGCTGCTTTCTCCTTGAATTCAGCTACCGCAGGAGCTGCCTTTTCTTTGATTTCTTCTACACTGTCCTTGAGTTCCTCTACGCTTTCCTTGAGGTCATCTATTGCAGGAGCAGCTTTTTCCTTAAGCTCATCGAACTTATCGCCATACTTTTCATCGGCGACTGCGAGCCATTTCTCAGCTGCCTCTTTAAGAGGAGCATAAGCGTTAGTTTCAAGAAGTTCTTTTACTTTGTCTACTGTGATCTTATTAGCCATGTTATTACCTCCTGATCAACATAAATACCCACGGTGAAAGTATAGCACGATTTTTGCTTTCTTACATCAATAAATGAGTGTCTTATCCCCGCTTTCCGAAACACAAACTTTATGTGTACAGCCCTTCCTGTCGGTTAGTGTCTCAGCGTCCACTTTGTGTTCAGTGATCATGATCGGTATGCCCCGCTTATCTGACACGCCGGTCTCATGAGAAATCATGTAGATCTCTGTTCCTAGTTCTTCATAAGCCTTCTTTGCCTGGTTGTTGTATATGTTCAGGCCATAGTCACCTAGCACCTTTACGCCGGCATCTCTGAAGCGCTCTATCCATCCCGGATTTCCTACAAGCAGACCTCTGTCCGACACTGCGGAAACTATCTCGTCGAAATGATCCTTTATATATTGATCGAGATTGCCCTTTGATACATTCAGTATGTACGGTACTTCTGAGCTTGAGGCTTCACCTTTCGCGAGCTTTTCCATAAACGATATAAGCGGAACCGGATCGATCTCGCATCCGGATAAAAGTGCCGGATAAGCAGATATATCAAGCACATCTGCTCCAAGCGCCTCTGATTCTTTGATGGGATCAAGCTCTTCTCTGCCAAGTTTAGGCTTTCTGCCGGCGGTAATATGGATCTCTCTGAGTCTAAGGAGCTCATCCGCAGCTTCTCTTCTCATGCGATTGACAATGGAAACAGGCATCATTATGTCGTCATCTATCTGTATGTCTATCCCCGTAAGCCCCGGAGCAAAAGGCGTGTCTCCAAGTCTGGATAAATTGCTTTCGATCCTTTCGGCATCCGTCGCTGACTTTCTGGCCTTTTCTACCATATGGTCGGCACTTATCTCAACGCTTGCACCCGACTTGACATCTGTCATCACAAGAGTTGGGAATTGCCCCTCTCTTGCTGTGAACGACATGGTGACCGGGATCTTTTTCTCAGGCATATTGCGGGCCTTCTCGATCAGTTTTCTGTCGCTTACCTTGTAAACAAGGTCTCCTGCCATTACCCCTCTGTCGAAGTCTCCTGCTATGAAGCAGCCGCCCCCTATGTCTTTTAGGAATGTCGCTGTCCCTGATATCGGTGGGTTCACAAGGTAATCAATATCTTCGCTTCTGAACTCGAGTCCATCGCTGTAGCCAAGGCGGATCCCCTGTGACACAGCTGCTCTGCTCTGCTCGATGCAAACAAGAACTTTGCCGCGATTTAGAGCGCCTCTTACGGCCGCTCTTTCGTCCTTTCCGTCAGCTTTGCTCTCGCTGTCTATTACCGCTATTACCCTGCCGATAAACAGGCCCTGATTTTTAGGGCTTGCTCCGGAAAGAAGATCTTCACCCGGATCGCCATGGAGATATCCTTCGGTAAACTCTCCTCTGCTGTATATCTGACGAAGTTCCAGCATATCTTCTTCTTCAACTTCGTACAGCTCCGCAGCCTTTTGCGGTCCGTGCTTTCTCCTGAGATCGTCATATAGATCGATATACTTTCTGTATATTCCGGTTACTGTTGCTACATACTCAGGACTCTTCATCCTTCCTTCTATCTTGAAGGATCTGACACCGGATTCGGCAAGTTCCGGGATATTCTCGATACGGCACATGTCCTTAGGACTCAGCGCGTAATACGTCTCACCGTTTTCATCTGTATACGGGTGTCTGCAAGGCTGGGCACAAGTCCCGCGGTTTCCTGTGCGGCCGCTTCCTCCGCCAAGCACTCTCGACATCTGGCACTGACCGGAGTAGCACATGCATAGAGCTCCGTGCACAAACACCTCTACATCTACCGGATCTTCGAGAGACATCCCCTTTTCAGCCATTTCTTCGATCTCAGAAATGTTGAGTTCCCTCGCCGGTATCACTCTCTTGAAGCCCAGATGAGACATGGTCTCAAGTCCTTCGGCATTATACAGCGTACCTTGAGTGGAAAGGTGGAGCGGCAGATCAGGTAAATACAACCTGAGCAATCTTACAAGTCCCATGTCCTGAATAATCACCGCATCTACTCCGAGACCGTAGATATAGTTGCAATACTCAAACGCTTTTGCGAGCTCAGCATCAGAAACCAGAGTGTTCATGGTCATATAGACCTTGACTCCGTGGAGATGCGCGAAGTCTATCGCTTCTGACAACTCATCATCGCTGAAATTATTTGCGAATATTCTCGCATTAAAAGCCATACCGCCCATATAAACGGCATCCGCGCCGCTATTTACCGCGGCGGTCATATGTGCTTTGCCACCTGCCGGCGCAAGCAATTCCGGTTTACAATACTTCATAATTTCACTGTCATCATTAACGACAAAACCCATATCAGTTAACAATTACCATATTTTTTACATATTGTTAACCCATAGCAAAAAATGGGTTGATAATTATTTAAAACCATATTAATATCATAATAATTATTATACATGGGGATGTCTACCGTCTCTTTGAGGCAATACATATTTCTCGGGTTTTGGTCTATTCCAGCCCCAAATCAGACAGAAGGTGAATCCATGTCGGTAACAAAAGACAAACTACTGGAACTGTTCGAAAGCAACAGAGGCAACTTCATATCGGGAGAAAAGATCGCTGAGAGTCTCAACATCTCCAGGACGGCTGTCTGGAAAGCTGTAAACAGTCTCCGCAATGACGGATATCAGATCAACGCCGTCACAAACAAGGGCTATTGTCTTGCCGAGAATTCGGATATTATTTCCGCTCAGGGCATACAGCAATATCTGAGTGATATCTGCGAAAATGTAAAGATCGAGGTCTTCTCTGAGACCGATTCTACAAATATGGTCTGCCGCAACAAAGCCAACGATGGCGAGCAGCAAGGCTATGTGGCAGTTGCATCTAAGCAGACAGGCGGACGCGGCCGTAAAGGACGCAGTTTCTTCTCCCCTGCTGACACAGGACTATATTTGAGCATACTTATGAGGCCACACGAACAACCTGACAGCGTATCGCTCGGGCTGACCACAATGGCTGCTGTTGCCGTGTGTGAAGCTATAGAGGCTGTTTCAGGTAAAGACTGCCAGATAAAGTGGGTCAACGATATATTGATAGATGGCAAAAAAGTATGCGGCATCCTATGCGAAGCATCATATGCTCTCGAGGACCAAAAGCTTTTCGCCGTAGTAGTCGGGGTCGGCATCAACGTGTACCCTCCTAAGGAAGGCTTCCCTGATGAGATCAAGGATGTAGCGGGTACAGTGTTCGACCAGTCCGAGACCGGGATAAGGAATCAACTGGCAGGAGAGATCATCAACCGATTCATGGCATATTACATGCATGTTTCAGGTAATGAATACCAGGCCGAATACATAAAGCGTTCGATCGTACCCGGGAAGGATATTGAGGTCTGTGCACATGGCGAAGTCAGACAGGCTCATGCGCTTGCGATCGATGACACATGCGGCCTCATGGTCAGATATGAAGACGGAACTGCCGAGACTCTGCACTTTGGTGAAGTAAGCATAAAAGGCATCTACTAAAGTTCTTCCGAAGGTGGAACTTCAAGAAGTAGAAAAAATCGAGCGATGGGATAAGTCCCATCGCTCTTATTATGTCCGCCATAAGCGCCCGTATTTCACGCAGGCATTATGCTTCAGCATGTTCTTACGATCTGTAAATCAGTCTTTCTCCATCGGTGTCGCACACAAGATGCTGCCCATCGATTATATCGCCTCTGATCATACCTTCAGCGATCTCAGTCTCAACATGCTGCTGCAGGTAACGCTTGATTGGCCTTGCACCGTAGTGAGGATCGTACGCCTCATTCGCTATGAATTCGAGCGCTTCATCGGTGATCTCAAGTGTGATCTCATGATTTTTAAGCCTGTTACGGATGTCCTCGAAGGACAGCTCGATGATGCCCTTGATCTGCTCCTTGGTAAGCGGACTGAACAGGATGATGTCATCGATACGGTTGAGAAACTCAGGTCTGAATCCGGCTCTCAGCTTCTTCATCACCATCTCCTGTACTTCGGGATCGATTGTGCCGTCATCTCTCATATTATCGATAAGATCTACACTTCCTATGTTCGATGTCATTATGACGATAGTGTTCTTGAAGTCTACAGTTCTGCCCTGATTGTCTGTCAGTCTTCCATCATCGAGAAGCTGCAGAAGTATATTGAAGACATCCGGGTGAGCCTTCTCAATCTCATCGAACAGTATCACGCTGTATGGCTTACGTCTTACAGCCTCGGTCAGCTGACCTCCCTCATCATATCCGACGTACCCCGGAGGCGCTCCGACAAGTCTGGATACAGAGTGCTTTTCCATATACTCGGACATATCTATCCTGATCATATTGCGTTCGGTATCGAAGAGCGATTCCGAAAGCGCCTTGGCAAGCTCTGTCTTACCTACTCCTGTAGGACCGAGGAATATGAACGAACCGATAGGTCTGTTCTCATCCTTGAGGCCTGCACGGGCACGGAGTATGGCCTGGGATACGGCCTTCACGCCCTCTTCCTGACCGATTACCCTCTTATGCAGGATATCCGGCAATCTGAGGAGTTTATCACGCTCGGTCTCAACGAGCTTTGCCACCGGGATGCCTGTCCAACCGGATACGACCTCAGCGATCTCCTCTTCAGTTACTTCTTCCTGAAGGAGTCTTTCTTCTTCGGCCTGCTCAGCCGCAGCCTTTTTCTCCTCAAGCTGTCTTTCGAGATCCGGGAGCACTCCGTATTTGAGCTGTGCGCCCTTTTCATAGTCTGCTTGCCTCTCGGCATCTTCTATCTCGAGCCTTACGTCCTCGATCTGTTTCTTAAGGTTTTTCATCCCTTGTATGCTGTCCTTCTCATTCTGCCATTGGGCAGTCATTCCGGCACTCTTATCCTTCAGCTCTGCAAGTTCCTTTTCGAGGACTTCGAGCCTTGCGATCGAGCCCTTGTCGTCTTCCTTGCTTAGAGCCTGTTTCTCGATCTCGAGCTGTGTTATCTTTCTGGATATCTCATCGAGTTCGGCCGGCATGCTGTCGATCTCGGTCCTGATGCGGGCTGCCGCCTCATCCATGAGGTCTATAGCCTTATCAGGCAGGAACCTGTCGCTTATGTATCTGTCAGAAAGAGTAGCACATGCGATCAGAGCGCTGTCTGTGATCCTTACACCGTGATGTATCTCGAATTTCTCCTTGAGGCCCCTCAGTATCGAGATGGTGTCTTCGACGCTAGGCTGATCTACCAGGACTTTCTGGAATCTTCTCTCAAGAGCAGCGTCCT
The DNA here is from genome assembly GCA_045545495.1 of Anaerovoracaceae bacterium. Classification (GTDB taxonomy): domain Bacteria; phylum Bacillota; class Clostridia; order Peptostreptococcales; family Anaerovoracaceae; genus Crickella. The sequence goes on along the minus strand of JAZQBC010000056.1, from coordinate 17,090 downwards.
TTTCGATATTCTTTCTGTACTCGTCGAGAGTCGTGGCGCCTATGCAATGAAGCTCGCCCCTCGCAAGTTTAGGCTTAAGAAGGTTGCCGGCGTCCATGGCACCTTCCGCGCTTCCCGCGCCAACTATATTGTGGATCTCATCTATAAAGAGGATGATACGCCCTTCGGACTTCTCTATCTCATTGAGAACTGCCTTAAGACGCTCCTCAAACTCGCCCCTGTACTTTGCGCCCGCGATAAGAGAGCCCATGTCAAGAGCGTAGATGGTCTTATCCTTAAGGCCCTCAGGGACATCACCTGCGAGTATCCTCTGGGCAAGCCCTTCAACTACCGCGGTCTTGCCTACGCCAGGCTCACCGATGAGAACAGGGTTGTTCTTGGTCCTTCTTGACAAGATCTGGATCACGTGTCTTACTTCAGAGTCACGTCCGATGACAGGGTCAAGCTTGCCATCGCGAGCCATCTCAACCAGGTCTCTTCCGTACTTTGCGAGAGCCTCATAATTGTCTTCAGGATTCTGGCTGGTGATACGCTGGTTGCCCCTCACTTTTGTGAGTTCAGCGAGGAACTTGTCCTTAGTGATGCCGTAGCGCATGAATATTCTCTCGCTCGGCGTTCCTTTTTCACCAAGAAGAGCAAGGAAGATATGCTCTACACTAACATATTCATCCTTGAACTGGTCTTCGGCTATGGCTTCGGCGTCCATGAAGATCTTATTGAATCTTCTGGTGCCATACATCCCGTCTCCGCCGCCGGAAATCTTTGGGAGCTTATCGATCTCGGACTGCACATCACGGGTCATCGCTATTATGTTTACCCCCATCGACTGAAGCAGTTTAGGTATAAGGCCGTCCTGCTGTTTCAGCAGAGCAAGATGGATGTGCTCACCGTCTATCATCTGATTGCCCTCGGCAACCGCGATATTCTGGCAGTCCATCAATATCTGCTGCGCGTTCTGTGTATACTTTTCTACATTCATTAACTGTGTCTCCTTCCCAATAAATCGGATTTATGTAAATTGATATTTTTAACTATGTTTATTGAATGCTATAGATGCATTTTTTGTGCATACTGTTTTTCTCAAATGAATAATAGCGCACTTTTCAAGCGTTGTAAAGAAAAATTTAGCACTCCCTTTAAGAGAGTGCTAACAAAAAATGGTATCATTACAGAAATGCATTGTTCCGACTCACTAGTATCCGAGTCCAGACAGCCAATCTTTTACTGCAGACCTTACATTATCCTGATCGCTCTGTGCGTCCTGCCCTCTTACTGATTGAATAATTCAATCCAAATAGTATATAATTGATTTAACAATTTAATTACTAACGGCTTTTTTCACTATCACAAAACCTAAGGATCAGGCTATGAACTCCAAGCAGATCGATTACTGTATAGAACTCGCTCATACTCTCAATTTCACAAGAGCGGCCGAAAACCAATTTGTCAGTCAGCCGACTTTCTCTTATCAGATAAAGCTTCTTGAAGAAGAGATCGGTTTTGCCATCTTTGAACGAAGCGGCAAAGGCGCGGCTCTGACACCGTCCGGAGAGCAGTTTGTCCTTACCATCATCTCTCTTCGCGAACAGATGAAGCGCGCCATAGAGCAGGGTCAGAATTTCAGCGCGAAATACAAGGACAGCATTTCCATCAACATGATGACAAGGAGCTCCGTATACTTTCTGCCTGAGGCTATGCGGATGATGGCGAAGGATCATCCTGATGTGCAGATCGAACCTCAATTCCTGTACAACGGGGGGCTTGAGGCTTTCCTGAAAAATGAATCGGACATACATTTCACTCTCGAGGAGCTGACACGCCAGGTCCCGTCTATCAATGTGCATAAGCTGTTCACGAGCCGCATATATCTGATCGCACGCAGAGATGACCCTCTTGCGGATAAGAACCTGCTTACGGAAGAGGACCTGTACGGCCGCACTCTTATGGTGGGTGGAGGTTCTCCCGCGGCACTCCGAGCTGTCCAGCAGAGGCTGATCGCTTCAAGCCGGATAGATTATTTCAACAGTCACGATCACGACACCACCCTCACCAATGTCGCGGCAGACAGAGGCATCTGTCTCGCTCCGGGATTCCTTAACGATCACAGTGGGCAATATGCCTGGATCCCTTTTGACTGCCCGGAATCCTTTTCTTGTGTTCTTTGCACACACAAAAACGACGCCCGTGAAAGCGTCGCTCATTTTGTGCAAATACTGCAGAGCCTATATAGCGAAGCCACTGCATTTCCGCTTTAAAACCTGAACCCCTATAACTTTAGGGTTGTGACAGTTCTTTGTTTAAGCTTCCCATACGATAACCTTCAAGGTCGACTGTCACATATGTGAACCCGAGTTCTTTGAGTTTATCTGAGACAGCCTTCCTAAGACCATCATCTGCCATGCGCCCTGTTTCGTCAGGCGCAAGCTCTATACGTGCCAGGTCGCCGTGGGAGCGGACTCTCATATTCGTAAACCCAAGACTCTTGAGAAAGCTTTCCGCGGCGTCTATCCTCGAAAGCTTTTCTTCGGTGATCTCCTCGCCATATGGGATTCGGGATGCCAGGCAAGCTGCTGATGGCTTTTTCCATGTAGGAAGCCCCATAGACTTTGAAAGCTCCCTGATCTCCGCTTTGGTCAAACCGGCTTCCTGAAGCGGGCTTACTATACCAAGTTCTTCTACAGCCCTTGCTCCCGGTCTGTAGTCATTTCTGTCATCGGCATTGGAACCGTCAGCCACATACTCAATACCGTGCTCGCGTGCCTTATCCATGATCGCTCCAAACACTTTCTTTTTGCAGTAATAGCATCTGTCCGGTGGGTTTGATCTTACAGTCGCATCAGCAAGTGGATCGAAATCAACTATGAAATGCCTTATGCCACGTTCTTTGCAAAAGGCAGTCGCTTCACCCAGATCGCTTTCAGGAACGAAACGGCTTCTCGCGGTGACAGCGATCATGCTGTCACCGAGCGCTTCATGCGCTGCGGCGAGCAAAAAAGCGGAATCGACGCCGCCCGAGAAGCCTACTGCCAGGCTTCCAAGCGACGCCAGATGGTCTTTTAGCTTTTTGTATTTATCCTTAAGATCTTTCTTGTCTGTCATATCATCACCCTGCCATCGAAATGGTCTTGATTCTTTTCTATTGTTCAAGAATCATCACTTTAACGATATCTGGCTCGCTGAGTTCTTTTACTCCAAATCCAGTACCGGCTTTCTCTACGTCCGTACCCGGAGCCTCGCAGTATTCCTTCACATAGTATTTCACCATGGCAGCGCCCGTAGGAGTAGTGAGTTCAGCATCTATGTCACCTGCAAAAACAGGGATATCCCTTATTATCGCGGCAGTTGCAGGCGCCGGCACAGGCAGCAGCCCGTGGGCACATTCGATCATGCCTTTGCCCGTCCTTACCGGGGTTGCGTAAACATCTTTATCTCCAAGCATATCCATCAATATGCAGTAAGAGCAGACCGTCGCAATAGCGTACATCTCTCCTACCTCGTGGAAATGCACTTTGTCAGGAGTCGATTCGTGCACCTCCGCCTCAGCGGCGGCGACTATGTCGTAAACGCCCATGATATCTTCTTTAACAGCAGCTGAAATGCCACAGAGTCCGTCGACGATCTCGCGGATCTCGGTCATGCCGCGGTGAACATGCTCGTGGTGATGGTGGTGAGAATGTTCGTGTTCTTGGTCATGATGGTGTTCATGATCGTGGTCATGATCACCGTGGTGGGAATGCGCATGTTTGTGCTGTGCTTCTGTCATCCCATCTACCAAAATAGCGAATTCCGAGCCCTTGAGCCCGTCTTTTTCAGCATCGCCGGCTTTGACGCTCACATCTTCAAGCCCAAGGCCTTCAACTGTATTTATAAATCTTGCCTTCTCTTTGTCTGAAAGCAAATCAAAAAGAGCCGCGCAAAGCTTCTCTTTTTCCGCCCCCATTCTGAGATCCATGTACATTCTTTTCATGACCTGCTCCTTGCCGCTCTTGATGAGACCCGCCATAGAAACGAGTGACTTCTACACTTTTTATTTTCTTGTTATAATGCCCGACAACCTATTTTACGTGGTTGATCATATTCGCCATGTATCCGGCGCCGAATCCGTTGTCTATATTGACAACTGACACTCCGCTCGCACAGGAGTTCAGCATCGAAAGCAGGGCCGAAACGCCTCCAAATGAAGCTCCGTAGCCTACGCTTGTAGGAACTGCGATCACCGGACAGTCGGCCATGCCGCCGACAACACTGGCAAGAGCCCCTTCCATGCCTGCGACAGCGATTATGACTGTAGCGTCCATGATGAGTTCCCTGTGAGCGAGCAGCCTGTGTATGCCTGCAACGCCTACGTCGTAGAGCCTCTCTACCTTGTTGCCAAGGACCTCTGCTGTAAGAGCAGCTTCCTCAGCCACAGGGATGTCGGAAGTTCCACCCGTAGCTATCACGATCTTTCCTATGCCATCAGCCTCAGGAAGGCTTCCGGTATACGCGAGCCTTGCGGCCTCGTTGTATGTGAGCTTGTGTACATTCTCTACCTCAGCAGCTTTCTCAGCGCTGAGCCTAGTAATGAGCACTCTCCCCTGTCCGTGGTCTTTCATGGAGCTAATGATACCGATTATCTGCTCGGCCGTTTTGCCCTCACCATAAATGACCTCGGATGAGCCTTGTCTTATCTGCCTGTGAAGATCTACCTTCGCATAGCCGATGTCATCAAAAGGTTCATTCTTTAATAGCTTGAGTGCTTCCTCAGTGCTCATCTCGCCCGACGCTACCCTGTCGAGCACTTTCTTTATGCCGCTATTCATAAATCTTCTCCGCTGTAATTTGCGCTGCGTTTTCAGAAATCCGATCCGCTAATTCTTGCTTCCTTTGCTGCCCCCGAGATTGGCATTAGCAAGTATGTTAGTGTCGAATGTGAATGTCAGCGAGTCCTCTATGCGAGCCCTCTTAAGAGCCAGTTCGATCATACGATCAAGCAGTTCGCTGTAAGGAACTCCTACAGGTTCCCAGAGATAGAACGCGAGGGATCCCGGTATGGAATTGATCTCATTGAAGTAGAGCTGACCCGATTCCTCATCTATCATAAAGTCTATCCTGGCAACTCCGTTGCATCCGAGTGCCTTGAACGACTTGACTGCAAGCTCTCTTATTTCTTCTCTTTTCTCAGGTGAAAGCTCGGCAGGAATGATCCTCGAGAGATTGGCCATGCCGGCTCCTTTTGAGCCACTGCCCTTAGCGCCTGTCTTTTTGCCGCCGCCTCCATTAACATATTTATCTTCGTAGCTCAGTATTCTGTCACTCGAGATAGGCTCTTCGCACTCCGATGCGATGGCTTCATTTTCATCTCCGAGCACCGAGCAATTTATCTCTCTGAGCTTTGAAATTGCATGCTCTACAAGCACTCTGGAAGCGTACGCGAAAGCGTCATCAAAGGCTTCTGTAAGCTCTCCTCTGTCTGCCGCAACACCTATTCCGACACTTGATCCGAGGTTGATAGGCTTAACGATAACAGGATATCCGAAAACTTTCTCAACATCATCCATCATGCTTTCCATCTCGGCATAATCAGCCAATGTATAGACCTTCGCGTCAAGCACAGGCACTCCTGCATCCTTGAGAACCGCCTTGCTGACGTACTTATCCATGCAGACCGCCGAACTCATCACATCGCAGCCGACGAAAGGTATACCAAGCGTCTTTATGAAGCCCTGAAGCGCTCCGTCTTCCACATTGGTGCCATGTACGATCGGGAATGCGATATCTACATCGACAGGCTTCATTCCGCCGAATGTCTTGTGCGGATACTGCACCAGACGTACTCTGCCGCCTTCTCTTACCGCTACCACTCTGTTAGAACGCGCGAGAAGGCCCTTAATATCCTTATACGCGGCGATATCCCCGATATCTGCTCCGATGTACATATCGTTCTCTTTTGTCAGATAAACGGGAATTATCTCGTATTTTTCTTTGTCCATCGCCATTATAGCCTGTATAGCTGAAATGACGGATACTTCGTGCTCAACTGACTTGCCGCCGAAGAGCACCGCGACTTTGGTTTTCATTTGAATTGCTCCTTGATTGATCAGTAGTTATCAGGCAGATCGTTCTCGAGCAGGATGTATTTGTGATCCTGCGTCTTCACAGCGTAAGCACGAGCGATAGCGTCCTGCACGTTGTCGAAGACTTCGAGGTCTTTTTCATTGAATCCTTTGCTTAAGATTCCTTCCTTGATAGGCTCTGTGTGTTTGCGCCCCACCAAGAATATCTTGTCGCAGCAGTCAGCCGCGTACGTTCCGAACTTTCTATTGTATTCGGCCTCACCCGCGCCAAGTTCTACCATTCCCGGCGTAATGAGTATACGCATGCCGTCGAAGAGTGCCAGTGTCTCCACAGCTGCCTTTGATCCTATAGGGTTTGAGTTGAACGCGTCGTCTATGATCGTTACATTGCCGTTTGTCTTCATCTCCATGCGATGAGGTACCGAACGAAGCCTCCTTACAGGGACACGAAGTTCATCAAGGGATATGCCCAATTTGTGAGCCACAGCTATAGCACCCATGATGTTGATTACATTGTGAGCTCCGACCAGTCTTGTGGTGAAACTGCCTCTCTCACCTTCCGGCGTAGTCACGGTGAACTCGGTGCCCATCGGCGATACCTTCACATCAGACGCGTGATATCCCTCTCCGATCATCTGCGTCCCATCGCCCTGCGAGTAGTACATGACCGGAGCCTTGTAAGCAGGCGGAGCCGCTACTCCATTCTCAGTCTCAGCCTTTTTTACTCTGCTTAGCTGCTCATTTATGTATTCATTATCACCATTAAGGAAAAGCATTCCGCCCTCAGGCAACGAATCGGCAAGTTCAAACTTGGTCTTCTGTATATTCTCGAGGCTCCCGAATGTGTCGAGGTGCTGAGGACCAACAGAGGCTATGATGCCGTGATGAGGATGGACCAGATCGCAGAGTTCTTTTATCTCTCCAACGTATCTCGCTCCCATCTCGCATACGAACACTTCATGCGTAGGCTTCATCAGAGTCCTGATAGTGATGACCACTCCCATCGGGGTGTTGTAACTCTCCGGCGTTACCAGAGTGCTGAATTTGGTCTGAAGCAGAGTCTCAAGATAGAATTTGACGCTTGTCTTGCCGTAACTACCGGTCACGCCGATGATGGTCATATCCGGGTTGGATGCCAATATCCGCTTTGCGTCGTTGATATAGTGATTGTTTATGCTCTTTTCAATAGGCTTGTTAACGGTATTTGCCCATTTATTAAGATGGAGCTGCATTCCTGTGATAAACGCCATATAACCTGCAAGCGGCAAAGCTCCGATACCACTTAGTTTGAACCCGCCTGTGATCACAATATCGAGCACAATTGCAATAAGCAGGATCAGGCAAATAACTATGTCTGTAGTAATCATCCTCTTTACTCTAGGCGTAAACTTCAGAGGCTTCTTGGAGTTCATCTCCTTCATCAGCCTGTAGACCAGAATGATGACTATCAGAGTCAGGCAGATCAATACATCGAGTACGATCCCGGGCCAAGCGGTCTTTACGGAAATGCCTTCTATTATTCGGATAAATCCCAGGCAAGCCGCGAACTTCAATATCCACTGAAGATGGGAATTTCTTCTAAGCCATTCGTCCTGCTCATTGTTCATATAAGTATTAAGCTGGAACATGTGCATGTTATAGCGAAGAGCCAGCCAAAACGCCGGTATGCCCAAAGCGAGCGCGATGATACTCATTACGATCATTTCGCACCCCCTATCCTGAGGAATGACCTCAATATATTTTTGAACTCGACCGGCTTATACAGGAATGAGAAATGATCAGTCCCCTGAAGCACGACGAGCCCTGCGTTCGGCATCAGTTTTTCCATTATCTTCGCGTCATTGATCGGCGTGTCCATATCCAGATCGCCCCATACGAGCAGAGTCTCCGGTTCAACCAGAGGCATTATGTCCTTAAGATCTTCATTGACAGCCATTACAAGGCACTTTTTCATCATCGGGCTCGCTGCCCTGTAATCAGCAGAACCCTGTTTGCTCATCCAGTAGTCGATAACTTCCGGGAACATAGCGTGTACAGGCTTGCTCGTTAGTATCTTTCTCTTGATCTTGTATCTCTTTACGCTGAGCTTTTGCTTAGCGCTCCTCTCCGGCATCACACCGGCACTGTCGACCAAAACGATCCTTTCGATCTCAAATGGAATCTCACCGCGAGCCTGCCTTGCCGCAAGCTTGATGATGACCCTGCCGCCATATGAATGGCCGATGAGTGTCGCCTTAGTAATACCGAGTGCATCAAAAAAATCGCAGATGAAGTCAGCGTAGGCGTCGACGTTCCACGGTTCACGTGGCTCATCACTTGCCCCGAATCCCGGAAAATCCAGTTGTACTACCCTGTAGCTGTCGTTTATCGCAGCCGCGACGGAGTTATACATCCCCATTTCCGTGCCCCATCCCTGGAGTACCACTGCAGTCTTTTCCGCGGTTTCGGGACCGCTGATCTTATATGCGATTTCGTAGTCTTTAATATTTATATTCATACGGAGTTATTTTACCATATATACCCCGCAGATTTCACGCCAATATCTATATATTGTGTAATTCTATGGTCTTCTAATATATCCAAGCACAGGTATTTCCGGTTTTACTCCTCGTCCCTGGAAGCACCATTGAGAAGCACCCAGAATACAGCCGCCGCGACGGAGAATCCGACTATAGCGTAGAAGTTGGTATTATAGCTGCCGCCTGCTGACTCAAGGAGTGCCGAGGAGATCATTGGTCCTATGGTTGCCGCCGGGATAAGGCTGAAGTTGGCGATGCTGAAATTCGTAGGGAAATTCGCAGGTCCAAAAGCCTTGTTGATATATGCCGAAGTGATAGTTGGGCATCCGCCGTAAGCGAGGCCTACGAATACGAGTCCGCAGAGGATGAATATATATGCGCCTGTCATTCCGCCGAGTACCAGAAGTATGCCCGCCGCAAGTATGAACGCGTTGTTGACGAGAGTCGAGATCTTGCGTCCGAATCTGTCGAAATTGTTTCCTGCAACTATCCTTCCTGCTCCGTTGAAGAGAGAGACTATCATGCCGAGGACAGCAGTGCCACCGAAGGCTACTGAGATATTCGCTGCACTGTTGATAACAAGAAGCCCGGCCGAGTTGATCAGTATAGCCCAGATAGTAAAGAACCAGAACTTAGGAGTCTTGAGCATCTCGACCGCCGAATAATCCTTTACAGCAGCTGCCTTAGCGTCGTCTGCCTTAGCCGGATTTGCTTTAAGTGCAAGTTCTGCGAGAGCAACGCTGTCTTCTTCACCCGGCACTTTGATTATGATCGCGGCCAGAACACATATGACAGCGATGGCAATAGCAAGGATACGGAAAACAGAGAGCACTCCCATCGATCCGATCATGGAATTAACTACTGAGCCGAGCGCAAGACCACCCAGGCCGAATCCCATCAGCATTATTCCGGATGCCAGACCTACTTTGTCAGGGAACCATTTGTTGAGTGAGCCGATAATGCCGTTATACGCGATACCTACTCCGCCACCGCCGAACACTCCGTAGAAGATGTAGAGCATCGTAAGGCTCTTTCCGGGCGCGCCGGCATCCATCATCGATACGACGAAGAATCCGACGAGAAGCATCACCGCCGAGATAAGCATCCTTACCCTAAGGCTAATGGATTTGCTCATGAGTCCGCCCGCGAAGCCTCCGAGGCAGAAGAATATCATCGATATCGTAAATGTCAGCGAAAGCTGGGAAATGCTCCATTCTGTAAAGATCTCTCCGATCGGAGTCCTGAAGATCGACCACGCGTAGATCAGTCCGAGGAACAGCAGCGTTACAGTTCCCATGCCAAGATAAAGCCATCTGTTTTTCACGTTCATGTTTAAATCCCCTTCTGCTTAGAAAAAAACAGCGATTTCAGAATCAAAGCCTGACTCTGAATCCGCTGTATTCGATATTGTCCATAAAACTCGCACCTATTATATCAGACACTTCCTAAATTTTGAACTAATTAATTTTGATATTTTTGTGATGTTTCACTTTCGCCCGGTTCGCTGCCTATTCTCCTTCTTCCTATCAAGTAGCCAAAGGAACAAGTACCCCAGAAGCGCGAAGCCTATCATCGTGTAAAAGCTGGTATCGTATCTGCCGCCGGCTGATTCCATGAGCGCCGAAGATATCATCGGTCCGAGAGTAGCCGCGGGTATCAGGCTGAAATTTGCGATGCTGAAGTTGGTCGGATAATTTGCCGGGCCGAATTCATTATTGATATATGCCGATGTGATCGTCGGTGCACCGCCATAAGCCATCCTGATCATGATGCTCAATGACCTGCTCATCAGTCCGGCAATAAAGCCTCCAACGCAGAAGAAGATCATCGAGATCGTGAATGTCAGTGAAAGCTGCGAAATGCTCCACCCGGTGAATAGTCCGCTTATAGGCGCTCTGAATATCGACCACGCGTAAATAAGACCCATGAACATGAGCGTCACAGTGCCTGTTATAAGAAACAACCAGCGTTTATTAAGATTTCTCATCACTCACTCTTTAGACAAATGGCCTCATCAATAGAAAAAGCCGGTCTTTGACATCTCTCCTATTTCTTCAAGAATAGCCTCAGCGCGGCTGAATTTCTGCCAGTATAGCATGAAACCATGCATCATTCCTTCCGCTCTTATAGGGCAAACTTTGTTTCCTGCTGCCTCAAGGCGCCTAGCGAACTCTTCGCCGTCATCTCTGAGTGGATCGAGTTCACCGCTTACAATGATCGATGGAGGCATGCAGCTTAGCTCCCTGGCTTTTCCCGGGTTGAGCCTGTAATCATCAGGATCGGTGCACTCCGGTATGTAAAGCTCCATCATCTTTTCTATAGCATTCACAGGAAGGACGTAACCTCCCTGTCCGTATGTTTTGGCCGAATCTGACTCTTCGATGTCTATGCATCCGTATGTCCCATAGAAAAGAATCATACCTGATATCTTCGGAGCTTTGCCATCACGCCCAAGAAGCGCCAAAACAGCGGATATATTTGCTCCCGAGCTGTCTCCGGCAGCGATGAACCTGTTTGGATCTCCTCCGAATCCGCCCGCGTGTTCCATGGCCCACTCTGCCGTAAACACAGCGTCCTCTATGCATGCCGGGAAAGGATGCTCAGGCGCCAGTCTGTACTCAGAGGCTATCACTATCGCGCCGCACTCATCCGCAAGCTTACCGCACAAAGGGTCGTGGTCTTCTATGCTTCCCATGATGAAACCGCCACCATGAAAATAGAGGATCACAGGCAATACTCCTTTATCGGTCTTTGTCGCCTCAGAGTTTATCGCTTCAGGTATGTACATCCTAAGCCACATCTCGCTTCCGTCACTGCGTCTTATTGTGATATCCCGTTTCTCGATATCATATGGCTCGAGATGTTTGGCGTGGCCCTTTATTTCATTTTCCCTCATGAGCTCTATATCCAGATTGCTGAGGTCCGCGCTAAAGCCCGGGCCTTCAAGCGCCTCTTTATAGAACTCATATACTTCAGGATCGAACTCTTCTTTTCTCATATGTTTCCCTGTTTTCCAAAAACGGCCCTTACCATCTTATATCAGGTAAGAGCCGCTTGATTCAATTCAACCAGGAGCAAAGCTCCAACAAGCTCGCTTGATTGGAGCGAGCGACGTCGTCAACAGACGCCGGGAGCTTCAGCTCCTGAGAGCGTCGGTCGGGGATTGCACCCACCACCGACGACCGAAAATGAAACCCGCCGCCATTATCGGAGGAGCTTAGCCTCCGAAGATCAATGCTTCCGACCTTACGGCAAAGCCGTTTAATCCGGAGGAAGCATTATAGAGGCGGGGGACATCCGGCGTTTGTTATACGGTATAAAAAATGCTCAGATTATTTCTACTGAAATTGTACTCTAAATCTGTGTCTGTTGCACCTGCGAATCGGCACGTTTTAGAGACATTTTTTTAAAACAATGTGTTAAACTAGCGGTGGAGGAGGATTAAGCATGAAGAAATTTGTTTTCATAGGTGCGGGTTCGCTCGTATTTACACGCAATCTCATCAAGGATATGTGACAAATATCGATGAAGGCGCGTGCGTTGAAGTACCTGTGACAGCGGATAAGGATGGTATGCATGTGGAAGGTGTGTATACTTTGCCTCCTCAGATAAGCGCTCTTGTCGGTCATTCTGCCAAGCTCGAGGAAATGGCAGTGCAGGCGGCTATAAACGGAGATCCCGATCTCGTGTTCCAGGCAGTATTACAGGATCCTCTCACTGCGAGTGTATGCAGCATGCAAGAGATCCATGATATGGTGCAGGAGATGTTCGAACAGAACGCCGACTACCTCGGTTATTTCAAGTCGCTGAAACTATAGATGATCGAAGTGATATTATCGCTAATAGGTAGCAGGAATTTTACGGTAAGGAGGTGTAGTTATGTTCCAATTTTGGGGTGATGGTTCTCAGCAATCGATGGATCTTGTGAACAGCATCGCGGTTCGAAGCACTGAGAATTTCAACTGGACTTTCATCTTTATTCTGGCAGTCGTTTTTTACATCTACTGGACAGAAATTCACAACAAGAAGTATGAAATGATATACGCGGCCCTGGCTCTTTACGGAGTCCATTGGCTATATGAGATCGGTAATGCTATTATTGGTCATGTCACCGGTTACCCGCTGTGGTCTGTAAGCAACGAGTCAACTACCTTCATTCTTTTGATTGGAGTGTGCTGGGAACTCTCAATGATGTTCTCACTTGCTGGAATGATATCGTTCAAGATGCTGCCTGATGACCGCAACACCAGATATTTCGCGAAAGACGGAAAGGGAGGAATAAGCTGCAAATTGGCAGGAGCGATCAGCATGGCGCTGCTATTCGCGCTGGTGGAATCATTCCTCGCGGCAACTTCCAACCACTCCTTCATATGGGTATATAAGTGGTGGGGCGTTCTGCCGGTATTCATTACCACATATATCCCGTTCTTCCTCGCGGCAAATTATGTACCTGACATGGAGCCGAAAAAGAGGAAAAGATTCCTTATCACAGTATGGGGATTGGTAGCTGTTCTTCTGGTGGTGCTGATCCCTGCCGGTGTTATTTAGGGATGAAAGACGTTACGGATGCCTCATTTCTGAGGCGGTAAAACATGTTAACGATTGGGGAGATTACTGGTGAAAAGGATCAGTAGGACACTTATAGCATTGCTCATTGCGCTTACGATGTCGTTCAGCGTAGCATTCGCGGAGAGTGAACAGGTAGCAACCAAACAAACGGATAATGGGACACCCGGGTCAGTCGAACTGAAAGAAGACGATAGCAACGCAAAGCCGAAGACAGGCGTTATCAAGAGAAACGGGCATTACTATTACAAGAGTCCTATAACGAAAAAAATACGTAAAGACGCCGGATTCATCAAATGGAAAGGTGACAGATATTACGTGCAAAAGGGCGGCAAGATCATCACCGGGAAGACCTTCGAAGTAGGAAAGCATCAATACCGAGCCCTAAAGAACGGGAAGATCGCTGTTGGCGTTTACGCCTGGGGCAAGAAACACAAACTATATTATTCCGATCCGAAGAACGGAAGATGCGTCAAGATAAAGAGCCACAGATGCCAGAAGGGCGTAAAGTGGGAGGGTGAATGGTACTATCTCCAGACAAACAGTGAGGTGGCAAAGAATCGCCCGGTCGTGATCAAGAATAGGCCTTATTTTGCCGACAAGACAGGCGTATGCCACAAGCTGGGAGTCAATAAAACGACGTCGCCTGTTCTGAAGATTGCCCGCAAGCAGTTAGGCAAACATACCAGATCCCAGGTCAAGAAATTCTGGAATTGGTATTTCGGCAAAAGATTCGTCGATACCGATGCGACTCCATGGTGCGCCACATTTGTGGGATGGTGCTATAAAAATGCCGGTAAGTACGGCAAGATCAGCCCGGTCGGAAACAAGGGCTATGTTCCGAGCTATTCAAGCTTTGCCAATCGCCGCGGCAAGTGGGTCAGAAAGTCTAAGGCCAAAAGCGGGGACATAATCGTTTTCGGAAACAGCAGACACGTGGGCATAGTCGAAAGAGTATATAAGGGATATATCTATACGATCGAAGGAAATTCAGGCCCTACCGCGGAAGTGGGCACGGGGCTTCCGGGAGCTGTAACACGCAGAGTCTATAAACTCACAGACCCGGATATAAAAGGCGTGATACATCCATAGTGTTTTGAAATGGAATCAAAGAAACAGTCTAAAGTACTGATCATATCTTTAATAGTGTCGCTTGTTGCCCTGCTGGGGATCGCAGTGGTCCTTTATACGGGCAACGCAGGTGGCCTGAAGGGCGGTAAAACCAATACTTCAGAGACCGGGACTGCAGAGACAACAAAAAGTGATGTAACCGAAGCAAATGAAGAAAACGAAGAAAAGTCTGCGGTGCCGTTAGATACTCTGTTTTTCGCGTCTGATTATCAGATCGAAGATGGCTTTGGTACCCCTGCAGACAATCTTGACGGTTTATTGAATGCAGCGACTAAGGACGGGAAGGTGATAACTAACACTGTATTTTGCGGAGATTACACCAACGACAGCCGTCTCTATGATTATCAGATGAGCCCCGACGAGTCGATCGAAGAGATAAAAGGCATAGTATCTTCCGATTGTGCCGGTGTTTCAGCGGACGATCTGATATTTGTGCAGGGCAACCACGATAAACTGACAGATTCGATCACACCTACAGGATTGGTCGAACACGACAATTATCTGGTATATGTGCTGAATACTGAATACGGACTTCCGTGGAAACAGGGCCGCAATGCAGAGAGTAAAGACATAGTCATCGCCGCGGCGGATGATATGAAGGCTTGTTTCGACAAGTTGATCAAAGATGGAGAAAAACGCCCCGTATTCATTGCGGGCCATGTTCCGATCCACTTCACAGCAAGGACATCCTCGATGCACACGACCGGTGATAATATGTACTCCAAGTATATATTCGATGTGGTAAACGAGGCAGCCGGTTCGCTGGATATAGTTTATCTTGTGGGTCATAACCACTCAAAAGGTTGGGATTGCTACATGGGCGGTAGCAGTTATTTCAGAAAACCGGGTGATACACTTCTGATCCCTGACGCAGGAACGAATACCGCCTGCACAGACTCATATACTACCGAGACTCTGAACTTCACATATATGAACGCCGGTTATCTCGGATATTACATGACATGCGGAAAAGGGGAGTATTTCGACGGAACATATGAAAAATGTCAGGTAGCAGATGAGACGCTTACCGGGACAGTATGCGAGATAACGCCGGATGAACTGGTCTTCTCAAGATATGCGGTAGATGGGATCCATTCTATAGGCTATGCAGGAGAGGGCGATCCTTATAAGGGCGGTATCGATTCAGAGCTGATAGGACCGGAGGCATATGGCAAGGCGGTAGAAAGCCCTGTACGTATACCAAGAAGAAACGCGTAGAGGTTTATTCCTCTACGCGCATTATATTGTCTACGGATTTTATAACGCCTTCTGCCTTGATTGCTTCAAGAGCTTCCAATAGGCGGGCTTTTCCGGTCTTGAAGACTATGAAAATGATAGGGGCTACGCGCTCTCCGTCTTCCTCATATGGCGACTTTTGCTGTATCGTTTCCATGCTGATTCCGTGCTGACCAAATACAGTAGTGATCACACCCAGTACGCCGGGGCGATCCGGCACCATCATGCGGATATAGTATTTGCTTTCACCTTCGCCTGCGAATTCAAGATCAGAGTCGTAGCGGAGCTGAGGGACTATATCATAGGCTGAATCTTTCTCAAGCTTGCGCGCCACTCCGATCACGTCGCCGAGCACGGCGCTTCCTGTCGGGAGCGGACCTGCTCCACGCCCATAGAACATCAGATCGTCAACGGCGTTACCTGTAACGAATACGGCATTGTACTCATTGCCTACTGAAGCGAGTGGGTGAGTTACCGGTACAAGTACAGGCTCTACATTGCCATATACCTTGCCGTCTGACTCTCTCGCGCTGGCGAGCAATTTGATGCTGTACCCTGATTCCTTGGCAAAGACCATATCGGCACTTCCGACTTTAGTGATCCCCTGAGTAGGTATCACATCCGGGCCGGCATCAACACCGAATATGAGAGATATCAGGATGGAGAGTTTGTTTGCTGCATCCAGACCCTCGACATCTGCTGTAGGATCGGCTTCAGCGAAGCCCTTCGCCTGAGCGTCACTTAACGCCTCTTCATAGCTCTTACCGCGCTGAGCCATCTGTGTCAGTATGTAGTTAGTGGTACCGTTCAGAATCCCGTGCACCTCAGAGAAGCGGTTGGACAGAAGAGCGGTTGTAAGCGAGGTGAGAATAGGGATACCACCTGCTACGGCCGCTTCAAAACGAAGGAGCACATGATTCTCCTGGGCGATGCGCGCAAGTTGCTTACCGTTGGCGGCTATCGCAGCTTTATTGGCTGTTACTACGCTTTTGCCGTTCTGCATGGCGCGCGCCATATACTCTGTCGCGGGCTCGATCCCACCGATGAGTTCTATCACTATATCTATTTCCGGATCGGTGAGTATATCATCCGGATCAGGGGTGTATTTTTCTATTGGAATGTCGATCCCGCGGTCTTTATCAGGATGGCGATTGAGGATCTTTATGATCTCGATGTCGAATCCTGTTGACTCCGCGATCTTGTGCCTGTTCATCTCGAGCGCCTGATATGTGCCGCGCCCTACATTTCCTATTCCGAGCATTCCCGCTTTGATTATCTTCTTCATGATGCAGCCTCCATTGCAGCTTCTCTTCCTTCCATAGATGATAGCAAAAACTACAGCAACATGCACGCTAAAAGCCTATGATTAGTAGGCCGCTAAGTCGTATAATTAATATAATACTCTTCGAAACAGCTGTGACAGGTAAATTAGCAGCAAGGAGCTATAACAGACGCCGGATGTCCCCCGCCTCTATAATGCTTCCTCCGGATTAAACGGCTTTGCCGTAAGGTCGGAAGCATTGATCTTCGGAGGCTAAGCTCCTCCGATAATGGCGGCGGGTTCCATTTTCGACCGTCGGTG
>JAZQBC010000055.1:0-118185 GCA_045545495.1 Anaerovoracaceae bacterium | reverse complement strand
AGGCGACCTTTCACTTCCAGAAGGCACAGAGATGTGCATGCCTGGTGACAACGTAGTCATGACGATCGAGCTGATCACACCGATCGCTATCGAAGAGGGACTCCGTTTCGCTATCAGAGAAGGCGGAAGAACAGTAGGTTCGGGCGTTGTAACAGAGGTCATCGAGTAACGGCTCGTCTTTTCGCCCACAGCTTTGTAAGGTTTCGCACAAACATACGGCGTTGCCGTAATGTACGAAACCTTGACCTACGGGGGCAAGCCCCTTCGGTAATGGCTGCGCGCCTTCGGTACTCACGTACGATCAAGGTACGCTCCGTTCCTCAGACGCTTGCCGCCTCGCTGTGAACGAAAACTACTTCGTAATTAAAATAGGGCTTCGGCAGAAATGCCGGAGCTCTTTTCATATACCACATCTCACACGAATACCCTGGCCACTTACATCGCTGCCTTGCAACAATTCGTATAGCAAACACAGCGATTAAACGCTTCCAGGCACACGCTCCTGCCATACCACGTATGACTTCTGCGCGAATCTGGGTCTGAAAGCACCCAGCGGAGCCATACTTTGTATGACTTCTGCGCGTATTTAGACTTCAAAGCACCCAGCGGAGCCATACTTTGTATGACTTCCGCGCAAATCTTGGCCTGAAAGCACACAACGGAGTCATACCTCGTATGACTTTTTCGCCATTTCTGGCTCTCAGGCACACGCTCCTGCCATACGGTGCATGTGCATGTCGCCTGATTCTTACGTTCCCGCATACACCCTGACCACACCGTATTCGGTGCACCGCGGAATTTTCGCGCGCGTGCAAAAATTAGTGAATATTTTGCAGGAATTAGGGAGATTATTGTTCGACAAAACACTTCTTTTTCTATAGCATTAAAGCACATCGAAAGCGCGATCGATAAACAATAATGCAAGACTTCAGAGGGTAAAGGAGAAAGAAGTATGGCAAACAACAATAATGGCCGTAATGGCAACAACCAGCAGAGAAACAATGATCCGGTCCGCTTTGAGATTTTAGAGCACATCAGCGTTCTCGCCAACAAAGATAACGGGTGGACAAAGGAAGTCAACATTGTGTCATGGAACGGAGGCGCGGGCAAAATAGATGTGCGCGAGTGGGATCCTAATCATGCGAGGATGTCGAGAGGGGTCACACTGTTCGATGACGAAGCCGAACTGCTCATCAAAGCACTGACAGAAAGGCTTAAACTCGGGGAAGATTCACTCGGGTCACTTGGGGGATCAGCCGTCTCCCATGCGTCAATCGAAACACAGACATCTCAGACCGACCAGGTAGCTCAAGCCTAAGTTGGTAATGTGAATGCTGTTGACCATCCGAAGCGAAGGGTGATAGACTCAAATGAAATCATATTTGGATACATCACCGATGCCAGTCATCGATTAGGATCATTGGAGCACACATGAAGGCAGCATTTCACACACTGGGGTGTAAAGTAAATCAATACGAGACGGAGGCCATCAAAGAGGCCTTCGTTTCTCGTGGCGCGCAAATAGTAGACGAAAATGAGTTCGCGGATGTATATGTGATCAATACCTGCACCGTGACCAATATCGCGGATAGAAAATCGAGACAGTTTATCAGGCGCGCCAGAAAGATCAACCCTGACGCCGTAGTTGTGGTGACAGGTTGCTACGTTCAGGTGGCTGCCGAAGAGGTCGCGGCGATGCCCGAAGTCGATCTCGTCATCGGTAACGCGCTCAAGACTGAGATCGCCGATAAAGCTATCGAGACATACATCAGTATAGCCAAGAGCAGTGCCGGCAGAGAGCCTTTTGTGCACGTGCTCCCATACAGCGAGCTCTCGGGCTATGAGGATATGGGTGTCGTCACATCCGAAGAGTCTTCGATGTCCCGCGCGTATATCAAGATAGAGGAAGGCTGTAACCGCTTTTGTTCGTACTGCCTCATTCCATACGCGAGGGGCAGAGTGAGGAGCAGAGCTCCCGAGAGCGTTGCCCGGGAAGCGAAGGCTCTTGTCGAAAGGGGCTGCAAAGAGATAGTGCTGACCGGCATCAACACAGCGCTCTATGGTACTGAGCCCGGCTTTGACTTTAAACGCGAAGAGGGAGAGAAAAATCTCTCAGGCATGGAGGCGATAATCAAGAGGATCGACGCTCTGGACGGTGATTTCAGGATCCGCCTGAGTTCTCTCGAGCCTACTGTAGTGGACAAAGACGATGTGCTCAAGCTGCTCGGCTACGAGAAGTTGTGCCATCATCTCCATCTTTCGATACAGAGCGGAAGCAACAAAGTGCTAAAGGCTATGAACCGACATTACACGAGAGACGAGTATCTGGAGATCGTAAAGGCTCTTCGAGACTTCGATCCGCACTATGGGATCACTACGGATATAATCGTGGGCTTCCCCGGTGAGGCCGAGGAAGATTTCGAAGATACGCTGGATATAGTGCGGCGAGCGGGATTCGGAAAAGTCCACGTGTTCCGCTATTCGCCTAGAAAGGGCACTGCAGGCGCAAAGCTTAAAGACGTAGTTCCCGAAGAAGTCAAAAAGACGCGAGGAGCAATGCTCGAGGATGAATCGCTTAAAGTCGCGGCGGAATTTATCGGAGCGCTCGAAGGTACCGTTCAGACGGTTCTTCTTGAAGAGGAAGAAGACGGCTATATGACGGGATACACCGGTAACTATGTGAAGGTATATGTGAAAGTAGACCATGGCGTTAACGAAAGCGTATGCTGCAGTGATGAACTAAGAGCGGGATCGTTCTGCGATGTCAGGATCAAAGGTGCCTTCAGAGACGGAGCGCTGGCCACTCCGGGAAGAAACTAATGACCGCGGGCTCGGATTGGAGTATAGTTAAGTATGGGACGGTTGAAAGCTGCCGCTCAAAAGGTGGCTGTAAAAATAATCAGGAGGTTAAGGGATATGGATGATTGCATTTTTTGCAAGCTGGCAAACGGCGAGATTCCGACCGATATGGTCTACGAAGATGATCAGATCGCAGTGTTCCGCGACGCATCACCACAGGCTCCGGTCCACATGTTGATGGTGCCTAAGATCCATGTGGCGTCGCTCGACGACCTGACAGATGAGCATGGCGAACTTATGGCGCATATGATGCTCAAGATAAAAGAGGTCTGCGCTCAGGAAGGTCTGGATAACGGATATCGTTGCGTGATCAATACAGGCGAGGATGGACAGCAGACTGTAAAGCATCTTCACATTCACATACTCGGCAAGCGTGCCATGCAGTGGCCACCGGGCTAAAAATGCCCTAATTCCGACAATTTATTCCCGAATTTCGGCAATAAACGCATATCGGACGATTGAAAAACGCTTCAAATGCTTGGAAGTCCAAGCGCTTGAAGCGTTTCTTTTTGTCGTTTGATTCAATTCTCCGATTCTTGTCATACTGAATCATAGAAAAAGGGAAGGAGACAAAGATAATCATGCTTAGCTTTAGGGAATTTACAGAGGAATTTATCACAGACTGCAATGGTGTGCTGAAGACTGCTCCGGGGTCTAAAATAAGGATCGAGACCGGTGCTGTGAATAAGCCCCAGAGAGGAGAGCTTACAGGGCTGAGGTTCATCAAGGAGGGGAGCAGGGTCACACCTACATTATACGCGGAGGATCTGTATTCGCGTTATACACGCGGCTGCCCTGTCGACAGGATCGCCAGCGAGGCCGTCGAGACGATAACGCGGAGCTTCGATATCGCGCTGCCGTTTCCTGTGGACGAATTTGATCTGTCATCTATGAGTGGTGACATACGACTGAGGCTTCTCTCAATAGAAAGGAACCCTGCTATCGCCCAAAACGTACCGTTTAAGGATGTGGGCGGAGGCCTTATGCTGATCACAGACATTGTTAGGGGCGATTTCAGGGCGATGATCACAAATGATCTGCTGAAAGACTTCGATATAACAAAGGAAGAGCTTTTTGAGATCGCGTTCGGAAATATTCCTGAAGATGAAGCAACGATGTACGTGCTGTCCGAAGTAGTATATGGCGATCCTGAGGAGAGGAGCGAATTGCTATCCGGATGCGAACGCGGATCACTGCCGAAGGACTTTGAGGTTTTCGTCCTGTCGAACAGAGAGGCCTATTGGGGCGCGGCGGCGCTGTTCTATCCCGGCGTGATGGACAAGCTTCACGATATGATGGGCGAGTTTTACGTGATCCCATCGTCGGTCCACGAACTCTTGGTTATGAGAGCCACAGCAGATGCCGATCCGGATAACATCTCCGAAATGATATGGTCGGCTAACCGCAGTGTGGTTGATGAAGAGGATGTGCTGTCAGACGACTTGTATATATGTGACGCGGATAAACTCAGAATAGCGGTGCGCGGTGACGCTGAACATGTTAGCAAGGCGTGATGACGGCACTTGCTTTGCGCTTGCACCTTGAATGATCATGCCGGGGCGAGTAGAATATTTTTATGTTTTTGGACCCGAAACCATTACCACAAAATCAGCTATTCACTGATAAAAGACTCGCCGCGATGATCATCCCGCTGATGATCGAGCATCTTCTTCAGATGGTCGTTGGTATAGCGGATACAATGATGGTCAGTTATGCCGGAGAGGCTACTGTGTCAGGCGTTTCGCTGGATACCATGATCTACACGATCTTCATTTACCTCTTTACCGCGCTGGGCACAGGAGGAGCTGTTGTAGTATCTCAATACATAGGTCATAAAGAGAGGGCGAACTCTGATCGGACGGCATCACAAATATATTTCATTGCCGGAGTCATATCGCTCATAGCCATGATTTTCATGCTGATAGTCGGAAGGAGCCTCTTAGGTATAATGTACCCGACCGTAGAGCCCGAGGTAATGGAGGCTTGCCGTACATATCTCTGGATAGTAACGCTCTCGTTCCCGGCAAACGCTCTGTACAATGCCGGCGCCGCCCTTTACAGGTCTATGGGACGCACAAGGACTACGATGTACGTGTCCTTAGGAATGAATCTTCTGAACGTAGCGGGAAACGCGATCGGCATTTTCGTGCTTCATGCCGGCGCTGCCGGCGTAGCCTGGCCGACTACTATATCGTGGTATTTTGCGGCTATCGTGATGACAGCCCTTTGCACCAGAAAGAACGCTGAGGTCACTCTTGTTATCAGAGACGCACTGAAACCCGACGGACAGATGGTCTCCAGGATATCCCGCATAGCGGCGCCGAATGCCGTAGAGAATACTCTGTTCCAACTCGCCAGAGTGCTGCTTGGCACACTTACCGCGACATTCGGAACAGCGCATATAGCAGCCAATGGTATCGGTCAGACTATATGGTCTCTTTCCGCGTCCATGTGCGTCGTTATGGTCCCGATCACAACGACAGTTATCGGGCAATGCATGGGAGCCGGAGATATCGAGGCTACCGAATGGTATATGAAAAAGATCATAAGGCTGTCGCTGCTTCTGTCGACTGTCTGGAACTTTTTCATTCTCGCTTTAACGCCGCTGATACTCCCGCTGTACTCGGTCACAGCTGAGACCAAACATCTGCTGTGGATAGTGGTTATTATTCATAATGTGTTCGCGT
Source organism: Anaerovoracaceae bacterium (assembly GCA_045545495.1). GTDB lineage: Bacteria > Bacillota > Clostridia > Peptostreptococcales > Anaerovoracaceae > Crickella. The sequence goes on along the minus strand of JAZQBC010000055.1, from coordinate 112,639 downwards.
CCTTTGCTCAGCCATTCTCACATCCGCTGTCTGCGGGTATCAGGGCAACCGGTGACGCCAAGTTCACTATGTGGGCTGCCATATTCTCTACTATCGTCTGCAGAACACTGCTTTCGTTTATCCTCGGACTCTGGATGAAACTCGGAGTCATTGGCATAGCTATAGCTATGGGACTTGACTGGTGCATAAAAGGCTGCATCTGTGTAGTGCGGTGGAAAAGCGGGAAGTGGAAGATGTTTAAAGTGATCTGACTTCGCAGTCGGCTCGTCAATCGCATCTATCGTAGGCGCTTGCCGTCGAAGATCAATGCTTTCTACCACTCGGCAAAGCCGTACAAGAGAAGAGAAAGCATTTAGAACCGGCGCTGCGGAATGTCTGCTTCCGGATAATATATGCGCCTTTTTTTGCAATCAATATATAGTGCCTGAAGCAGCTGAAATGTCCGTATATAGGGCGCGTTGGAAACGCTGGACGCCGTGTTAGGCTGGACACGGCTCAATCCCTTGAAAAATGGGCATCTCAGCCCTAAAAAATCTAAAAAATTTACGAAAAAAATTTTCAAAAACTCCTTGCATTAAAATCCCCATGTATATATAATTCAAAGGCTTGTTAAACGCGAAGAAGCAGGAAGTTACCGTGCTAGCGGATAATTTCTGCCGAGAAGTCCTCACTCGATGAGGGCGAAGGGTTTCGCTATTTTGTTGTGAGCTCAGGCATAGGAAACGCTCGTAAGAGTGTAAGAAACTCAAGGCCAGAGCAAATCTCAGCAAAACGCTGAAATTCCAAGGCGCATCAGAGAGTTGCATGAGCGCCGTGAAGCGGAGGCGCAGGCGAAGTCCTGTACAAGCATAGCGAAAATTAGTACGAATTTTTAACAGGAGGAAAGCAATGGCAGAACTACAGAAGATCAGAATCAGAATGAAAGCTTATGACCATGCTCTTCTCGACAAGTATGCTGCGAAGATCGTAGACACAGTCAAGAAGACAGGCGCTGAGGTAAGCGGACCTATTCCACTCCCTACAGAGAAGGAAGTCGTCACAATCATCAGAGCAGTCCATAAGTACAAGGACAGCAGAGAGCAGTTCGAACAGAGAACACACAAGAGACTCATCGACGTTACAAACGCAACAAACAAGACTGTTGAGGCTCTCCAGAAGCTCGATGCACCTGCAGGCGTAGACATCTACGTAAAACTCTAATCGTCAATAACTCTATTCCGGAGTTGTTAGTAAGATCGCAAGTGAGGTCAGCCGGCCCAGACGGCAAACGACAAACCTGAGCGATCCGCTGTAAGAACAAGGAGGAAACAAACATATGAAAACATTGCTGGGAAAGAAGATCGGCATGACTCAGATCTTCGCTGAAGACGGAACAGTCATCCCGGTCACTGTCGTAGAGGCAGGCCCGGAGACAGTCGTTCAGGTCAAGACTGTCGAGACAGACGGCTATGACGCAGTCCAGGTGGGCTACGAAGAACAGAAGCCGCAGAGAGTCAACAAGCCACTCACAGGCCACTATGCAAAGGCCGGCGTTGACACAAAGAAGTACCTCGCAGAGTTCAAGCCGGGCGAGGGCGAAACTTACGAAGTAGGCCAGGTCATCACAGTGGCTGACTTCGAAGAAGGCATGAAGCTCGATGTTACAGGTACATCCAAAGGTAAAGGTACTCAGGGTAACATCAAGAGACACGGTCACCGCAGAGGACCTACAAGCCACGGTTCAAAGCATAAGAGACTTGCCGGAGCTCTGGCAGCCGGTACATACCCATCCAGAGTCTTCAAGGGCAACAAAGCTCCTGGAAGAATGGGACGCGACACAGTGACTGTACAGAACGTAGTACTCGTAAAGAAACTCGAAGATCGCAACCTGCTGATGATCAAGGGTGCTGTTCCTGGAAAGAAGGGCGGACTCCTCAGAATCAGACCGGCGGTCAAGGGTCAGGATAAGTAAGGCAGAAAGGAGGAACTGAAATGGCAAAGCTTAACGTAGTAGACGTTAACGGCAAGAAGGTAGGAGACATTACTCTTTCCGACGAGATCTTCGGAATCGAGCCTAATGAATTCGCAGTTCAGGCCGTAGTCAAGAATTATCTTGCAAACCAGAGACAGGGAACCCAGTCTGCCAAGACAAGATCTGAGGTTAGAGGAGGCGGACGCAAGCCTTTCAGACAGAAGGGAACAGGACGCCACAGACAGGGAAGCTCGACAGACCCTACACAGGTCGGCGGCGGCGTAGTATTCGCACCAAAGCCAAGAAGCTACAGATACAACCTCAACAAAAAGCTCAAGAGACTCGCTCTCAAGTCGGCACTCTCCGCAAAGGTTGCTGACAACGAGCTCATCGTAGTAGACGAGTTCAAGTTCACAGAGCCAAAGACAAAAGAGATGGTCAAGGTTCTCGAGAACATCAAGGCAGAGAAGAAGGCACTGATCGTCATGGACGAGAAGGACGACAACGTAGTCAGATCCGCTCATAACATCCCTGGCGTAAGGACAGCTCTCGTAAGCACAATGAACGTATATGAGACCGTAAATCATTACACACTCGTGCTCACTGAGGCGGCAGCCAAGAAGATCGAGGAGGTGTACGCATAATGAAGACCGGATACGACGTGATCCTCGCTCCTATCATCACTGAGAACAGTATGGATATGGCAGCGGAAAAGAAATACGTGTTCAAGGTAGCACAGACTTCCAACAAGACTGAGGTCCGCAAAGCTATCGAAGAGATCTTCGGCGTAGACGTAGCCAAGGTCAACCTAATGAACGTAAGCGGCAAGAGAAAGAGACTCGGGAGAACGTTTGGAACAACTTCTTCATATAAGAAGGCAATCGTAACGCTCACACCGGACAGCAAAGAAATCGAGCTCTTCTCGGATATGTAATTAAGGAGGCAGTAGGAAATGGGAATCAGAAAATATAAACCAACGACTCCGGGCCTTAGAGGAATGACGGTCTCCACATTCGAAGAGATCACAACCGATAAGCCTGAAAAGTCTCTTACAGTCACACTTAAGAAACATTCCGGAAGAAACGTAAGAGGCAAGATCACCGTCAGACACAGAGGCGGCGGTTACAGACCAAAATACAGGATCATCGACTTCAAGAGACAGAAGGACGATATCCCTGCAACAGTAAAGACAATCGAGTACGATCCTAACAGAACAGCTAATATCGCACTCCTTGTATACGCAGACGGAGAGAAGAGATACATCATCGCTCCTAACGGCCTCAAGGTCGGCGATGTGGTAGAATCGGGCCCTAACGCAGATATCAAGCCGGGCAACGCTCTCCCGATCGCAAACATTCCTCTCGGTACGATCATTCACAACATCGAGCTCAAGCCGGGCAAGGGCGGACAGCTGGTAAGAGCAGCCGGTAACGGTGCTCAGCTGATGGCCAAGGAAGGTGAGTATGCACAGGTCAGACTCCCATCCGGCGAAGTAAGAATGGTAAGAATGAACTGCAGAGCCACAGTAGGCGAAGTCGGCAACCTCGATCACGGTAACATCCAGATCGGTAAGGCCGGCCGCAAGAGACACATGGGTTGGAGACCTACAGTCAGAGGTTCCGTAATGAACCCTAACGATCACCCACATGGTGGTGGTGAAGGTAGAGCTCCTATCGGACGTAAGGGTCCTGTCACTCCTTGGGGCAAGCCGACACTCGGTTACAAGACACGTAAGAAGAACAAAGAGTCTAACAAGTACATCGTCAGAAGACGCAATGGCAAGTAGGGAGGAGCAAATTAATGGGAAGATCGCTTAAGAAAGGCCCGTTCGTAGAAAAGAAGCTTCTTGAAAGAGTAGAGGCGATGAACGCAGCCAACGAAAAGACCGTACTCAAGACATGGTCCAGATCATCAACAATTTTTCCTCAGATGATAGGTCACACGATCGCAGTTCATGACGGACGCAAGCACGTGCCTGTATACATCACAGAGGATATGGTAGGACACAAGCTCGGCGAGTTTGCTCCAACCAGAACATTCAGAGGTCACTCCGGTGACCGTAAGCTCTAATCAGAAAGCAACAGAAAGGAGAAGCTATACTATGGAAGCTAAAGCAGTAGCCAAGTATGTAAGAATGTCTTCGAGCAAGCTCAAACCTGTTGTCGACCTGGTAAGAGGCAAAGACTTGAACGAAGCACTCACAATCCTCAAGTTCACACCTGGCAAGGGTGCTGAGCTGGTGGAAAAGGTGGTACAGTCCGCAGCAGCTAACGCTGAGAACAACCACGAGATGAATCCTGATGCACTCTACGTAGCAGAGATCAACGCGAATCAGGGTCCTACAATGAAGCGCTGGAGACCGGGCGCACAGGGCAGAGCCGGAATGATCCTTAAGAGAACAAGCCACATCAACGTGGTCCTCAAGGAGAGAGAGGCAGCCGCTAAACCGGCTCCTGAGGCAGAAGAGCCAAAGGAAGAAAATTCTGAGAAGGAGGAGGTTCGCTAATGGGTCAGAAAGTTAATCCTCATGGAATGAGAGTCGGCGTAAATAAGGACTGGAGCTCCAAGTGGTATGCCGATAAGACAAACTTTGCGGATCTCCTGGTAGAAGATAACCAGATCAGAACATTCGTAAAGAAGAAACTGTACAACGCAGGCGTTTCGAACACAGTTATCGAGCGTAAAGGCGCTGACGAAGTCAAAGTCATCGTGATGTGCGCAAGACCTGGTATGGTCATCGGCAGATCCGGTGAAGGCATCGATGAGTTCAAGAAGGGACTCGTCAAGCTGACAGGCAAAAAAGTAGAAGTCAGCATCGAAGAGGTAAGAAGAACAGAGCTCGACGCACAGCTCACAGCTGAGAGCGTAGCTCAGAGCCTCGAGAGAAGAACTTCCTTCAGAAGAGCCATGAAGCAGCCGATCAGCAGAACAATGAAGGCCGGCGCTAAGGGCATCAAGATCGTATGCTCCGGCAGACTCGGTGGAGCTGAAATCGCCAGAAGCGAAAAGTACAGCGAAGGAAATGTACCTCTGCACACACTGAGAGCAGACATCGACTATGGATTCGCTGAAGCCGACACTACTTACGGAAAGATCGGCGTTAAGGTATGGATCAACCACGGCGAGATTCTCGACAAGGGCCTCAAGGATGCAGTTCCAAAGGCTGAGGACAGAAGAGACAGGAAGGGTCGCAGAGGCGACCGCAGAGACGGCAGAAGATCTGACAGAAGATCCGATCGTAGAGACGGAAGAAGATTCGACGGCCGCGAAGCAAAGCCGGAAGTAAAGCCAGCAACAACAAGAGTTCGCAAGGCTCCTAAGGCAGCTCCTGTAGAAGAACCTCAGGTAGAGGCACCACAGGTTGAAGCTCAGGCGGAAGCACCTGCAGCAGAGAGCGAAGCATAGATAAGGAAAGGAGAAACTCGCCATGTTAATGCCAAAACGTGTTAAGCGTAGAAAACAGCACCGTGGCAGAATGAAGGGCATTGCAACAAAGGGCAATGCAGTAGCATACGGTTCATATGGACTGGCTGCAGATGGTCGTGGCTGGATTGACTCCAAGCAGATCGAGGCCGCTCGTGTAGCTATGACAAGGTCCATCAAGAGAGGTGGTAAGGTCTACATCAAGATCTTCCCACATAAGCCTGTAAGTAAGAAGCCTATCGGCGTACGTATGGGTTCCGGTAAGGGCGCTCCAGAATACTGGGTAGCAGTCGTTAAGCCGGGCAGAGTAATGTTTGAGATCGACGGAGTTACTGAGGAGCAGGCAAGAGAGGCTATGAGACTGGCCGCTCACAAGCTCCCTATCAAGTGCAAATTCGTCGTAAAGGAGCAGGAAGGAGGAGCTGAGTAATGGATCTGAACAAAATCAGAAAGATGACAGATCAGGAAAGAACTGCTGAACTCGAAAGAATGAAGCAGGAGCTCTTCAACCTGAGATTCCAGCACGTAACAGGTCAGCTGGAGAATCCTGTAAGGATGAGAGAAGTTAGAAGAGATATCGCCAGAGTAAAGACCATCATGAGAGAGGTCGAGCAGGGCAAGAACGCATAGGAAAGGAGGAGTTTGACAGATGGAAAGAAACAGAAGAAAGACGAGAGTCGGAATCGTAACAAGCGATAAGATGGATAAGACTGTCGTAGTCGCTACAGAAGAGATCGTCAGACACCCTCTTTACGGCAAGGGCGTTAAGAGAACTGTAAAGTTCAAAGCTCATGACGAACAGAACGAGTGTGGCATCGGCGATAAGGTCATGATCATGGAGACAAGGCCTCTGTCCAAGGACAAGAGATGGAGACTTGTCAAGATCGTAGAGAAAGCTAAGTAAGGAGGCAACGTAATATGATTCAGACAGAAAGCAGATTAAGAGTTGCCGACAATTCCGGAGCTAAAGAGCTGCTCTGCATCAGAGTCCTCGGAGGCACAGGCCGCAAGTATGCGAACATCGGTGACATCATCGTATGCACTGTAAAGGACGCTACTCCTGGCGGAGCTGTAAAGAAGGGCGACGTAGTTAAAGCAGTAGTTGTAAGGACCAAGCGCGGCACAAGAAGAACTGACGGTTCGTACGTTAAGTTCGACCAGAACGCAGCAGTCATCATCAAGGACAAGAACGACAAGACACCTGTAGGTACACGTATCTTCGGACCTGTCGCAAGAGAACTGAGAGACTGCGGTTTCATGAAGATCGTGTCATTGGCACCGGAAGTACTTTAGGAGGTGCGAGTGATGCAGATCAAAAAAGACGATATGGTAGTAGTGATCGCAGGTAAGGACAAGGGCAAGACAGGCACAGTCCTCAGAACGATCCCTAAGAAAAACAAAGTAGTTGTCGAGGGCGTAAACATGCAGACAAAGCATGCCAAGGCAACAAGAACATCCGCTTCCGAGATCAAGCACATGGAAGGTCCAATCGACGCATCCAACGTCATGTTCTATGACAAGGAAGCTAAGACAGCCACAAGACTTGGTCACAAGATCGAGGATGGCAAAAAAGTAAGAGTCTCGAAGAAGAGCGGCAAGGTAGTTGACTAGGAAAGGAGGAGCTAAATGGAAATCAGACTTAAAGACAAATACAGAAATGAAGTTTTTAAAGCTATGCAGGACAAGTTTGGCTACTCCAACCCTATGGAAGTGCCTAAACTGACAAAGATCACCATCAACATGGGACTTAGCGAGGCAAAGGACAACTCAAAGGTGCTCGAGAGCGCTGTTAAGGAAATCGCACTTATCGCAGGTCAGAGACCTGTAGTCACAAAGGCGAGAAAGTCCATCGCTAACTTCAAAGTCAGAGAGGGCATGCCGGTTGGTGCCAAGGTCACTCTCAGAGGCGACAGAATGTATACATTTGCTGACAAGCTGTTCAACATTTCTCTTCCAAGAGTAAGGGACTTCAAAGGCCTTTCGAGAAATTCGTTCGACGGCAGAGGCAATTACTCCATGGGTCTCAAGGAACAGCTCATTTTCCCTGAGATCGTGTACGATGACGTAGACACTATCAAGGGCATGAACATCGTCTTCACAACAACAGCGAAGACTGACGAGGAAGCTCAGGCTCTCCTCGAGCTCATGGGAATGCCATTTGAGAAGAGTGCTAACTAGTATAGGAGGAACGCATGGCAAAGACTTCACTGAAGGTTAAGCAGACAAGAAAGCCTAAATATTCAACAAGGGCTTATACCAGATGCAAGGTCTGCGGAAGACCGCATTCGGTACTTAAGAAATACGGCATCTGCCGTATCTGCTTCAGAGAGCTTGCATACAAGGGTGAGATTCCTGGCGTTAAGAAAGCAAGCTGGTAAGATAATTTTCGCAGGCCCTGCAAACTATCCGCGGCGGCAAACATGCTGCCCGGACATTCCGCAGCGCCGGCACTTAGCGATTGGCGAGCCGACAGGCGAAGACAGAGCTTAGTACCGCTGCAGCGAGGACATAGCGAGAGCGTGTCCGGAAGGCATGATTGCCGCCGCGGAGTGTAAAAGAGGGGCGCAGGGAACCACGTTAAGAAAGGAGAACATACTGTTATGTCAATGACAGACCCAATTGCGGATATGCTGACAAGGATCAGAAACGCAAACACAGCTGGTCACGCTTCCGTAGATATTCCGGCTTCCAAAATGAAGAAGTCGATCGCGGAGATCCTCCTGAACGAAGGATTCATCAGTGGCTACGAAGTGCTCGACAACAACGTTCAGGGCACAATCAGAGTAGATCTCAAATACGGTCCAAACCGTGAAAAGACGATCTACGGAATCAAGAAGATCTCAAAGCCTGGTCTCAGAGTTTATGCTAAGGCTGACAGAGTGCCTAAGGTCCTCGGCGGACTCGGCATCGCCATCCTCTCAACTTCCAAGGGTGTTATCACCGATAAGGAAGCCCGTAAGCTCGGAGTAGGCGGAGAAGTTATTTGTTACGTTTGGTAGTAGGAGGTAGACAATATGTCAAGAATTGGTGTTAGACCTATAACCATCCCTGCCGGCGTAGAAGTAACGGTAGGCGAAGGTAACCTCATCACGGTCAAGGGACCTAAGGGAGAGCTTTCCACACAGATCAGCCCTAACATGGCTATCAAGATGGAAGATGGAGTTCTCACAGTAGAGAGACCTGATGACGGAAGAGAAAACAGATCGCAGCACGGTCTGGCTAGAACCCTGATCGACAACATGGTCACAGGCGTTACTAACGGATACGAGAAGAAGCTCGTTATCGTAGGAGTCGGATACTCCGCTGCTAAGCAGGGCAACAAGCTTGTCCTCAAGCTCGGATATTCCCATCCTATCGAGCTCGAAGATCCTGAAGGAATCACAACAGAGGCTCCGGATGCTAACACTGTCCTGATCAAGGGCATCGACAAAGCACAGGTAGGAAACTACGCAGCTGATATCAGAGCGTGGAGACCACCGGAACCATACAAGGGCAAGGGTGTCCTCTACGATGGAGAAGTCGTCCACAAGAAGGAAGGCAAGGCCGGAGTAGCATCAGCATAAGAAAGGAGGAAAGAAAATGGCAGATAAAAGCAGAAATGATAGAAGACTTAAAAGACATCAAAGAGTACGCAAGCACGTTTTCGGAACTCCTGAAAAGCCTAGAATGTGCGTTTTCAGATCAAACGCTAACATTTCAGCTCAGATCATCGATGACGTAAACGGAAAGACTCTTTGCAGCGCTTCGTCGCTCGACAAGGATCTTAAGAAGAGCATTGCATACGGCGGCAACAAAGAAGCTGCTGCACAGGTTGGCAAGGCTATCGGTGAGAAAGCTGTTAAGGCCGGAATCAAGGAAGTGTGCTTCGACAGAGGCGGATATCTCTTCCACGGAAGAGTTAAGGAACTCGCTGACGCAGCACGTGAAGCCGGATTGGAATTCTAAGGGAGGATACGTAAATGCAGAGTAAAGTAGACGCATCCAAGCTGGAGCTTACGGAAGAGATCGTAGACATCAGACGTGTAGCCAAGACTGTTAAGGGCGGACGTAACATGAGATTCTCCGTTACCGTAGTAGTCGGCGACGGCGAAGGTCACGTAGGCATGGGACTCGGCAAAGCGATCGAGATTCCTGAGGCCGTAAGAAAAGCGACTGAAGATGCAAAGAAGAAATTGATATACGTTCCAACTGTAGGCACTACAGTTCCTCACCAGACAATCGGTGAGTTCGGAGCGGGCAAAGTCCTCATCATGCCATCGGCAAAGGGTACAGGCGTTATCGCCGGATCATCCGTTCGTACAGTGCTCGAGGCTGCAGGCATCAAGGACGTAAGAGCTAAATCACTCGGAACAAGCAACACGGGCAACATGGCCAGAGCTACAATGGAGGGTCTCAAGAACCTCACAACCGTAGAGGAAGTAGCTAAGCGCCGTGGCAAGAGCCCTGAAGAAATTATCGGATAGGAGGCAAGGAAATGGGAAAGCTTAAAATCACACTGGTTAAGAGCCCTATCGCTTGTCAGCCTAAGCAGAGAAAGACCGTTGAGGCACTCGGACTGAGAAAACTCAATCACTCGGTAGAGCTTGAGGATTCTCCAGCAACAAGAGGAGCTATCAATAAGGTATCGCATCTGCTCAAAGTAGAAGAGCTGTAAGGAGGGCATAGGCCATGAGACTTCATGAACTTAAAAAGCCTGAGGGCTCCACAAAGGCGCCTAAGAGAATCGGCCGCGGCCAGGGAACCGGTTGGGGAACAACAGCCGGCAGAGGTATGAACGGTCAGAATTCAAGAAGTGGCGGCGGAGTAAGACTCGGCTTCGAGGGTGGCCAGATGCCACTCTACAGAAGACTCCCTAAGAGAGGCTTCACCAACAAATGGGCTAAGGAATACGCAGAAGTAAACGTTAAGGATCTCAACAGATTCGAAGACGGTTCCGTAGTAGACATCAAAGTGCTTCTCGAGAGCGGCCTCGTAGGCAAGGCTCTTGACGGAGTAAAGGTACTTGGCAACGGCGAGCTCGAAAAGAAACTCACTGTCAAGGCAGAGAAGTTCAGCAAGAGCGCTGTTGAAAAGATCGAGAAAGCAGGCGGAAAGGCAGAGGTTATCTGATGGAATTCGTAAAGACATTCTCTAAGGCATGGAAAATTCCGGAGATCAGATCCAAAATCATCTTCACACTTCTTATGCTGCTGGTATTCAGGATCGGTTCGAATATCCCGGTCCCGGGTATCGACAGAGAATATCTTGCGCGTATGTTCTCAGGTGAAACGGGACTGCTTGATCTCTTCGACCTGTTCTCAGGCGGAGCGTTCAGTAACTTCACAATATTTGCGCTGAGTATCACACCATACATCACGGCGTCGATCATCGTTCAGCTTCTGACGATCGCGTTCCCTTACTTCGAAAGGTTAGCCAAAGAAGGTTCCGAGGGACGTAAGAAAATGGCTACGATCACACGTTACATGACGGTCGTGCTCGGTCTTATCCAGGCGATAGGACTCACGGTAGGTCTTTTCAGACAGGCCATCGTAGACAGAAGCCCGTTCAACATGATCATGATCATAATCGTGTTGACAGCCGGTACGGCGTTCCTGATGTGGCTCGGTGAACAGATCAACGAATACGGTGTCGGTAACGGTATCTCCATGATAATCTTCGGAGGCATCGTTGCCAGACTCCCATCCGCTGTCAGAGGAGTGGTAGCGCAGATCAGAGACGGTGCTGTCTCTGTTGTCGCTGTTATCGCACTTGTCATCGTAGCTGTACTGGTCACAATGGTGATCATTGAGATGCAGCAGGGTGTAAGAAAGATACCTGTGCAGTATGCTAAGCGTGTTGTCGGACGTAAGATGTACGGAGGCCAGTCATCGCATATACCTATCAAGGTAAATCAGGCCGGCGTTATCCCTATCATCTTCTCGATCTCGCTTCTGCAGTTCCCACTGACAATCACATACTTTGCTCCGAACTCCGGTTTCGCGGATTTCGTTACAAAGTATATGTCACCTTCAGGAAACCCTGGAGTGTGGATCTATGCCGGATTGAATATCCTGTTAACGGTATTCTTCACATATTTCTACACTGCCATCATGTTCAACCCTACAGACGTAGCGGACAACATGAGACAGAACGGAGGATTCATCCCGGGAATCAGACCCGGAACTGCTACTGTAGAGTATCTGTCAAGAATCAGTTCGAGACTTTGCTTCGCGGGCGGAGTATTTCTGGCAGCTGTAGCGACGATCCCTACTATTGTAAGTGTGTTCACACCGTTCAACTTCAGCTTCGGTGGTACATCACTCCTGATCATGGTAGGTGTCGCGCTCGACATCGTACAGCAGCTTGAGAACCAAATGCTGATGAGAAATTACGAAGGATTCCTTCGCTAGAGGTGGATCATGAGAGCAGTATTGCTTGGACCTCCGGGTGCGGGTAAAGGCACTCAGGCCGTAAGGCTCGTTGAAAAATATGGCGTTCCTCAGATTTCGACCGGAGACATATTCCGCAAGAACATCAAGGAAGGCACTGAGCTCGGTAAAAAGGCTCAGGAGTATATGACCGCAGGCGGACTGGTTCCCGACGAACTGGTAGTAGACCTGGTCAAAGACAGACTCATGCAGGATGATTGCGCGAACGGATATCTGCTTGACGGATTCCCTCGCACGATCACTCAGGCTGAGCAGCTGGATGAGTTCCTCAAAGAACAGGGAACGAAACTTGATGCAGTCATCAACTTCGAAGTCGGCTATGAAACTCTTATGGAGAGGCTGACCGGAAGAAGACTGTGCAAGGTCTGCGGAGCAAGCTATCATATCAAGAACTTCCCGCCTAAGACAGAAGGCGTGTGCGACAAGTGCGGCGGCGAACTCATCCAGAGAGATGACGATACCGAAGAAACCGCACGCAAGAGGATCGAGGTCTACGAGAAATCCACAGCTCCTCTGATCGAGTACTACACCAAGTCAGGCGACCTCAAAAACTTCAACGCGGAGAAAGATGCCGCAGAAGTGTTTGAGGAAATTGTCAGAGAGTGTGGTGAGTAGAATATGATAGTAATCAAGTCAAAACGTGAGATAGAGCTGATGAGAGAGCCGTGCAAGGTCACTGCTGAGCTTCTGAAAGAACTCGAAGACTTTGTAAAGCCGGGTCTGTCCACCAAGGACATTTCCGACTTCGCGGAGAAAAAGATCGAAGCTCACGGCATGCATCCTACGTTCAAAGGCTATGGCGGATTCCCCGCAGCAGCATGCGTATCTGTCAATGAGGAAGTCATTCACGGGATACCAAACGCGTCCCGCATCCTCAAGGAAGGCGACATCGTAAGCATAGATGTAGGAGCTACCTATAAAGGATATAACAGTGACGCGGCTCGCACATACGCTGTGGGAAAGATCAGCGCAGAGGATCAGAAGCTTATCGATGTAACGAGACAGAGCTTTTTCGAAGGCGTCAAATACGCCATGGAAGGCTACAGGATCGGAGACATCGGACACGCGGTACAGACATATGCTGAAAGCTTCGGTATGGGAGTCATAAGAGACTATACCGGGCATGGCACAGGATCCAAACTCCATGAAGACCCGTTCATTCCGAATTACGGAAAGGCGGGCAAGGGCCCAAAGATAGAGCGCAACATGACATTGGCTATTGAGCCGATGATCGCTCTCGGGACATATGAAGTAAGAGTCCTGGCAAATGAGTGGACCGTAGTGATGGCTGACGGCAAGAGAGCAGCCCACTATGAAAACACTATACTCGTTACTGACGGTGAACCTGAGATTTTAACTCTGTAACAGGAGGAAAGCAATGGCTAAGAACAACACAATCGAGGCGATGGGTACAGTGATCGACGCTCAGCCTAATGCAATGTTCAAGGTGAAGCTCGACAACGACTTCGAGATACTCGCTCATATTTCCGGCAAGATCAGAATGAACTACATCCGTATTCTGCCGGGAGACAGAGTTAAGGTCGAATTGTCGCCTTATGATCTGACAAGAGGAAGAATCACCTGGAGAGAGAAGTGATTGATAAAACCTTTTTATTAGGAGGAAATATAAAATGAAAGTACGTGCATCTGTAAAGCCAATGTGCGACAAGTGCAAAGTCATCAAGAGACATGGTCGCGTAATGGTAATCTGCGAAAATCCAAAACACAAACAGCGTCAGGGCTGATTTCCCGTTCTGCTTCGTTGCTGCTCGCGATACGATTGCTTACGTACGAATCGGGTACGCGCGCTCACGTATCGCTCACGCGCCTCGCATAACGAAAAATCATCTCCTGACGACAGTAGGAGTTTCGTACAGAAAAAAATACAATTAAATAGCTGATAAAAATGCTATTATTAAGTGTTCGCGTGTGACCCAAGGGTGTATTATGCCTTGGGCATTCGTGCGCTAACAGATTTTGTTAATAAACGCCGGGAAACCGGGTTTCCGGAGAGACGTTTAAAAAAACTTGGAACACCTGTCTATATCGCCCCCGGAAAGGCGACGGAAGATAGGAAAGGAGGAACAGAATGGCAAGAATTGCCGGAGTAGACCTGCCTAGAGATAAGAGGATCGAATACGGTCTGACATACATCTATGGAATCGGTCTGACAACATCGAGAGTTATTCTCGAAAAGGCTGGAGTAAATCCAGACATCAGAGTCAGAGATCTGACAGAAGAAGACGCCGGTAAGATCAGAAGAGTTATCGATGCTGATTACATGGTAGAAGGTGATCTCAGAAGAGAGACCTCCCTCAACATCAAGAGACTCATGGAGATCGGATCTTACAGAGGTATCAGACACAGAAGAGGACTCCCTGTAAGGGGTCAGAAGACAAAGACAAACGCAAGGACTCGCAAGGGACCTAAGCGTCTTGCCGGAAAGAAGAAATAAGGGGAAGGAGGTATAAGTTATGGCTGTAAAGAAAACAGTAAGAAAGAAAAGAAGAGAACGTAAGAACGTTGAAAGAGGCCAGGCTCATATCCAGTCCACCTTCAACAATACGTTAATCACACTGACCGACATGGACGGAAACGCTCTCAGCTGGTCTTCCGCAGGTTCGAACGGATTCAGAGGCTCCCGTAAGAGCACTCCATTCGCAGCGGCAGAGGCAGCTACAGCAGCGGCTAAGGCGGCTATGGAACACGGTCTCAAGACAGTTGAAGTCTACGTTAAGGGACCGGGATCCGGCAGAGATTCCGCAGTAAGAGCACTTGAGACTGCAGGTCTTAAGGTAACCATGATCAAGGACGTAACACCGATCCCACACAATGGTTGCAGACCGGCTAAGAAGAGAAGAGCCTAATCGGGAAGGAGGATCATAATATATGTCAAGAGATAGAGGACCTGTACTGAAAAGAGCTAGAGCTCTCGGCATCGAGCCTCAGTACCTGGGTGTAAATAAGAAGTCCAAGAGACATGGCGCTGTTCGTCGCCGCAAAAAGAGCGAATACGGAATCCAGCTGACAGAAAAGCAGAAAGTAAGATTCACTTACGGCCTTTCCGAGACTCAGTTCAGAAACCTTTTTGATAAGGCTTCGAAGAGAAAAGGCGGAGCCGGTGAGAACCTCCTCATCATGCTCGAGAGCAGACTGGACAACGTAGTATTCAGAATGGGATTCGCAGCTACAAGAAGAGAAGCCCGTCAGCTCGTTAACCACGGTCACTTCCTGGTCAACGGCAAGAAGGCAGACATTCCTTCAATGGAACTCAAAGCCGGAGATGTCGTATCGGTAAAGGCTAAGTCGCAGTCATCGCCTAAGTTCACAGAGCTTAGAGAGATGATCATCACAACACCAGCCTGGATCGACCTTAATCTTGATAAGTTCGAAGGCAAGATCATCAGAACTCCTGAAAGAGGAGACGTCGACCTTCCTATCGAAGAGCACTACATCGTAGAGTTCTATTCAAGATAATAGCTTAAGCCGGATTTTCGGCACTGTAAGCAGTCGCATAATTGAATAATCCAGGAGGAAGAGAATGATCGAAATTATCAAGCCAACTATTACTAAAGAAGTTGATGAAAACGGACGTTACGGTAAATTCGTGATCGAACCTCTTGAGAGAGGCTACGGGACAACTCTCGGCAACTGCATGAGAAGAGTACTCCTCAGCTCGCTTCCGGGCGCAGCTATCACCAGTGTAAAGATCGACGGGATACTCCATGAGTTCTCAACGATCCCTGGCGTAAAAGAGGATGTAACCGAGATTATACTCAACCTTAAGAGACTGGCAATCAAAGTAGACGGTGATGAAGACAGAAGAGCTATCATCAATGCCGTCGGACCATGCGAAGTCACGGCCAAGGATATTCTGGTAGATTCGGATACAGAGATATTCAATCCTGATCTCCATATCGCTACACTGGCTGAGAACGCTACGCTTGTAATGGAGATGCATATTGCTACAGGCAAGGGCTACGTTCCTGCCGAGCAGAACAAGACAGAGGATACTCCTATCGCGGTCATCCCTGTTGACTCCATTTTCACGCCGGTCAAAAAAGTCAACTTCACGGTTGAAAACACCAGAGTCGGTCAGGTCACAGACTATGACAGACTGATCATAGAGATCTGGACAGATGGTTCCATCGCTCCTGAAGAGGGAGTATCGATCGGAGCTAAGATCATCCAGGAGCACCTCGAGCTGTTCATCGGCCTCGGTGCAGAAGTCAGCGACATGAAGTTCATGATCGAAAAGGACGAGGATCGCAAGGAAAAGGCTCTCGTCATGGCTATCGAAGAACTCGAGCTGTCTGTACGTTCATTCAACTGCCTCAAGAGAGCTAACATCAACACAGTTGAAGAGCTCACACAGAAGAGTGAGGAAGACATGATGAAGGTAAGAAACCTCGGAATGAAGTCGCTGGTAGAAGTAAAGAATAAACTCGCTGAGCTGGGCCTTTCTTTAAAGCCGAGCGATGAAGAGTAATCGAAAGGAGCAGATTGATGAAAGGTTATAAAAAGCTGGGCAGAGATTCTGCACACAGAAGATCCATGCTGAGAAACCTGGTAACCGATCTCTTCAGAGAAGGCAGGATCACAACAACAGAGATGAGAGCTAAGGAAGCCGGCCGTCAGGCTGAGAAGCTCATCACTATCGCAAAGAAGGGTGACCTTCACGCGAGAAGACAGGCTCTTGCATATCTGTTTGATGAAGACGTTGTGAGCAAACTCTTCGATGAGATCGCTCCGGGATATGCGGAACGCAATGGCGGATATACACGCATCCTTAAGCTTGGACCTAGACAGGGAGATAGCGCTGAGTCAGTTTATCTCGAACTGGTAAAATAAGATCACAACGGTCATGTTCAAAGCTCACCCATGCGCGGTAGTGTAAGGGTGGGCTTTTTTCAATGTCTGAGGCGATTCGGCTCTTTAAAAATACTTCTTGAAAAGAGTACTTAAAGTGGTAGAATTGCCATAGATTTGTTTATTTAAGGAGAAGAAAAATGACTAAGGCTGAGCGTAGAAAAGCCGGCATCATTTTCGGCATCATCGCACTGGTCTTTATGGTCGGAGCTATCCTCACCGGTGATCACGGCGGAGAAGAAGAGACCATACAGGAGATGATGAGAGATGCTGTGCTTCACGACGTCAATAAAGTGAGCCTGTTTGGCATGGCGGTCAATCCGGGTCTTCTGGCAGGTGTCATTGTATCGGGCTTTCTCATAGTGCTTGCGCTTATATGCAGGATATTCATAATACCGCGCTTCACTATAGTACCGGGCAAGATACAGCTTGTGCTCGAGACTGTCGTTGGGCTCTTTGACAACATGGCAAAGAGCAATTCCAAGATCAACGGCTTCCTCGGCGCATATATATTCGCTGCCGGGGCATACATATTCACCGGTACGCTGTTCGAACTCTTCGGAGTTCAGGCGATCACAACTACCGGCCACTCGATATCGCTTCCTGCTCCGCTCTCTGATATAAACGGAGCTATCATGATGGGATGTCTTACTTATCTCATCATCATGTCGGGCGGCATCGCAGGTAACGGAGTAAAGGGTATAGGTAAGACTCTCAAAGAGTATTCGCTTCCTATCTCCCTCTCGTTCCGACTTTTCGGAGCCCTGCTCTCCGGTGCGCTCGTAACTGAGCTTGTATACTACTACAATGGCCTCAGTTATGTACTGCCGGTGCTGGTAGGCGTAATGTTTACGCTTCTCCACGCGCTGATACAGGCATACGTACTGACGATGCTCTGCTCGCTCTTCTACGGGCAGGTATCGGACAATACACCAAAGCCTCCTAAGGAGAAGAAACAAAAGCGTAAAGACGGCAAGAAACGTCAGACTGTAGTCAAAGACGAAGCTGCCGCGTAAAGCGATAATAAACAAGTTATTAGCCCTATAAAGGGAAAGAGATTGAAGGAGAAATCAAAATGTTAAACCTGAGCAGAAAAGCACTTTCAAGGATCGCGATCGTACTCGGAATTATGATCCTTATCATGGCAACTTTCGCGATAGTCACAGTATTCGCTGATTCCGGACAGCCTGCCGGTCAGACACAGATCACAGCTGAGGAGTCACAAGACGGATACATCACAAACGCGGCTTCCGAGGACAGCGAGAACACACTCATCGGTCTTAAGTCCATCGCTACCGGTATCGCTATCGGTGTTGCTGCCGGCGGCGGCGGAATCGGTATGGGAGTTGCAGCATCCGGCGCTTCGCAGGGTATTGCAAGACAACCTGAAGCAGAAGGTAAGATACGAACCAACTTCATGCTTGGACTTGTATTCATTGAGACCGCGATCATCTACGCGCTGCTCGTAGTAATACTTATCATCTTCGTACTGTAGGAGAGTAAAAAATGACAGGAGTACCACTTAATATAGACTGGCAGCAGATACTGCTCCATCTGTTTAACTTCACGATACTCTTCGGTTGCCTTTACATCCTTCTGTACAAGCCTGTAAAGAACTTCATGCAGAAGAGAGTCGATCACTTCAGTGAGATGGATCAGAAGGCAGAGCAGACTCTCGCAGAGGCTCAGAGCGAAAAGGCCTCTTACGAAGAGAAACAGAAAGAGTTTGCCGACGAGATGAAGGCCGTGAAAAGCAAGATGGGTAAAGAGGTCGAAGCTGAGCGTGAGCGCAGAGTGACTGCGGCTAAGACTGAGGCCGAAAAGATCGTTGCGGACGCTCGCATTGAAGCTGAGAGAGAGAAGAACGATATAATCGCTTCTGCTCAGAAAGAGATCACAGATATGGTCACAGAGGCTATGGAAAAACTCACTCTGGAGCAGACAGCTTCCGATGCTTTCGACCAGTTCCTCGATGCTGCGGAGGAGGCGGATAAATGAGTAATGAAGAAAAAGTCCTGAAGGGAGTGCTGTATTCGGCTGCTGAGCCGAGCAAAGAGCAGCAGGACAGATTCGGACGCTTCCTTAAAAATAAATATGGACAGGATGTTTCTGTGGAATGGGTCAAATCTGACGCTTTCCCGGGAGGATTCAGACTTGAGGTAGGCTCAGACGTATACGACTGGTCAGTAGGCGGAAGGTTCCGTCAGCTGAGAGATACACTCGTCAAAGTTCCTACCGATAACGGAAATATCATTCCGCTTCTTAAAGAGACGATCTCAAGCTGGACGCCTGAGACAATGGCGGAGCAGGTAGGAGAAGTCCTCACTGTAGGAGACGGAATCGCTACTGTAGGCGGGCTCGACCACGCTACTTTCGGAGAGATCCTCCTCTTTGCCGGTGGCGTAAGAGGAATGGTACAGGATATCCGAGCTAACGAGATCGGCTGCGTACTTTTCAGCGGCGACGAGAGCGTTACTCAGGGCTCTGCCGTCAAGAGAACAGGAAAGACAGCCGGTACGCCTGTAGGCGAAGGCTTCCTCGGAAGAGTAGTCGACTCGCTCGGAACGCCTATTGATGGCCTTGGTGATGTAGAGGCTTCGGGCTATATGCCTGTAGAGACACAGGCTCCGCCTATCATCGACAGGCAGCCTGTAGATACTCCGCTTGAGACGGGTATATTCTCGATCGACTCCATGTTCCCTATCGGACGTGGACAGAGAGAGCTCATCATCGGAGACCGCCAGACAGGTAAGACAGCTATCGCAGTCGACGCCATGATCAACCAGAATGGCAAAAACTGTATCTGTATCTATGTAGCTATAGGACAGAAGACATCTTCGGTAGTCAGGATACAGCAGACACTTAAGAAGCACGGCGCTATGGATCACTCCATCATCGTATGCGCTTCGGCCAGTGACCCTGCTCCTCTCCAGTACATCGCGCCATACGCCGGCTGCGCCATGGCGGAGTACTTCATGAATAAGGGCAAGGACGTACTGATCGTTTATGACGATCTTTCAAAGCACGCTGTAGCATACAGAGCTCTGTCTCTGCTGCTCGACAGATCACCTGGCCGTGAAGCTTACCCTGGCGACGTATTCTATCTGCATTCAAGACTGCTTGAGAGAGCGGCCAGACTTTCAGATGAGATCGGCGGTGGCTCTATCACAGCGCTTCCTATCGTAGAGACTCAGGCAGGCGATGTATCGGCTTACATCCCTACAAACATCATCTCGATCACAGACGGCCAGATCTTCCTCGAGTCAGATCTCTTCTTCTCGGGCCAGAGACCTGCTGTAAACGTAGGACTTTCAGTATCCCGTGTAGGAGGAGACGCTCAGACCAAGGCCATGAAGAAGGCCGCGGGTACACTCAGGATCGACCTCGCGCAGTATCGTGAGATGGAAGTCTTCACTCAGTTCGCATCCGATCTTGATGATCAGACCAAGAGCCAGCTCGATTACGGGCAGGGCCTCATGCGCATGCTCAGGCAGCCTCAGTATCAGCCAAAGAGCCAGCACGAACAAGTAATCACTCTCGTAATGGCACTTGCTCATACTATGGAAGGCATAGATGTGGACGAAATAAATAATTTCATCGCAGGTCTTATTGAGATGTTCGAGACAGAGCACCGCGATATCTGCGACCGTATCGATTCCAGCGGACAGCTCGACGACGATCTGAAGACAGACATCATCGATATATCCAAGGATTATCGTCAGAAAGCAGGCTATTAAATCAGAACTAAAGATTCATAATGGCATCTACTAAAGAGATCAAAAACAGAATAAAAAGCGTAGGCGACACTCAGAAGATCACCAACGCCATGTACCTCATCTCATCGACCAAGATGAGAAGAGCGAGGAAAGAAGCGGAGGAGACCAAGCCATATTTTGATTTGCTGCGCCGTGAGATCCGCCGCATGTTCGCTTTTGGAGGCGGGCTTAGGAATAAGTACTTTGATTCCAATGTTGATGAGTCAAAGCCGGGTGGCAGAAACGGCATACTCGTGATCACAGCGGACAAAGGCCTTGCCGGAGCGTACAACCAAAGCGTCGTAAAGGATACGCTGGCGCTTATGGAGAGAAGCGAAGACTACAAACTCTACATAGTAGGAGATTACGGCTGGAGATTCTTCAGAAGTCGCGGATCCAAGGTGTGCGGGACTTTTGAGCACTCCATGAACGAGCCTTCGCTTGCTATGGCAAGAGATATAACGCGCGAACTTCTCGACGAATTCGACGCCGGTGCTTTCAACAGGCTCTATGTATGCTATACGGAGTACTCCGGAGGCATGAGCGCGGGCGAAGCCATGCACGACAGGCTGATCCCGTTTGACAGAGACGATTTCACGCCACAAGGAGAAGAGCAGCATACCGCCGACGCGTCTACAGTGTTCGAATACGAGCCTGATGTAGAGACTGTGCTCGCAAGGAGTATGCAGTCGTATCTGGTGGGCTATGTGTATTCGGCATTGGTCAACAGTTACTCATCAGAGCAAAGTGCCAGAATGATGGCTATGGATGCCGCAAACGACAACGCAAGTGAGCTTCTCGCAAGCTTGCAACTTGAATACAACCATCTCAGGCAGAACGCGATCACACAGGAGATCACGGAGATCTCATCGGGAGCGCGCAGTCTGAGAAGGAAGAGAGGTTAAAAAATGACCGGAAAGATAGTACAGGTATCAGGATCTGTAATTGACGTTAGATTTGAAGAAGGACAGCTTCCGCGCATCAACGACGCGCTTACTGTTGAGCTGAGCGGCAAGAAGCTCGTCATGGAGGTAGCTCAGCACATAGGCCACGAACTGGTAAGATGCATCATGCTCGCCGGTTCCGAGGGAATGAGCAACGGAATGGAAGTCACAGCCACAGGAAACCCTATCGAAGTGCCTGTAGGTGACATCGTTCTTGGCCGTATGTTCAACGTACTCGGCGACCCGATCGACGGCGGAGATCCGCTGCCTGATAACGTCGAGAGAGCTTCCATCCACAGAAAAGCCCCTGGCTTTGATGAGCTTTCGCCATCCGTAGAGATCCTTGAGACAGGCATCAAAGTCATCGACCTTCTCGAGCCTTATTCCAAGGGCGGTAAGATCGGTCTCTTCGGAGGAGCCGGAGTAGGAAAGACAGTACTGATACAGGAACTCATCCACAACGTAGCCATGGAGCACGGCGGCTACTCTATTTTCACCGGAGTAGGCGAGCGTTCAAGAGAGGGTAACGACCTCTGGAAAGAAATGAACGAAGCCGGCGTCATGGACAAGACAGCCATGGTATTCGGTCAGATGAACGAGGCCCCGGGAGTCCATATGAGAGTACGCCTCTCCGGACTTACAATGGCTGAGTATTTCAGAGATAAAGAGAACAAAGACGTACTTCTCTTCATCGATAATATTTTCAGATTCGTACAGGCGGGTTCTGAGGTATCCACTCTTCTCGGACGTATGCCATCCGCTGTAGGCTATCAGCCGACACTGGCATCCGAGATGGGAGCTCTTCAGGAGAGGATCACTTCCACAAAGGCAGGCTCGATCACATCAGTACAGGCTGTATACGTACCTGCAGACGACCTGACAGACCCGGCTCCTGCTACTACATTCGCCCACCTCGACGCGACTACAGTACTTTCGCGTAAGATCGCAGAGCAGGGACTTTACCCGGCCGTAGACCCACTCAACTCCACATCCAGAATACTTGAAGCTGAGATAGTCGGTGATGAGCATTACGAGGTAGCAAGAAGAGTACAGGAGATCTTGCAGAAATATGCTGAACTCCAGGATATCATCGCGATCCTCGGTATGGAAGAGCTTGCTGAAGAAGACAAGCAGACTGTATACAGGGCGCGTAAGATACAGAGGTTTCTCTCGCAGCCAACCCACGTAGCTGAGAAGTTCACCGGTATGCCGGGTAAGTACGTGCCTATCGCGGAGACAGTCAAGGGCTTCGGAGCTATCGTAAACGGCGATATGGATAAATATCCTGAGCAGGCGTTCTTCAATGTAGGAACTATTGACGACGCCATCGAAAAGGCGAAAACACTGTAAAAAGAAAAAACGCGGGAAGAAGATATAGAACATGACTCCTTTTAATCTGCAGATAATGGCAAGCGATCATTTGGTATACAACGGCGATGCCGAGTTTGTAAGCCTCTCGACTACCGAGGGAAGCGTAGGCATACTCGCGCATCATGCCAATGTTATCATGGCTATAGTTCCGGGGATCATAGAGTATGACCCTATCGATTCAGGGAACAGCGAAGACGCTCAGCCTGGCAGGCAGACTATAGTCGTATCCGACGGTCTTCTTAAGGTGGAAAACGGTGAAGTCATCATTCTCGTGGACACAGCGGAGCGCCCTGAGGAAGTAGACGAAGCCAGAGCAAGACGTGCCGAAGAAAGGGCGAGAGAAGCCATGAAGCACGCCAATTCAAACCGCGATATGGAACTTGCCGCAGCGGAACTTTCAAGAGCTGTCAGCAGGATAAAGGCATCAAAGAAAAAGCATAGTCTGTGAAGCCGGAAATAGTTTCAACCAGGAGCAAAGCTCCAACAAGCTCGCTTGATTGGAGCGAGCGACGCCGTCAACAGACGCCGGGAGCTTCAGCTCCTGAGAGCGTCGGTCGGGGATTGTACCCACCACCGACGGTCGAAAATGGAACCCGCCGCCTATAGAGGCGGGGGACATCCGGCGTCTGTTATTATTTCCAGCTTACACCGTCAAGCGATGGATCTTCAGGCATACCCGGCAGCACCAGACCGCCGTCCACTCTTATGGTTATTCCGGTTATGTACGATGCCTTATCTGAGGCAAGGAAAGCTACCGCGTTGCCTATGTCTTCAGGGTCTCCGCATCTTCCGAGCGGGATCTTCGGCCCGAGCTTGTCCCAGAAGTCGTTCTCAACCTTTTCGGGATGCTTGATATAGTCCGGATCCCAGAAATAGTCTGTCGGACCACCCTTCTTTATGTCAAGGAGTTCTTCCTTGGTACGCACCCTCGTCGCGCCGGGCGACACGTTGTTTATCCTGATTCCATACTCGGCAACGTCAAGTGCAAAGGCTTCGATCATCCTGTTGAGCCCCGCCTTGATACCGCAGTAGATACCTGCGTTAGGATATGCCCTATCCCCCCTGGACGAGCTTACATTCACGATGCTTCCCTTGATGCCTTCGTCTATCATGTAGCGGGCAGCATAGTGCATCAGCAGCACATATGCCTTCTGGTCGAGGGCGAAGAGATGATCGATGTTCTCTTCGGTGAGATCCTGAAGAGGAAGCGGCATATTGACTCCTGCGCTGTTCACAAGAAGATCAAGCCCGCCCAGATCGTCGACAGCCTTATCGAAGAATTCCTTCGGTCCGCCCTTTTTCGACAGATCCGCCCGGTGGCACCAGCACTTCGCGCCTGCTTCATTAAGCATGCTCACGGTCTTCTCTATGTCCTTCATGACCTGCACGGTGTCACCGTAATAAGAGAAGGCGATATCATAGCCTTCTTTTGCAAGAACAAGGGCTATGCCCCTTCCCATTCCTATGGACGCTCCCGTTACTATGGCTTTCTTTCTTTCCTTATTTCCCATGAATATCAAACCCTCTTTCCACCGGCTCTTGCGGCGATGAATGCAACGATCGTTCCGATGGCAGCCATGGCTGTCCCGGCTATGAGCATGCGGCCTGTGCCGCCTCCGCTCAGCAATATCCCTCCGATAAAACTGCCCGCAACCATCCCGAAGGATTCGGTCATGCTCATTACCGCCTGGCCGGTGGTCTCGTACACAGGATCAACTGTCCCGTTGGCATAATCTGCCTTTGCAGCCGTGACCAGACCGTATGATATGCTCTGCAGCAGCTGAACAAAGTATATCATCATTACACCCGATACGGCGATGAGCAGTCCGCCTCTGATCACAAAGAACAGGCATCCGGCCGTCATCAGGATGGCCGATGTCAGCCCGGTCCCATCCTTTATGCGGGTATACAGGAAGAGCACCGGCAGTTCGACCACACCCGCGATAGCAAGAGCAATGCCCATGCTATCAGGACCTCCGCCTGCCTCCTCCATTATGTTTATCATGTATGTGGCAAGCATGTTGTTGAATGTGAGAGCGAGAGCAATGCCCGCTGCCATCAGGATGAATACAGGATATTTCGCGGCAAAGGACCTGCCGTTTTCTTTATCTCTCGATGCCCCTACATCTTCCGGAACCTTCACAAGATCATCTGTTTCGGGCATGATCAAGCCGGAAACTAGCAACATAGCGAACATCGCAACACAGCATATGAGAAGCGAGTCAGGCCCCTTTGCGGCCGTGATCCTGCCGAGCGCGAATGAAGCCGCAGCATAACATACGGAGCCTATGCCCCTTGCTATGCCGTAGTCCACATCCGCCCCTCTGTCATTGTAATAAAAGCAGGCAGTATTGACCATCGGCATCATGATCAGGACCAGCACTATGAGCAGGCCGTATGACACGCCCTCCCAGACCCGTCCGTGTATAAAAAGTCTCAGCAACGAGACGATCAGAGCAAACAGAGCGCATAGCACGACCTGCTTTTTCCAGTACCACCGCGTGTCTCTGTCAGCAAATCTTCCGGCCACAGCCTGCAGGGTGCCGCCTGTCACGCATGATCCGGAGTATATGATCCCTATCTCCCACGAAGAAAAACCACGCGCGCCAAGGTAATACGCCGCGTATGCAGTTACCAGACATATTATCATGTAATACGCGCCCATCAGAAGGCGGCACTTACCGTTTGCTTTCAGCATCGTTCTCTTTCTGTTTCCCGTTTCTGTTACTTCCAGTCCTGCATGACAAGCTTGTCAAAAAATCTCTGCGCCGCAGGATCCTGACTCAGTATGTGGACCGGCTTTATCTGATCCGGTGAGATCTTGTTTAAGTACATGCGCTTGTCACGGTAGGCAAGCTGTGTCTCGGCCTGGAGCAGGCTTACCCTGACAGGCTTTATCCTTCCTTCTGATGCAGCCTGTTCGTAGGCTGGAGAAATATCTCTCAGCTCTTCTTCGACAACGCTTTCGAACCCGTTCTTCTTTACGGTCATCAGCCTGCTTGAGCTGTCACCTTCCATCGGTTCTATGTATAGCTCAATTTCCTGCCGATCTTCTTCCCATACCGCGCAGTAATCAGCTATGGCAACGCAAAAACGCTTTTCCAGGCGGACCACGAGTTCCGTCAGATCTTTAGGTCTTATATAAAACGGCGCATGGCCCTCTGTCGATATAGTCAACATCTCGTATTTCCGCCCGACGAGGCTGTATACCGGGATCCCCTCTGCCATACTCTCGACTCTTATCAGGTCGCGAAGATCGTATCTGTAGAGGCCCGATCTGTTGGTGAGGATAACATCATAGTAACGGCCCTCTGTCAGCTCCTCGGCTGCCAGAGCCTTATCCTCGCCTCCTTCGTTATCCTCCGGTATGAACTCGAAGTAGTTTTCCCCATATCCGAGCCTGAATAGCCCATCTCCGCGATCCATGCCGATTATGGCTTCAGATGCGATGTGCCCACCACCCGATATAGGAATATCGCCGCTGTATCGCTTGAAATGATGTGTGTAGAGCGAAAAGTCTGCCGATCCTCCTGCTGTTATGCGCTCGCAGTTCGGCCATATTTTCGGTATCACAGGCTCATCAAAGCCTTCTTCAAATACCTTTCGAAGTTTCTTCGCCCTTTCGGGATCCGGGTCAAAGAGTGAGCGGTACAGATCCTTCTCGGCACTGCTCAGCCACATCGCTCCTTTCGTAGTTCCGTTCTCAATATCATCCGTCAGTTCCTCATGATGCTGCTCCAAATAGATAAAGGTATCAAGAAGCGCCCATGTGAATGGCGAGGCTATCTGAGTCACATCCCTGTCGAGCAGGGCAAAAAGCAGCCTCAGATATCTCGGGTCTGTAGGAGAATCTATAAAATACAACTCCTCCGGGCCGGTCAGCCTGATGCCTCCCGTTCCACCGGTTCTGTGTGAATTATATCCCAGCTCTCCTCTTATGTTCTGTAGGACGGCTCCCGTTATGGAATCGGGGTATGTACCGTCGGCCAGCTGCCTGTCTCCTCTTACGCTGCCGGCAAGCAGAAAACAACTGCCGTCTCCGGAAAGCAATCCCCTGAACATGTCCGTGAATGTGCTGATGGTCCTTTTTGTGTAAGGTATCTTTCTCGGCGTATTCATGGTTCCCGAGGTAACGGCATAGCCGGCTATAGGATCGCTGAAGAGTATGTCTGACTCTCCGATCCTGCTCATCAGGTCTATCATCGGTGAGAATGTATCATATGTATTCACCGCAACCTGGCTTTTATACGCCTCATGCGATCTTATGCGGTCAAAGCCCCAGTTCTCTCCTATCTCGGTCTCTTCGGCAGAGCGCAGTATGTCGATCAGCACTTTGGCAGTATCCTCGCTCCTCTCCGGCTTTTCCTCCGTCTCCTTGCCGATGATCTTTTCTTTTGCATATGACATGATATTTTCTATCTCTTCACGGCTCAGAAATTTCCTGTCCGGATCGGGCGGATCTATCAGACCGAAGAATGGCTCCATAATGCGTCTTATTTCACTTCTGATCTCATGAGGATAGTCATATTCCTTTTCAGATGCGTCGATCATGTCGGCTATTTGCTTCATGTGTCCGAAGAAGAGATAGCGCATGTACAATCCCGATTCGACTCCCAGCCTGAGCTGCTTTTCTATGTCGCGGCATGTCGAGAGGATCTTCTCCGGAGCAGGAGCCTTGAGTTCCTGCATGGTGGAGCCGTGATGCATGAAATAGATGTATCCTATCAGCTGAGGGAACACCGCAATGATATCCGCATGTGACAGGCATTCCATGTTGAACATCACGTCCTCATATATGCGCACCTCCTCATTGAAGTGAAGGTCATGCTCCTCGAGAAGCGAGCGTCTGACTACCTGGCTGTTCATCATCATATTTGCCATAGTCATGAGTTTTCGTATATCGGGATCGTCTCTCTGCAGTTTTATCAGAGGCTTCGTTTGGTCAAAGCGCACGCGGTTGTCGAGAAAGCCTACTATCTGCGAGTCCTCTTCGAGCTTTTCGGAGCGGAACTTTCCGACCTGAGCTCCGGTCTCTTCCATGCCCCTTATTATTGTATCGAGGCATTCCGGTGTCAGCATGTCGTCCGCATCCAGGAACGTGACGTATCTGCCGGTCACCTTTGTCAGCGCATAGTTCCTCGGGCTCGATGCAGTGCGCTTGTCATTATTGAGTTCGAACACACGAAAACCCGGGTGCCCCTCGCAGAGCCCCTGCACAAACGTCAGGTGTTCAGGCGATGAATTATGTACCACTATCACCCATTCAATGAGAGCTTCATCAAGCGTCTGGGCCGTTACAGAATCAAACGCTGCCTTGAATAGTTCGTCTTCCGTATCGTGTGAAGGTGTCACTATCGAGATAAGAGCTTCCCTGTCCATCCATTTCTCCTTTGAAGAAAAGTACTCCTGTGTTGATCCATAACATGCAGATCACTTTTTTGATCTTTTTCTCATGTATTACAACACTAATATCATATCATATTGGATGCAGTTGTTGTGTTATATGAGAGCTCCAGGTCGTGAAAAACCGGGGAACTGTATTGGCAGCTCCCCGGTGTGGATCGATATTAAACATGTCATCAGGTCATTATATCTTATATCTGATGCGCTGCCCACGCGAACGGCTTCCCCGAACAGCCTGTCGACGCTCGACCGCACTTTCTGTGCGAAACGGCTGACATCATTATTCACCATGATGTCGAGCTCATTGAGCCTGGCGAAAGCGCCTTTGCCTATATTGCACGATCCTGTCAGTATACGCTTTTCGCTCATGAGCAGTTTGGTGTGCAGAAAATCTTCCGATTCACCGCCAAGCGACGCATTGTCAGCCTTCCAGGTCCCGATTCGCATGCTCTATCTAGTCGAGTCAGTACGCCAACGGCGTAATGATCAAAGATCTGCTTATTCGAATTCTTCAGATGCAGCCATTGTAACCGACCCAAAATCTATAAAAACAGCGTTTTTTGCACATTCTTTCTTTGATCTCTATCATTTCCATGAGTTCTTCGGTTTTTTAGTATCAAAGTAGTATCAGAGCAATTATTTTGCAGCAAATCTACAATCGTGCTTTTTCAAAAGTTCAAGTCTTCTGTTGAACATCTCCCACTGATCTTCACTTGAGAACCATTCTTGCCTGACATCTGTGATTTGGTTTAATCCGATTTGCTTCACAGCTTCGATGGCAGCATCTTTCTGAGAAAGACGCTCTTTAGACGTCTGACATATCGCGCCTTCCAGCGTGTCATAAGATGTAAATGCCTTGTTGAAATCCATAAGTGGATGCAGTCCAATGATCTTGTTGGTGCTATTGTCCACCCATACGCCCCAGTTGCCCCAATGCCTGTCAGTATTCCCAATCAGATAATCAATGATGTTCATTGAATAATATGCATACGCATCTTTATTGAGAATCATTTTATGATAATCCTGATCATGATTCTGTGCATAGATCTCTACATATTCCATAGCTACAATGCTGCGTTTCTTGGAAGTTATGATTTCACTGGAACTGACATCTACACCATTATATTTCTCAGGAACATAATGCACATGTTCAATTCTGAAGCAATCCATTATTCTGCTTGCTAGCAGTTCTGCTTCAACATCTCGCTTATCGCCGTCTTTCAGAAGATAGAACGTGCCGTTTCTGCGTACCCATGCTTTAGGCGCAACACCTTGCGTAGCTACGTCACCGGCCGCATCTCTTGGATCCACGAGTTCTGCATTCTGTGCTGTAAGGCTCTTGCCTCTAAGGCTTACATCTACAAATGAATCCGAAAGTGAGTGATCATATAAATTGATATCTTCATATGTTGCTCGCTCATATTGCTTTTTCACCCAATACACATCAGTAAGTGAAAGCGCATGATATGAAATAGCGATCTCAGCGCGGTCTCTATCCGTTACAGCCTGCTTCCTGCCAAGGCTGTTCAGTATTTCTTTGGCGTACTTCCTGTCCATTGTAAGGATCCTTGATGCACACCAGTATGTAAAATTGCTCAGGTTATTAAGTCTGATTTCAATGTCATCTGCGGTTTTCTCCAGATACAGATTATAAGGCATAAAGCTGGCACTATAAATCGTACAGGAGCCATCACTCCTTATAGATGCCACTTTACGATTCATGTGCATAATTATGTAATTCTGCATGTATTCCCCTTCTTATCTGTATATATGTAAATGATTATACCACATAGTAGTTCTGCACCATGCATATGTAAAGTGAAACAGCGGATAATGACAGCATGTAATCAGTCTGAATTCCATTTCAAATGGAGAAGTCTGTTTTCTATTATATCGAAGAGCAGCTTGCATTTCGAATACTTTGATACTCTAAGTGATCTCAATAGTTCCTCTACCCTTCTCTTTATCCGTTTTTATTCGAATTCAATTGTCGAAACAAAGATTTCTTTTTATTTCTATTCGAACTCTATCGTGCTTACAGTATTTTACGCTTTGATCAATGATCATCCCTCTTCTGTCCGAGCGCGGCATAAAAAACTTGCCGGAGCACCGATCACCCGGCGCTCCGGCAGTTTCCCTTTAATAGATCACTTTACTGTAACTGTTACTGTTCTCCAGGATCCGCCAGGGTTGATGACATATACTTTGCACTTGCCCTTGCGCATTCCTTTGATCTTTCCGTTTTTATTTACCTTTACGATCGTCGGGTCGGCTGAAACGTAGCGCAGCTGTCTGATCCTGTTCTTCTTGTACTTTTTGTTCTTAGGCTTTACAACGTTCTTGACCTTGATCTTTTTGGTCTTGCCCTTCTTGAGCTTGATCTTCTTCTTCGCCACTTTCCAGGTCTTTGTCTTGGTCTTGCCGTTCGATTTACCTTTGCCGGCCTTTGATGAGACGTTCTTCTTTCTGGTGACGAAGTAGCTCTTCTTGCTCTTTCCGAGCTTTATGAACTTGCCGCCGCTCTTCTGCTGTGCCACTACGTAGAAGCTGTATTCAGTATTCTTTTTCAGCTTTTTGAGCTTATACTGCAGCTTCTTCGCGGATACCTTAGCGACCAGCTTGGTCTTGCCCTTTACCTTGCCTCTGTAGACCAGATATCTGTCTGCGGCTTTGACCTTGTTCCACTTTATTACAGCAGATCTGGCCTGTCTCTTCATCGCCTTGGCCAGAACGACCGGCTTATAAACTATCCTGAATGTCTTCACGATAGTCCCGGTATAATTGCCGATGCCCGTGATCGTTACGGTCGCCTTGCCTGTCAGCTTGTTGTTTCTGTACTTGACTTTGAAGTCCCTGCCTGCCTTGAGCCCCTTTATGGTCACTCCAGGCTTCTTGGCCTTCTTGTTATAGTAAGTCTTCACATATTTGAGTGAGATGTTTTTCCTCACAGCGCTGACCTGTTTTGGCTTTATCCTGAACGTGAGCCTCGCAGTGCCTGCCATGTTGCCGATGCCCGTTACCGTTATGGTCGCCGTGCCGGCATTGACATTGTTTGCGTAAGTCACTGTGTAATTCACGCCCTCGGTATAGCCCGGTACTGTGACCGCAGGCCTTATCGCCGCGCCGCTGAATGTCTTCTCGCTCAAATCAGCGGATATGCTGCCAAGTACATCATCCATCGTTCTTTTTTCGATCTCGAATGTGAGGGTCACGCTGCCGTTCATTCCGTTCTTTCCGGTGATGGTGATGGTCGCGGTCCCCGCGTTGACATTATTCGAGTACTCTACGTCGAAGTCCCCTCCGGCCACGTATCCCGGTATCTCGACCGCAGGGGTCTTCTCTTTGCCATCATATATGACATCTGAGAGATCGATCACCGCAGTATCCAGTACCGAATCGATGTTCCTCTGGGCTATGATGAATGTCTTGGTGAAGCTTCCTTCATATTCTCCGATCGCTGTTACGGTAACAGTTGCCTCGCCAGGGTTCGTATTCTCACCGTAGCTGACTTCGTAGTCTGTGCCTTCGGTAAGTCCGCTGACCCTGATAGCAGGAGTCCTCTGTGTGCCGCTGTAGGTGCTGTCGTCCTCTGTGAGTATCAGCACCGCGGTGTCAGCAAGGCCATCTATCGAGTTCCTGATGATCGTGAAGGAGCGTGTCAGCACGCCATCGTAGTTGCCTATACCCGTGATAGTGATCACCGGCGTGTCTTCGACATTGATGTTGTCTGAATATTCGACTGTGAAGTCTGTATCCTGACGGAGCGATCCTACAGTCACCCAAGGTGTCTTTACATTGCCGTCATATCCAACGGTCTCGTACTCGACGTTCACATCACCGTCAAAGGCTTCGAAACTTGTCGGCTGTATAGTGAACGGCTTTCTGATCGTGCCGCTGTAGTTGCCGGTTCCTGTAAATACCACATATGCGGTGCCCGCGTCGACATTGCCCTCATAACTGATAATGTAATCGCTATAGCTGTAGAGGCCGCTGACGTTGATCGAAGCATCCGGCTTATACGCGCTGCCGTTGTAGACGTAACCGCCGTCAGGTATCACCACAGAAGCGCTGTCTTCGAATGCCGCTATGTCAAGTGTCTTGATAGTGAACGGCTTTCTGATCGTTCCGTTGTAATTGCCCTTGCCGGTGAATACCGCATAGGCAGTGCCGGCATACCAGTTGTTCTCGTATCCGACAGTATAGTCGGTATCCTTTACGAGGCCTGTGATGGATGCTCCCGGAGTGATCGCACTTCCGCTGTAATCCGCTTCGGTGATATCTATGCCTGCGTTTTCTTCGTACAGTGTAAGATCGATCGGCTTGATGGTGAACGGTAGACGCACCGCTTCATCTCCAGCGTAATCTCCGATTCCGGTGATCACCAGATAGCCGGTACCGGCATTGAGGTTGCCTTCGTAGCTTACAATGTAGTCAACGCCTTCTGTCAGATTGGCGAATGTGGCTGTAGGTCTCTTCTCGGATCCATCGTATGTGTACTCAGGCAGGAACACATTCCCGACCATGGTATTAAGGCTATTGATGAATCTGACCAAGAGATCATATACCGCCGTATCCCCGTTCTCTGCCTGTACGCTTATCTGCCATGAAGTGCCGGCCTCATTCGACTTAGTGCCGGCGATTGTGGCTGCCGCGTCATGGAGAGCGACTGTCAGTTCCGCTGCTTCAGGTGACGTATCTGTTCCCTCCTTCAGCACTATCACATATGTTCCGTCCTCGATCTCAGCATCCTTTCCGAATGCGGAGATGCCGTCGATCGAGTTGTCATCTGACAGTACCGGAGGTACCGGGTCGACAGTGAGTCTTCCAAGCTCGAGCAGGAAGTCCTCTGCCGTCAGGAACAGTTTGAGTCCGCTGTGCGACTGATCGAGTATCATGCCGTGCGGCATGTTGATCTCGAAGCCGTCATCGAGCGTTCCGTCTTCATGGACGTACTTTGTGACTGCGCTGTCCCAGTCAACGTACCACCTGCCGTTCTCGTAGTAATGGTAAATGATCTCTATTGTCAGTCCTCTGAGATCAAGCGCCTGTCCCTCAGTGTATACGAGGCCCGGTGTTGAATCATTGAGCACCTGGACACGCCATACCGGTCTCTTCACTATCGTGACATCGTCATCGGAAGGTATCGAAATAGTGCCGAGATCGATCATCGCATCATTGACTACAGCCGCCAGTTTAAGGCCGTTATGCTGCGCGTGAGTGAGAGCTGTTCCCTGAGTGACTGAAAACCTGATCGTGTCAGCCAGATATTCATCGCCTGTGACCGATCCGTCCTGTCCTATGGTGACAGTCTGTGTCTGACCGTTCTCGAACGTTACGCTTATGACAGCCCCCGCCAGATCGAGCGTGTCGCCCTCACTGTAATCCTGAGCAGGAATACTGCTCACCTCAGTCGCGGTGATCTTCTGCTGGTCGAGAGGTATATCCTCCCAGATCGCGTAGAACTTGTCATCAGCCGTAAGCCTTAACGCCTGACCGGCATACAGCATATCCGTTCCCGAAGCGTCCCTTGACCATCCGGCAAGTCTCTTGCCCTGCGCAGCGTTCAGAGCCGCAAGCGGAAGGATGTAATTCTTGTCGTAATCGACCGTTTCGGTGACTGTTGTTTCCGGATCTGCGGAATCTTCAAGCGTGATCGTGTAGAAGAGACTGACAGGAGTGATCCGGCCGTTATCGATATTGATCGTCTTAGATACATTTCCTTCTCTCAGTATGACCCTGAAGGAGAATCCTCCCTGCGTACCGGCAGGGTCATCCGATATACCAGCCTGTGCCTCACTGAAGTCTCCGGTCATGCTCACCTCTATGCTGTGGATATTGCAGTGGTTCCTCAGCACAGTATTGGCCTTGCCGCGTACCCAGTTCAGCACAGCCTCTCCGGTATTGGCTTCCGCCATGTTTACAGTCCAGTCTGCCGCCCTGAGATCGGCCTCCGCCCCGCTCAGGTCGGAGTTCCACCTTGCAGTATCATCTGATGAAGCGCCTCCCGCGGCGTTGACCTTCAGGATCGCCCAGTAAGTGTTCTGCCAGTTGAAGACCCTGCCCTCATAGACGATAAAGTTGTAGTCTCCGCCCGTGAAGAATATTTCGCCGAGGCTGGTGTCTTCAGGACGGTAGCAGGCCTTTCTTATGACAGACACTGACTCTCTGGTCATGTCTGTATTGGAGCCTGCCGGCAGCGTCACAGTATAGTATACCGCATTATTTTCTGTGCGTTCGACAGTCGCCTCTACGCCCCTCACGAACAGCTTGTAGACAACAGGAGCGAGATCATCGACGCTTCTGCTGAAACCGTCCTTGTAGACCGTAAGCTTCTTCTCGACGGTCGCTCCCATGTAGTTCACTATGAAGCGCAGGTTGCCCCTCCTGACGAAGTCCTCCGTGATCTCCGTATTGTACGGGATATTGATCATTTCCGGGTGCTCGCTCAGCTTGAACCTCTTGTCTGTGTGCGAGTATTTCGCTATCAAGTCGGCCGGCTGGAACCTGCTTCCCAGAGCCAGATCTGTATTGAGTCCCGCAAAATCGAGCGTGCCAAGGAAGTAGTTTACGCTGAGCGGATCAGTCGAATATGTGTTTCCGTTGTATTCGATATTGATGCGCACCCCGTCGAACTCTCTGGTGAGTACCGTGCCGCTGACGACAGATACCTTTACTCCCTCATCATCAAGCCTTACCGGTGAACCTACCTGGTTGCCCAAGCCATCCAGTATAATGAAGCTCTTTCCGGAGAGATCCAGTACTTCGTTCTCTTCGTAGTCGAGACTGAATCCGTCCGTGATCTTGGCTACATTGTTCCTAGGATCGACTGCCAGTGCACCCGTATCGACAGACAGCCCCAAATAGCTGATCCTGATCGTTTCGCCGCTGTAAGCCCTTGTAAGCTGCAGTCCGTGCTGATAGCTGGTCGCGAGTCCCTCGGTGCCGATGCCGAATGTCTCATCGCCTGTGGATCCGTCGGAGTAATGGAGCTTTATCCTGAGGCTGCCGAGATCGAGCTGATCGTTCTCGATGTAGCTGAGTACCGGTGGGGTATCTATCACGATGCCGTCAATGTACTTCACAGAGAGCCTTACATTGGTGCCGTACCCGGCGTAATCGAACGATACATACTTATCGTCGTATGCGCGCTGGAGCTCCATGCCGTTCAGGTAATCAGTGGTGATGCCCTCTGTGCCCCATGGTACAAGATCGTATGATCCGTCGCCGTAGGTGAGCCTGAGCACCAGTCCCGAAAGGTCGAGATTCTCGCCTTCAATATATGATGTCTTAGGCTGGGTGTCGACCGTCATACCCAGTACAGGCTTCTCTCCGTTTGGTCCTTCTACCAGAAGGGTGCCTGCGAGCTGCGTGATCCCCCTGCATGACATATAGATATCAGTCCAGCTGTCTTCTTCGTATACGGTCCTTCCGTGCTGCAGGGAGAGTCTTATATCGTAAGGAGCAGGCTCTCCCGTGGTTGTCGATACGCCCATCGAGCCATCCGGCAGTATCTTGTAGTAGTATCTGTAGCTGTTGTTGTATTCTACTGTGATGTATGCTCCCGAAAGATCGAAGTCCGTTCCGTCTTTGCAGTAGAAGTATCTCCTTCCGTCGTAGAAGCAGACTGATACGCTGTCGTTGCCGGAGAATCTGCTGTCAAACCCTACGTAATTGACGATCGGAGGATCCTCTTCCCATACCGGATAGAATATCTTGCTGATAAGGAAGTCATACAGATCCGAATACGTGCTGCTGTCTGAGGCCGTAACTTTTGAAGTAACGGCAGTGCCCGGAAGCAGCACTTCATCGCTGCCTGATTCAGACCATCCGGCGAAATACTTGCCCGCAGGTGCGTTGAACGGATTCTGAGGCAGTGTCATTCCTTCTTTCGGCGTAACAGCTATTATATTGCCGTTGCCGTCCGTCAGCAGGAATATATCCATGCCATCGATCAGTACATAGTCGTGGATGACCATACCTCCGAGGTCGACGTAATGATCATTATGATCACTATCCGAGAATGTTATTCCGTTGAACGTGATATTGGAGATACCGCTGGTCACTACGTATCCGTCGTTTGTAAACTTGCCCCCGTGGTTATGCAGTTCATCGAACCAGGTCGGGTTGGACTCGTGGATATATCTCAATGTGTATCCGTACTTGTCAAGTATAGCAAGCGCCTGTGCTTTACGATACGCGTCAGCAGCATTGAGATAGTCTATGAATGCATCACCGGAAGGCAGACGCCCGTTCTGGTTTGCCCAGTCAAGAGACAGTACTGCCGTCCAGTAGGAAGCGTCCTTGCTCTGGAGCTCCGCTATGCAGTCTTCGACTGTAGTGCCCTGAGGCGGATCGTACGGTTCGATAACAGCGACAGTCAGAGCATCGGTCACGGCATGATAGATACCGTCTATAGTAAAGACTATCTTTGTTCCGTTGTCTCCGGCGACCAGCACATATCCGTCTGGGACGTTAACGCTTACCCTCGGATCATCGAGTCCGAATACCGTATCCTCTGAGCCGTCAAAGTGAGTGTACCTGAATGTAACGCCTGTCAGATCGAGGGCCTCGCCCGCCGTATAGACAAGCTTGTCCGGCATGGTGACGATCTCAACACCCGAGATATAGTCAGCAAACTGATATATCTGGATGGCATCGAGTTCTGTCTCCCATCCCTCGTAAGTGATCTTTATCTTTCTGCCGTCATCGGCCAGTGTAAGTACTCCCTCCAGATCTGTCGTTACCGTACCTGCCTCAGGAATGAACTCTTCTGAAACGCGTCCGTCCTTATAGGTGACGGATATGCGGAGTCTCGACAGATCAAAGGCCTCGTTTTCGCTGTAGTCGAGTTTCGGCTGTCTGGTGACCACTATGCCGTTGATGCCATTGATGTTGAGAGCGTCTGTCTCGGTGCTGAAGTCATTGTATGTGACAGTGATCTTCTTTCCGTCATGGTATGCAGGCATCAGCTCCGTTCCGTCAGCGATCGATGTGACAACGTCACTGAGGCTTATGGAGTCTCCGAGTGTTCCGTCAGCGTGTATGAACGAGATCCTCATAGCCGACAGGTCAAGAGTCTCATGCTCGTTGTATGAGAGCCAAGGCTGCGCGGCTACGGTGATGCCTACGATATCCTTGCTGTTCTTTACCGCGAGTTCCAGAAGCTTAGACACGGTGCCGAACGGTGTCACCGCGCTGACCGTGACCTGATATGTTCCGAGTTCCGCAGCGGTACCGCTTATGGTGCCGGTAGATTCGTTGATAACGAGGCCTTCAGGCAGTCCGTCAGCAGTCCATACTATCACTGTATTGCCCGGTTCAGGAGCTTCGAATGTGACAGTGTCAGCGTACGATACTCCGACGATGATGTAAGCGAGACTATCCGATGTTATGACGATCGGTCTGTAATCGATCGTACCGCTTTCGGAAGCCCATCCTCTCAGGGTGTAGTACTCCGCTCTGATATTGTTCATCAGTTCGCTGACGCCGAATCCGTATATGCCCTCGCCGTATCCACCTATGATAGCCGAGAAGTCATAGCTGTTGCCGTGAACGATGAAGGATTCACCTATGGTCTGACCGTCCTTTATCAGCTGCAGCTGGTAATCGTTGTCAGCTGAGCCGCTCCATCCGGCCTTGCCGGTACCGTCATAGTTCCAATTAGCGCTTCCCGTTCTGATGATGTTTCCGAACAGTGTGGTCGCTGTAACAGAGCTTTCATCACTATCAGGGCTGAAGGACGCGATATTGTAAGCCGAGCTGAGGCTTACGTTCCTGCCGCTTACAGTACCGAGATCAACATTCACAGTACCGTAAGATCTCCTCGTGAGGATGTCGTCCCCTGATGCACCGTTTGGCGCGTCCTCGAGCCTCATCTTGCCGTTGCTCTTGCCGTCTTCTATCACATAGTACAGATGCGAGCCGTCATTACCATTGCGCCATCCGTTATTATCTGTATCGAAGTAGTCGATCCCGTAAGTGTATATCACGCCGGCAGTGGCCGCGTCCCGGCCCTGAAGTCTGCCGTATCCTCCGATAACACTGTTGGTGATAAATGAAGTACCGCCGTTCATGTAGTAGCCTATCGGCTCACTGTAAGCGATCTCCTCACCAAACTCATCGAGTTCAGCGAATGAGTAGATAGTCGCGACATTGAACTTGAGAAGCATCCCAATATCAGGATCTGAAGTGAAATTGGATACTCTGTAGAGATCGACATCGGTGGTCTTTCTGGCCTGCTGCGCGTCATACCATGTGCTGTATTCCTCGAAGTATTTCTTCGGGATCAGGCACGGCGCGGCATATGTGTCAATATCCTCTTCAATGTTTCTGTATGTATTGATGTAGAAATAAGTGTTGCTGTAAGTAACATCCCAGTCAGGGATCACCGTCGACGGATCTGCGACCACTCCGAATCTGTCATTCGATATCGCCTTGAGCACGCTCGATGTTATGTACTCGAGCCTTACTCTCTGGCCCATCGGCAGATAGACAGCGCCCTCATCCGTGATGTTGCCGGCCTTCACTGTCAGCTTGCCGTCTATCACAAGTTCTGTGCCCGTGATGTCAGTTCTGCTGCCGTCAGGCGCGATCACATACAGTATCTCTCCGTCAAGATCCGTAACGACCTTGTATCTGTTAGGGAATTCGTATGTGCGTATCTTGCCGGTAGCGTCTATGCCGGTCATGTAGCGGCTGATCTCTGCGGTCCTTACAGTTACATCCTCCTTGAGCGTAACGGTGATATCTGAATACTTCAGAACTCCCGGTATGATCACCATATACGGTGTCATATCGATCGATCCGTTGTAGGCGTATCTTTCACCTCTGTTGATGTATACATACGCGTCATTGGCGGCAACTATGCGCTCAAGATCTAACGTGCCAGCAAGGGCTGCTGTTGTGAATGCCCTCGCCGCGGCAGCAGCTGCCTCAGCGCTTGAGCATTCTTTGATGCCTATAGGCGTTACAGTCAGATAGATGTTGTTAGCGTCTATCGCGACTGATCCGTCTGCAGCGTGTCCGTTTTCATCCTCGACAACTATGAACACCTGAAGATCCTTGTCGTAGAATATCCCGATCTCTTCAATGTTGTTCGGATCGTACTGATCCTGTCCGCTTCCGACATTGTCAGCGCCTTCGATGGTGAGCTTTCTGGTCCAGATGGATGCGACAAGCACTCCGTCTATCTGCTGCTGTCCGCCCGCGAGGCTTCCGGTGGTGCCCTCTGCCCAGCGTATAGTCGTGTTGCCATAAGGGTTGATTATCGCCGCATCAGTTCCTCTGTAAGCGGTGTATCCGAAGCCTGATGGCACCGCGATGAACCCGCCGGCATTCATTATGAGGTCGCCGCCGTGCATCGTGATCGTCATCTCCGGTGTGAGGCTCATGCTGTGATAAGAAGCATTCGTTCCATTTACCGAAGGTCTTGCAAGGCTGGTCGCTCCCGTGCCGCGGTCAAGACGGATCTCTCCGTTCAGCCAGATATCCGCTCCTGTCATGTTGATGAGCTCAAGCGTGTTGAGCACGCTGCTCCAGTTGACATTGAGTGTCTTGCTGACATGATTGATGTTCAGGCCGAATGCCAGATCACGCGCGTTGGTATCGCTTATGTAGTTCCACGGATGCCAGGCGTATTCTTTGCCGTTCAGCACGGTGAAATCGATCTTTCTGCCGTTTATCAGATCGGTCGATCCGTAAGCACCCTTGCCCGTGCCTGTCATCAGCACGTGATTCTTGCCGTCGCTTCCCACGTATACGAGATTCTTGCTGCCGGTCATGCCAAGGCCAAGGTTGAACACAGCATCATTCGCGACTGTCGTCTTGGCTCCGCTGCCCGCAACGTCCATTACCGTGACACGAGGGAATTCAGTCTCTGAACCATCAGCGCCTATCGCTGTGATCGATCTGATCGGTGAAGCGTAGTAACCGTCAGCAACGCTGTCTGAGAAGATATTCATCGAGCTCGCTGTAAGGTCTACGTCAGATCCGATATTGACCGAGACGTTCTGCTTCCAGCTGAGGCTGTCGGTCATCTTAGGATCCTTGACGATGCTTGTCACATGCTTCTCAAAGTGAGCGTGATCGATATCGGTCGCTCCGCTGATCCAGCTCTGAGTGTTCTCAGGGCAGTCGTTTATGTCTCTCTCAGCTTCGTTGTAAGCCAACAGGTCGAGCTCACGGTACGCCAACACGTCCGCAGCCGCCAGATCGACTGAGTATGTCTCTGTAAGATCTGTGTCGATGTAGGAATCGCAGGATCCTGTCGTGCTTCTGTAGGATGTCAGTCTCGCCTGATCCTTGAACAGATCCCTGTGTCCGCTTATCGATACCACATTACCTTCGATCTTAGCCTTTGCTTTGCCGCTCTTTCCGATGCTTACCGTACCGCTTATGTCGGCATCGAGATCGGCGTGGCAATCGACTCCGCCGAACATACCGCTTATCACGGTCTGGTTCGTTATAGCGGATACCATGTCGCCTATAGCCGCTATCCTTACGGTGCAGAACGGTGAGATCACCTCTGTGCCCTCGGCGATGCTTACATTGTTCTTATTGGTGATGTCGTTGAATACGAGCATGTCGCCCATGGCCGAGAGTGACTGCTCTTCTTCGTAGTACGAAGTGACGTTTATGTTGTCATTTCTGCCGGATTCGGCAAGTATCGTTATATCGCCGTAGTCAGATCTCACAGATGATCCGCTTCCAATGATAACGTCTGTGTGCCTGTCGAGTGTGTTGCCCGTCACAGGCCGTCCGTTATCGGCGTTGAAGAGCTGTCCGTGCTTTGTGGAGTCGAAGTATGCCTCCATGATGGCATCGGTCCCCGCCTTGATGGCGATGCCCTCTTCAGCGTGGATCTTGGTGCCGTTTCCGACACTTACCTTAACATCGCTAGTTATATCGTTCCTTGTCTCCATTGAATTGGAGTTGATCAGGCCAACGGTATCGGTAACTGTCTTAGCCTTGGCCTCCTGTGTGCCTGACGCGCTCACGTCTATGCTTTCTCTGGCGTCCAGAACGACATCGTTTCCTATGATCACTTCCGAGCGGTACCATGATCCTGTTACCGTATCGGCATCCTGGATGTTGATCAGGGCCGTATCAGGTATCAGCTTTCCGTTGATGTGCTTTGACTCAGCGTATCCGTCAGCTGCAGATCCTATCGTGATCGATCCGTCTCTGACTTTTATCACGGTCCCGTCGCCTATCGTCATCACTGCAGACTGCGGCGCGGACGCGCTTCCGACTGTTGCTTCAGCCTCAGCAGCCGCCACGTTCACGAGCGCCAGTCCTCCCGGACTGTCGACGTATGCTTCCGATCTGCCCGATGCCTTAGGTACGAACTCAAGGTCGTCATAGCGTACGTCTATGTTTCCGCTGAGCCTTCCGTTAGCATGGTTGGACGCGTTGGAGTAAGCTCCGAGGCCTCCCACCGTGACCAGTCCTGCCTGCATCGCTTCTTTAGCGATCGCGTAAGCGTCGCCTGCAGCCTCTGCCTTCACCTTGAAGCTGGCATCTCCCCAGTTCATGTTAGTGATACTGAGGCTTCCCGGCGCGTCGATGAAGACATTGACTGTTGATGAAGTATCTGCCTGAGCGGTGTTGCTGTCTCCTATGACAGCTCCGATGTTGACTGATGAATCCTCACCGATACCCGCGGAGCCTCCTACGTAAGCTTCAGCGCCCTTATCGCCGTTTTCAAGAACGATCGATGTATCCACATCAAGCTTTCCGAATCTGTAATCTCCTGATGCATCGATCTGTGTGGTCATCGTGGTATTCTGCTTCGCGTATGTCTCATTGACCGCGATAGAGGCTACCGATACATTTACTGTGGCTGTATTTGCTTCTGCCTTTACCGATGGTCTGTATGACTGCGCTCTGACATTCACATCACCCGCGTTTATATCGCAGCCGCCCTTGACAGCCGTGTTGACGGTAGTGTTATTGATGGCGTCTGCTGAGTTGACCTCAACGTTGGCTCCTGTGATCTTACCTGAGAGTTCTCCGGCGGCGCCTGTCTTGGCATATACATCTTCATATCCGATGATGTTGAAGATATCCAGGCTTTCCTTGCCCTCGATCAGATGCCCTGCTGCACCGTCGATGTAAGCGTCATATTCGCCCTTCATCTCGGCGGTCACCGACATCACGCCTACGTTCGCGAGCGAGATGATGTTGTTGGTAAGAGCCTCGGCATGAGCTGTTCCGGAATTGTATCCGTTGGCAGCGCTGCCGTTATCGATGAGGATCTTACCGGCGTCTACGTCGCTGTCCTTGATGTATGCGGCGACATGCTCTTCGGATACGGCGCGTCCGGTATTGACTGTTACTCCTACGAGCTCGGCCTCGAGTCCGCCGCTCGCTCCTACATACGCGTACGCGCCTCTGTCTTCGTCCGCCGCGTGTCCGTCTGTTCCGACTGTGTTGAAGCTGGACATCACCTTCAGATCAGGTGTGGTGATGTTCGCGTTCTTCAGATATCCTTCAACATCGGCTGCTATTGTCGCTATCGCGACGTTAGTGCCGATCTTGGCTCCGGATGCGCTGAACTCGAATCCGCCCGCCTTGGCGTAAGCGCGGGTATCGTCCATTATGGCGTGCACGTTAACGTATTTGTTGTAGTAGTTGTATTCGTTGAGCGGATCGTATTCGTAATCGACCACTACAGTCGCGTCCTCGATGTACGCTGACTGCTGCGTCCTCACAGTAGCCACCGCTACGGAAGCCGCTATATTTAGAGCTGCCGAGGTGGCTTCAAGGATATCCGCGTTCACGTGGGCTCCCATGTCTCCGATGACATCCACGTAATTCGCTGTTACTGTGCCGTTTCCCGTGATGGCAGCCGATGACTTCGCGTCGATATCCGCTACCGCCACATTGACATTTGCGGAAATGCCTCCGATGTTGGCAGATACCGAACCGGCATCCGCGTCTGCGTCTCCTCCGGTAAGGACTTCAACCTTATTCGCGCTGATCTTAGCTCCCGCAGTGTCGAGCACGGCTGTATTTTTATATCCAAGCTCTGAGTATGCTACTGTGACTCCTACCGCGGCCGCGCCAAGTGTAGCGGACACCGCTCTGGATGTCGCTTCAGCGTCGACTTCGGAGTCTATCCTGAGCGTTCCGCTCGCAGCGATATCAACACCGCTGACTGCCGCTGTCGCGTCTGTCCTGTTGTATGCCAGCAGCACATTGCCTGTCACGGCAACAGCTCCGGCCGCTACTCCGTAGATGTGAGGTGTAGCTGCTGAATCGATATCGTTGCTTACCGTAACATTGTCTGCGGTCACCTTTCCGTTTCCGGCAGCAGCAGGCTCACCCGGCTTGTTTCCTATATATGTAGTGATGGTCGGTGAATCATTGACCAGGGCTACGCCAAGGCCTACACCGACAGCTCCGACCGAGCCGCCGATCTCATACGCGTCTGCTACTGTGTCGCTTACCGCGCTGACATCCACGTCCCCGCCTGCATCGACCGTAACTCCGTCAGCTATGCAGGTCTCTATATTAGCAGCGTTGAGAACTATAGGAAGAGCAACATTGACGTTGATGCCGCCGGCGCCTATGGCCGCGGCTGCTGCCTTGGACTTAAGGCTGTTCTCGCTCTTTACGTTCACATCATCAGCTGTTACGGAAGTTCCGGTGACTCCGCTGAAGATATCTCCGTTGGCCCTTACTACCGCTACAGGAGTGC
The DNA here is from genome assembly GCA_045545495.1 of Anaerovoracaceae bacterium. Lineage (GTDB taxonomy): Bacteria > Bacillota > Clostridia > Peptostreptococcales > Anaerovoracaceae > Crickella. Next base: position 68,795 of record JAZQBC010000055.1, on the reverse strand, counting down.
CTACCGCTACTCCGCCGACCGACGCGGCGACTGTTACGGCCAGCACGTTGTCATGCTCTGACTTGCCTTTGACATTGAGATCTCTGCCGCTCTCAGCTATGCCGCCCATCTCGGCTCTTACATTGCTGTCAAAGGCAACTACGGCTACAGGCATCGCGACTCCCGCGAGTCCGCCGCCACCGGCAACGGATATCACTCTGATGCCGACTGTGTCACCGGCTTCCGGAAGCTGGTCCTTGATGCCCTCGGTCGCGCTTATGGCAGCTTCTTCTTCAGGTGTCTTCTCATTGGAATCAGATGTCGCTGTCACGTTGATATCTGTGACGGCGCTCAGCACCGCACCTTCCTTTACCTGAGCGACTACATTGGAATAACTGACGACTACCGCGATACCAGGTGCCACGCCGGCGTATGCTCCGGCCGCGACTGTTCCGGCGATGTTGTCGATCGTCATTCCGTCGTGAGCATTGACTGTGATGCCGCCTTCTGATGTCAGTCTGGCGCCTTCCTTTACGACTGCCATAACGGCATTCTGAGGATCGTAATCAGGAGTGTGGCGTCCCAGCTGCGCGGCATCCTCGAGCTTCTGGTTGGTCTCAGGATCCTTCTCTGTCTGGTTCGCGCTGTCGTAATAACTGTCGTTTATGTCGAGATCGTTATCGACCTGCATGTCGGTATCCCTGACTCCGTCTCCTTCGAGGTCGTCTGAGAGAGTCATCGTAGCGAGTCCCTCTGATGCCGAGCTGTCAGTGTTCCTGAACAGCTCGTTCAGTTTTGTGAAGTCTATCCCGCCGGCAAGAGCGTCAGCCGAATCCTGCTGCAGCTTGCCGCCTACGACTGTGACCATGATAGTCGCTCCTACTCCGGCAGTTCCTCCTACGGATGCTGTTCCGGCGTATGAGGATACGTCTCTTGTCTGTGCCGCGTTGACGACTATATCATTGTCTGAACCGCGGCCTGTCGATGTTATCTCTGTATTTTCGCCAACTTCCGCTGTAGTAGTGTTCTTGATGACATTCACTACAGCGTTGACTCCGACTGCCGCGCTGCCGCCGCCCGCGATGACTGCGGATACCTCTGTGAATGTGTAATCATCCAGGGCATCCACTCTTACGGACTTTCCTGTGACGCTGCAGTCATCTCCGATGATCGCCTTGGTATTCAGCTTTGTTACTGCCACGCTCACCGTGCCGCTCACTGCAGCCGATCCGCTGACAGCCGCTCCTGTGGCGACAGATACGATGTGCTCATCAGAGTATGCTCCGATCAGTACGCTGTCGTTTCCGCTTACAGTGACATCATCTTCGATCTCTGTAACGGCGCCGCCGTTGAAGTATGTCACCAGGATGACCGGCGATACCGCAATGCTGCCGCTTCCTGAAGCGCTGAGTCCGCCGTTTGCAAGGACCGTCGTGCTGTCGGATCTGATCTCTACCGGCTTTGTGTTGCCTGCAGGCGCGATCACTTCTGCGCCTTCCTTCAGCAGGGTCTTCGCAGTGCTGTTTACGATGACCGGATTGACTCCGACCGCTACTGCAGTCGATCCTCCGAATCCTGCCGTGAGGCCAAATACGTATACCTGGTCATCAGTCTTTGAATAGATGTCTGCTGCACCTGAGATCTCTGTGTCGTAACCGATCTCAGTGAGGACATCCTTATCGAGTACCATGGTGAGCACTGTTCCGCCTATGCCGATGTTGGACGAAGCGGATATGGCTCCTGCGCAGTTGGCGATGATGGAGTCATCTCTTGCTCCGATCACTGCCTGTCCGTTGCCGTTCACCGTGATCACCGCGTCGTCTCCGATGACGGTGTGCGTTGCATTCGTGACCACCAGGGTGTCGACTATGCCCTCGACTGCGGCATTGCCTGTCGATGCGCTCGTCCCGACTGCCACGAGTATTATCGTCTCGTCAGCGTCGGTCGTTACCTTGACAGCGTCTGCGCCGGTAAGCCTGACGCCGTCCTTTACTTCATTGCTTATCTTGTTGTTCACCACCGCGGTGGAGATGACCGCTCCTGCCGCGATATTGCTTCCGGAGTACGAGATGCCGCCCGCGACATCGTACAGTCCGTCATTGTAATCTACCGTGATGGCGAGTTCCTTGCCGGATGTGATCTCCGAGCCCTCCCATACGGTGTGTCTTATGTTGTTCTTGCTTACGACTACCGGGATGGTCGCATTGACCGCGGCGCCCGTCTCGGACGCTCCGCCGGCCACTGACAGCAGTACCGTCGTATCCTTGGCGTCCACGCCTGACTTCACGTCACCGCCTGCGCTTATGACCACGCCCTGTGTGCCGTTTTCCTTACCTATATCAGTGTAAACGTCTCTCTCGAATACGCCTACGTTGATGACACCGCCTGCGGCTGCTCCGTTGCCGGAGTTTGCCGCTGCGATCGTACCGTTGACCATGACGCTGTTCGAATCGGAATTGATGTTTACGTCGCCGGCATCGGCCATAACGATAACTCCGTCTCCGATCTTAGTGCCTGTCTCTGTCAGGTCTACTATCACGTTGAGCGTGGCTGCTACCGTGTTGGCTGATCCTGTGCTGCATGCCGACGCGGATGCTGCGATCGCTACCATAAGCTCTTCGGCCTCGGATCCGATCCCCACGTCTCCGCCGGATGTGATCGAAGTGCCGTCCGCTATCTCTGTCAGCGTCGTCGCCTGGTTGACTATGACATTGACCGTGCCGCCTGCCGCGACCGATCCGCCCATCGAGTCGGCCATGCTCGCCGAGATGACGATCATGTCCATGTCTCCCTGAGCTCCGATGCTGACATCACCGTCAGCAGTGATCGTCGCCTCGCCGACCTTTGTGGTCGCCGTGAATTCAGGCGCCACTACGGCGATCGTTCCGCCGACCGTTGCCGTGCTCGTAGGATTGTCGGAGATCGAAGCCGCTATCGCGAACATCTGGACCTCAGCGTCCGCTACCGTGTTCTGCTTTACGAAGCCCGCAGATTCGATCGATACGCCGTCTCCTATCTTCGACTCGACTACGTCGTTGTTGGCCATGAATGCGAAGGTCACGCCTACGCCGATCTTCGAAGGAGCCGATGACATCGAGCCCGCGATCATCCTTGAGTTGGACTCATCGATTGCTTCGAGTGTGAATCCGTCTCCCGGATCGGCTGCGATGCCGTTCTCAGGATCAGCTTCTACTGCTTCATCATTTCCTGTTATGACGATGACGGCGTTGTCGCCGATCACCGCGGTGATCTCGTTATTGAAGTACAGTATCGCGATCGAGCCCGCGACTGACGCGCTGGAGTTGGTGGCCGTCGGAGCCATAATCGATCCTGCGATCGCTTCAACGTAGTAGTTGGAGAAGCTGAGGAAGTTGAGGAGGTCTACTGCCTGCAGCAGCTTCTCTGAAGTGATGTTGACCTCGAGTGTGTATCCCTCTTCGCTTCCGCTCTTGTGTACGTCAAATATTCCCGTCTCGGCATCCTTTCTCTGATCAGGTGTGAGCTTGGATGAATCCGTTACGAGATATCCCGCGTTCAGAGGACTTACATAATCATCCATCGTGACCGCGATCTTCTTCGAGATCACGTTCAGCCTGTCGGCCTTGATGTATGTGTAGTCGCCTACCTCTGTCTTTACCTTGTTGTTTGCGAATACCGTGTTGACGGCTGCGCCGATACCTACTGAGGAACCCTTGGAGTAGCTTACTCCGCCGGCTCTCGACGCGATCTTGGACTTGTCTGTCGCTGCTATCACGACAGCTCCGTCAGCTTCGATCTCGACGTGGTCGCCTGCAGTTCCGCCCGCTATGATGACCTCGGTGTCGGAGTTGTTCACTACTACAGTGATGGCTCCGCCTATCGACATGTTGCTGTTGGCTCCGCTCACCGCGCCTGCCAGCGACTGCGCGGCAAGCACTCCGCGGAACTTGTCGTCCATGTTCTGCGTGAGATCTGCCCTTATGATGATGTCCGCGTCGCTCTCGATGTCGTCGCTTATGTTCACGATCGCGCTGTTCTCATTGACGCTGATGGCGATTCCGGCTGCTATGGAGTTGGCCGCTGTCGCCTGCGAGATCGAAGCACCTGTACCGAGTGTGCGGAAGTTGCCGTCGTTGGTGGCGAGGATTATGACATCGCCCTTGCCGATCTCCGTGCCGTTCAGCGGATCGATGACCTTGTCGGTCTCGATCTTGCCGGACACGTTTGTGGTGACCTCGTGGTCGGAAACAGTGAGAGCTACGGCAGCAGCTATCTGAAACTTCTGCTCGCCCGCTGTCGTGTTGCCGGCTGTCGGAGTAGTTCCGCCAGGGTTCTGCTCTGTCTGAGTGTTCTCCCCGGTCTTGCCGCTTGCCGTGCCGATCGCTCCGTTTGCAGGATCGGTGCTTCCGGTGGATGTATTCTGCGAACCCGTGACTCCGGCCGACAGTGACTTGTTGTTGCCGGCCTGGTTTCCTGCCTGGTCTCCGCCGTTATTGCTGTGCTGATTGACCTCGCCGTTGATCTGCGATGCAGTATTGTTGTTCTGGTTGGTGTTCTGGTTGGTCGCGCCCGGCTGATTGTAGATATCTCCGTGAGTGACCTTGTTTACGTTGTCTTCAGTAGCCTTTTCGCCCTGAGCCACCTTGTCGAGTATGCGTTGTACGTCAGCTCCGACTGCCGTAGCCATGGCGTTCGTAGTATCCTTGCTGGTCGAGTGTGCGTCTACCCTTGCAGTACCGTTCACATCAGCATCGCCCCTGAAGTCAGTCCTGATCTCGGAACTCACGATGTTTACTGCAACAGCTGCGCCTACTGCAGTGGATCCGCCCGCCGCAAATCCGCTCGCCCTCGTCTCTGAAGTCGCGTTCTCGTTTGCGGTGATAAGCATGTTGGCCATCTCGGCCGGAACAGTCATGTTGCCGTCCTCATCGAATTCGGCTTCCTTTGCAACGACCGTGTCGCTGCCTGTGGTCGTGATCTTGACGCCTTCAGCCACCAGAGCCTCTGCCGTCTCGTGCAGGATGCTCACTGCGATGGAAGCGTCGAGCGAGATGTCCTTAGGCTGTACTGTCGTGGTCTTGTCCGCATTTCCGGACTGCAGAGGATCCGTACCGGCAACACTGGCTGTCTCCGCCTTGCCGCCGATATCCGAGCGTACCTCAAGACTTCCGGATGTGATCTTCCGGTTCTTTCCGATGACGCTCCTTACGGCCTCATCGCCGTATGTGAAGGCGAACGAAGCGCCGACTCCTACGGTCTTGCCCGTGCCGTTTGTGGCTGCTGTAGCTGGTGGAGCTGCAGGCTGCTGTCCGTCCGATGCAGGTGTGGCATCCTCGTACTCGATGTATACGAATACCGGAGTCTCGCCTTCCCTCACGTCAGCGTCAGGCATATAGAATACGTAGACCGTCTCTCTCGTAGTCTCAGAATCTTTTACGACGATATTGCCGGTCTTCTCTACGCCGTCCACATAGTATGTATATGTGAAGGTCTTGATCTTCTTGCTTCTCAGTGTAGGAAGCACGACTCTTACAAGATCGTTCATCTTGGCCTTCGCGCCGACCGTTCCGTCGACCTTCGACTTGTCGTCGCTGCCCTGCCTCGATACGCTGATCTTGTTCTGATTAACTACGTCGAGTCCGCTCGCCGCGCCGAGTCCGATGCTGATCTCCTTGAGTTCTTCCTCAAACTCGGCTGATATTATGATGTCTCTGTTCTTCTGGTTGAGATCTTCAGGCTGCTTGAAGATGAACTTTCCGTCGTTGTCGACAGTGAGCTCACCTGTCTTCTCGTCGCCCTTCTTATCTCTATAGGTGTATTTGACCTTTTTGCTCGTCGGCAGTTTGTATCCTTCATCAGCCGTGAGCGTCGCGCTCTTCTTGTCCGCGCCTATCTCTGCCGTGCCGCCTACATTGGTCTTCACTATGAAGTTAGGGTCGGTGATCTTGATAAACTCTACATTTATGATTATCAGATTATCAGTCTCATGTATGTCGCGAGGCTGGAAGAATACCAGCTCCTTGTATGACTTGCCCGCCGGGCTCTGGATCGTGATCGTTCCCGTCGCCTGCTCGCCCTTGTTGTTCTTGTATGTGTACTTCAGGACTCCGCTGTCAGGCAGCTCGTATCCGTTCGCGATGTAGATGGTGGCCTTCTTGTTGTCTGCTGTCTTTACAACATTTCCGCCGGCTGTGAACCAGTTAAGTTCATATTTTTTGCTGCCGTCGGTGACTGTCAGATGACCATCAGGCTGAGCCGGTGTTGTTCCTTCGCCGCCCTGCTCTGAAGGGTCCTGTGTCTGCTGAGTGGTGCCCGCGTTGCTGCCCGCGTCAGCTGTAGATGCCGCGCCGGCTGCAGTGTTGGCATTGGCTTTCTTGTCCTGTGTGATCGAAGCCGAGGCAACGGTGTTCACCTTGCGTGTCTCGCTCGCTGTCACAGAAGTGGCTCCGCTTACCGTTATCTCATAGTCGTCGGCCTCATCTTCAGCCACGTCTTCGAAACCTGCCCATGTGTTGCAGTTGATAACGCTTATCGCTACCGAGCCCGCAACGCCGACATTCGAAGCACCGCAGCCCGCTACGGCCTGCGTATCGATCACATGCTTGTCTCCGAGGTACTCAGGCTCAAGCTTGACATTGAGATATGATGTAAGCGCGTCGATGGCGTCATTAGTGAGCGCGAGACCTGCCTTTCTTACGGCATCCTTCAGCTTGGTGTCCATCGTCTGCGCAAGAGTGCCCGATGTAAGGAATGTGATGAGCTGGTCTACGTTGACAAGATATTCTCCCGGAGAATCCGGATCCTTTAACATCTCCTGTGTAAGCGTTACCTCGTATTCGATCAGCTTATTGAGCACCTGTGTACCGATGCTCGCGAAGAAGTTCTTCGCAGCCGTCTGTGCCTGTGTGCCTCCCACTGTCTGCGGTGCCGCAGGGTCCTGGCCCGGTGTCTGTCCCGGCGCTGCCGGAGTCGTGTACTTGATCGGAGGTTTTTCAGCCGTCAGATCGATCCCTGTCGCATTCTTGAACTTCTCGTTCGCGATCTCCTTTACCTTGTTGCCGAGGCTGATGCCCGCGTTCTTCAAAGCTGTCGTAATGTTCGTGGAGATCAGCGCCGGATCGAAGTCCTTGCCGGATACCGACGAAATCAGATAGTCGCGTACTGTGTTCAGTATGCCTTCCTGCAGGATCTGCATCCCAACCTCGGTCAGGATCTGATAGCCCTGTCCGCTCGTATAATCTTCGCCTTCAACGCCTGTGCCGCTGCTCGGACTGAAGTAGTCTTTAAGGCTCTGCACTATCGCTGCCTTGAGGTCTGCTGTATTTACTTCCTCGCCTGTAAGCTCGTTGGTGATCTTCTCGCCGAATACGTCTGTCATGGTCGTATCCAGCCATGTCTCGAGCGTTCCTGCTATACCGGTGCCCGGCTGATCAGGGTCGCCGATGACCATCACATACAGGTCAAGGCAATTCTGTCTCAACTTATCACCGATCTGTTCAACGCTGAACTTGACGATGTTCTCAAGGCCTGTGCCTTTGAGGAATTCATCTGTGAATTCATCGATCACGTCCGCCAGAAGTGTTCCGAAGAGCTCCCCAAGCTCACCCTTGAGGTATTCGTCGAGGCCAAGTTCTTTGACGATCTTATTGACGTGATCTGTAACGATCTCTTTTATCTGCTGCGCATAGTAACCTAGGTCTGACTCTTCGTCAGATTCCCCGTCACTCTCCTCATCTTCATGGACTTCAGCGCCCACCTGGAGAGTCTTTGATTCCACGGACACCTTGCCGAGTCTGGCGGTGTTCGTTATGTTGACCACGTTTATCGCCACGCCTGCTCCTACGCCTATGTCGCTTCCTGTAGTGCTGGCATTGGCCATGGCCTTCGAAACGGTGCGGTTCCCGGATCTGATCCTGAGCGCTCCGTTCATGTTCTTCTCGTATACCGCCCTGAGATCCTCTTCAGGCTCAGGTTCGATAAATCCGTCCTTCATTATACATTTAAGTTCTATCGATCCATCGGTTGCAGCGTCTGCAAGGTTGTTCAGTATGCTGAGCACGAATCCGGCCGCCGCCGATACACTGCCCTCTGATGTCTGGGCCGCCTGACGTCCTGAGACAGCGGCGTTTATCTGCGCCTGATCGTTTCCGCCAGCCAGTTTTGCACCGTTGCCGGCGAACTGGTCAGCCTGTTTGTCGGCTGCTCCGTTCGATCCGTCTGCCGGTGCTGATGACGGTGCCGCGCCCTGAGCTCCTGCCGTAGACACTGCATCAAGTGTGCTGACAGAATCCGCTCCGACATATATGCCATTTGCGGTGATGCTCTGCTTCAATAGAGATGTCGCTTTGTCATTGATAACGCTGATCACGAACGACCCGCCTACGGCCGCGTTGACACCCGACGATGACGCGTCTGCCCTGACTGTTCTGTCAGCTCTGTTCTCAGCATATACTACTGCGGTGTTCAGTCCATCGCCTGTATTTCCGGAGGCCAGGTCGAATTTCTTTCCGTCCGCGGCCTGTCCCAGATACGCGGTAGCCTGACTCTTTCCGATCTCAAGTGCAAGAACCGGTGTCACCGAAGTGCCTCCGGCGCTGCCTGCCTTGGCGTTGACTGTCTCGGCTGTATGCTGCTTAGCTATCACCCGTATATTGTCCATATGGACAGTATCGGATGTAGGATAGGTATGATCTTCAAATCTTACTCCATCCTGCACTGCCGCAGCGGCCTCTGCCGATGTCACGGCTACTGCTATGCCGGCTCCTACGCCTGTATTACTTGAATGTACGTTGCTGCCCGAAGCATCGGCTTCTGTAACGAAGTTGGAGTTCTGCGAAGCAGTCACATTCAGATCGCCCTTTGAAGCGATCTTGCTTCCTTCATATATGAGGGCCTTTGCGATGGCCTTTGTCACGTTTACTGTTATGGCTCCTCCGATACCGATGGTGCCCTGACTGTAACCTGCTTTTGCCCTTGCGGATGTGTCTGCCGCGGATGTATCCGCATTGACTGTAAGTCCATTAGCCGAGCGTACTGTTCCGCTCTTGACTGCCGCGACATTCGTCGTCTTAGCGACTGTAACATCGATCCCTACGCCCGCGCTCGCGGTCGCCACCGACGGATCCTCGGATCCCGGAACGAATATCGCTGTTATCTTGATAGTTGAGCCATCAGCCAGAGTCGCAGGCATCGCGAATGTATAGACTCCGTTTTCGCCTCTTGTGCCCACCACCTCTGATTGTCTGGCAGCCGCGCCTGTTCCGCTGCTTATCACTGCCTTTACGCTTCCGGTCTTGGCTTTGTATCCGGTGTTGCCGAGTACCGTCGCTGTAAGGGTCTCCCCTTTGTCTGTTCTGGCCTCAGGGGTGATGGTGCCGTTCTGCACTGTCTCATCCGCTGTGACCGCGAATGGCTTCTGCGCCAGTTCGATCGACACTCTTATGAGCTTGTACTCAAGTGCCGGCATCTTGAATTTGCCGTCGGCAAATGTTATGACTTCTTCCTGCTCCTCTTCGTCAAAGGCGTTGATGGCCTTGATCACGACTTTTGCAGGATCTATCTTGAAACCTTTGATCCTGAATTCGTCTGAGAGTGTGATGCTCACCTCTTCATCAGGATCCGCCGCGTTCTCGGACGCGATGGCTATCACTGTACCTTCCGGAACATCCTCGCCGGCGCCCGTTACCACTATCTCTATCGGGGTGCCCTTAGCCTCGAATACCGCGCTGAATGTGAGCGCCGATCCTGCGGCTATATCCTCAGGAACGATGTATACATATTTATCTTCACTATTCTTCGTGATGGTCCCGGTCTTCTCCGCGTCAGCCGCGCCGGTATACTTGTAGCTCACAGAACTGACGTGGAATCCCGGATCCGCTGCCACATTGACCGTGATAGAGTCACCCTTCATCGCCTTTGTGACATCTGTAGTGATCGTTCCGTTCTCCGAAGCTTCCACTGCTACGTCTCTTGTGTCAGCCGCGAAGCTTATCTGCAGCCTTATCTGTGTGCCATCAGGCGCGGCGCCCGCGTCTATCTTCCAGTTGCCGCTCACCTGAGTTGCCTGCCCGCTTACTTCTTTGCCGGTCTGATCGGTGTACACAAAGCCGACACTGCCTACCGAGTAATTGGCAGCAGGCGTCAGCTTGAATATATATACTTTTGAAGGACTGACCGCGTTATTGGAGATCTGCTCTATCTCTCCTTCTCCGGTCTTCTCTATCACAGCCGTGTTAGTGTAGAACCACTTCTCTGCCGCTGCTGTTGTGTTCTGAGCCTGGCTTATCGCCTGGGCGTCTCTCGCGAAAGTGAATGCTGCTGTTATGAGCGATCCGTCCTTGGCCCAGATGGTGCGCTCGTCCCCATTCAGTACGAGTGTCACGGTGTACTCACCGGCTTCTTTTACTATGCCGGTCATGTCGACTGTGTATCTCTGGGCTTTGCCGAGCCTGTCAGTGTATGAATATGTGACACCGGCAAGCTTCTTTCCGATATCTGGCTTCACCGTGAAGACTATGGAGATAATATCCCCGCTCTTACGTCCCTCAGCATTTGCAGTTCCGCCCGATCCTGTAGTGATCTTAAGAAGATAAGCACCGCCGTCAGCAAATGATGTCTCAGGAGTCTCAGCGGCTTCTGTTTCGCCGCCCTGCTGTCCTTCGCCTTCTCCCGCGGCTTCTTCTTTTAGCACTCCTGTGCCGTCTGCTATGGTCTGGACTACAGTGCTCGCTGTCGCGTCAACATCGACCATCCCGCTGCCGTCCACTGTGCCGGCTGTCACGCTTCCGCTGCCTGCGTCTATGATCGCTTTGTTCCTGTTTATGACCACTCCGACCGCCAAGGCGCCTGTGACCTGAACGGTGCTGGCATTAGGTACCTCTGGCTCAGGAGTCGCGCCCGATCCGTCAGCGGCGAATTCCGCGGATACAGTCACAGCGCCCCGTATGTCTGTAGGCACCGCGAACACGTATCTGCCCGCGTCGTTTCTGATCACCGCCGAAGTGACTTCGGTCCCGTCTGCCTTCTTATATGTATACCTGAGTGAATCGGCAGTCATCTGGTATCCGGTGTTCGGATTGACTACCACCTCAACGACAGCGCCCTTGGCTGCCTTGCTTATCTCGGCTTCAGAAAGAACTGATCCCATGATCGCCCCGGTCTGAGCATCTGTCGACTGGACGAATATAAGATCGACCGCGTCCTCGCCTGCCGCGTTCTCGCTCGCGGTAGGCTGATCGTTCGCGTCATCGTTCGTGCCTCCCACAGCGTCATCGAATATGTCGGTGAACTCGATGTCTGAACCGTCCTCGGCATCTCCGAAGAGTATGTCAAGATCTGTGTAATCGGTATCGTCTGTGCCGCCCTGCGAACCTGTGCCGCCTGTCTTTTCCTTATATGTCACATAGAAGACTATATCGTGGTCTCCCATGGTGTACTCGTATGTTGTAGCGTTTATCTGATCTGCCTCGGCATAACTGTACTCATTCGCGCCCGGCAGCAGATAGCGCACTCTCACCTTATCGACCATAAAGCCCGGCTTGAGTGTCACTGTCAATGTCAGCTTGTTACCCTTGGCGGTCCTGTTGGCTGAAAGACCTGCAGAGCCCTTATTCTCATCATTAGAGCTGGCGTGTATACTTGCCGCGTGCGAAGGCAGCACATCTATACCGCTCATGAGACTTTCAGGCAGCTTGTCCTGAAGTCCCGGTATCCTTTCAAGGATCACACCAAGCACAGTCTTTGCGAGGCTGCTCACTGTTGCAGGTGAATTGGCTTCCGCCGATTCCTCTCCGCCTTCGCCTTCTCTGCCGGCAGCATCTCCATCGGAGCCTGCAGCCGAGGATGATGTAGCCTTTGTGATCACGTTCTCATTCGCGCCGGAATGCACTATGACATTGCCTCCCGCGGAAATCACGCTTCCGTCAAGAACGGACGCGTTGGAATCCTGTATCGCAGTAGTGATCGCGAAGTACCCTCCGGATTCTCCCGCGGTCTCTCCTTTGAATGCTGTATTATTTGCGTCTATCGAACCGTCTGACTTCAGTATTATGTCTCCTCCGGCAGTAAGCTGAGCGTTTTCTACTATCACTCTGACATCATTCACTATGACGCTTACCGCAAGGGATACAGGCAGCAGCCCTGTATTAGCGTGTGTCACCGAAGTGATCTTGCTTGACGCCTCCGCGTTGATAGAGCCGGCCGAATCCACTTTCGCTCCATCGTGGAATATGATGCCCGAATCCTCTACTGCCACGCCAACCGCCAGTGACGAGAGGTAATGGCTCTCGCTTCCTGCCTCGATATTAGTGGTGATAGATGAGATCAGATCGACCGCTCCGGCTGTTATCTGACCGAATATGTCGATCATCGCGCTTCCCACCTTGACATTGATCACGTTGATCTTGGCGCCGGCGACCGGTATGTTGAGTATCGTTCCCTCTTCTTTCAGCACTGCCTTGGCGTCAACGTCGCCCGCAGCTGTGATCTTTGAGTTCTCACATACCTTTATGGATATACTGTGGGCAACATTTATGAGATTGGATGTAGCTTCCTCAAAAGCTTTGCCGATGTCGAGGCCCTCGTCTTCCTGATCCTTATCATCAGCATCTCCGGCCAGTATCATCAGATTGAGACAGTTGATGATGCCTTTGATATTGATATTCTTTCCTTTGAATACAAGATTGATGCCCGAAGCAATGATGTCGTTGATGTTGAGACCGTCAATGTCTCCTTCCTCAGGATCATCAGGTTTGTTTTCAGTTGCCTCGTCCTCATCGATCATGAATCTTCCCAGAAGCTTTCCGCCCGTAAGGGTCAGCTTATTTATCGCTGCCGGATCCATCTTGAGGATATAGTCCGTGAATGGCGCGTCAACATTGAAGCTGTAATTCCCGCCGCCATTATCTGTCAGATCGCTCTTTCTCACTTCGACCGAAGTCTTATTTTTGAGTTCTTCGGTGAACTTTTCCATACCGCTGTATGTGATCTTCAGCGTGCAGTCATCCGACTCCCAGTTTTTGTTCTTGATCATGAGAGTGTCATCTGACGGATCGGAGATCTTGCCCCCGACATCTCCGGTCGATCCTTTAATGAGCTCGCCGCTGAGGTGGAGCCTGTCGCTGTCTGCTCCGCCTGCTACGTCTATCTGCGAATAGATATCTCCGGCCATCACGTCGATATTGACGCGGTCGCTGCCCGCTCCAAGATCTACAGAAGCCTTTATCCTGTCTTCATTGGAATAGGAAAGATCGGCCTCCGTCAATGTGACGCTGTCGTTACCTTCTCCCGTGGATACCTTGACCGCGTATGTTTCATCTATCGGCTTCGCGGGCGTCTCGTCATTGGCGGCGCTTATCTCGGCCGCGATTGTGACGTTGTCGTTTCCGCTGCCGGTCACCACATCTGTGCGCGCTCCGTTTTTGAGCAAAATGGACACAGTATCATCCCCAGCTGTACCGGCATACCAAAAATCGGCTCCGGATACCGTGATGGTGTTTCCTTCTCCCATAGTAACGCCGGCGAGCAGCACGTTTATCCTGCTGATAAGCAGATTGCCTAAAATAACAGCTTTTGTGGAGCCGTCGGGCAGTACTGTCACTTTTCCTTTTGAAGTGCTTCTGCCGGTGCTCTTCGATACGATATTGAGCACAAAATCGTCTCTGAGACTCACTTCGTCTCCAAGCATATCGTCAGAAATAGTGATATCTCCGGCATACGTGCCCTCATCAAGTTCTATCATCGCAGATATAGTGCTTGAAGTGACTTTGCTCAGAGCGTCCTTGATGGCCTTTACAAGAGCATTATCAGGGGCAGCCTTGCCGTTTATTCCCGCTGTCTCGTCCTTTCTCGGATTTGTGTATGTATTGGCAGAGTAAGACTTTACATTCTCCTTTGTGCCGGTCACTTCTCCGCCTTCTTCGCTTGTGACGGAAATGTTGCTGATGACCGAAGCCTGGCCCGGATCAGGAGCGTTGACGTCTTCTTCAGCATCATCCTCCGCCGCGGAGGTGTCAGTTCCATCTGCATCTGCATCTGTATCTGTATCTGTGTCAGTGCCTGTATCTTCATCGCCGCCGGATACATTCGTGTCATTTCCGCCGTTTCCGCGTGTAGGCTCAGCGCTGTCTGAGGCCGTGTTATCATTTGACGAAGGGGCAGCCTCAGGTGAAGGTGAGGATGCCGGCTCAGGGTTCGCTGCGGGCTCCGGTGAGGATGTAGGTTCTGGAGCAGGCTCAGGAGCCGGTGAAGGCTCTGGCGAAGCGGCCGGTTCAGACGCAGGCGCAGGAGCAGGGTCGTTTGTAGGCGCAGCAGAAGATCCGCCGGAATCTCCCGATCCGCCGTTATCGTTTGCGCTGTCCGCTCCTTTATCTGTTTCTGTTACCGCCGCCGGAGATGGATCACCGTCTCCGGCACCATCATCCGCGTGAACATACGCAAGCCCCCATATTCCTATAAGAACGATGCTCATGATCACTATGAGCAGTGCCGTGAATAAGCCTTTTCGCGCTTTCGCGCCTCCCTGAATACACCTATCCATATCTATCTCCTTCTATAGCGTATACAAATGACCGTCAGAATGACCGCCGCGGAAAATGAGGCCACGCCTACCAATACGTAGCCGCCCACAGCGGAGTCAAGCAGTGACGATCCCGTAAATCCATCATTTTGCAAGGTTTGATGAAATGCGTTCATCGCAGCAACGATCCTTACTATGCCTGCAAGAAGACATACAGAAAGTAGGGACGCGGCCATTACCATCCGTTTCTCATCACGAGCTTTGATCCCGGCAGCCATCTCATGTATTGCCTCTATCCTTGCTTCTGTGTTTTTCATGCCGCTTTTCTCCATTCAAAAGTGGTATATACAATTACCCTCTTTTACTAAGAGATAACGTTTCAGCCTTGATTCCCCCCGTAAAAAAGCAAAAAAATAAAAAATCTCCATGAAGGAGATCCCCGGCCATATCATCAAGGTGTTATGCAGCGTCTGCAGACGACGCTTTTTTGTTGAGATCGACAGATATGATGTAAACAACGGCAATAGAGATGAGCGGTATGATGTACCCCGCAATAGCCGTAGCGCCTTCCTGAGAGACAAGCACATTGAAGATACCGTGATACATTATGGCCGCGGATATGAGTCCGATGGTGCCGGCCGCTCTGAGATACTGCCTGCTCCACATATAATAGATGCCCCAGGCTACTATCACACCGCACATTATATGCATCGTTCCCGTGCCGAATCCCCTGATGATAAGATGAGTGATGCTCGCGGCGCCATTTTCGATGAGATAGCATACGTTCTCGAATGTCGCGAATCCCGCGGATATGAGTATTATCAAATTTATAGCAGACTCTTTTTCAGGTTCAAATACGATCAAATAGAACAGCGCCGGAAGAAATTTCATGGTCTCTTCTACGACAGGCGTCACTTCCACCGCAGCCATCACAGTATCCATTTCCATCGCCACCGCTATAAAGGTGCTTATGTATGAAGATAGCAGGCATGCTGTCATCCCCAACAGAAACGCGATCATATATCTTTTTCGCTTATGTCCTCTGAGGCACAGACAAGCCAGCATTATAGGCGCCACCAGGCACACAAATATGTTCTCTATGTAATTCATGCGGCCAGCCCCTTTCTGATCGCGGGGATCATCATGAACATCAGGAATGACTGAGCGATATCAAACCAGAAATAAGGATTCGTAAAAGTGTCCCCCATCCAGAAACAAGATATGGCCCACATGGAATACTCCACAAAGCAGAATATGAGTATCAATGTATACAGCATCCTGCGGTCTTTGTTCTCTTCAGAGTAGCCTCCATTTATATATATCAGCCCCCTTGAGCATCTGTACATGATCATCGTCATCAATATCAGCGTAACTATGTTGCCCGGGATATCGCCTTTGAGGTAAATGAAGAAACAAAACATAGACAGAGTGAACACAGGGATGATCCAAAGGATACGGCTTCGTAAACTTCGCTCTTCGTCTGTGCAGAACATCATGATCAGGACATCGATGACAAGAAACCCCGAGTACCAGCCGATATCTGAGATATAAAACAGAGAGTTTCTGTGGTAAAAGTGCAAAATAAGAAGCCAGTAGATGTCGGCCATCGCGTAGACCGCGTAAAAAAGAGCCGCTACTGACCATTCGCGTCTGTGTGTAGAAAGAGCTTCTCTGAATGATATCGAAAACGCTATAAGAAGCACTATTATTTGAAAAATATTGATAGCTACCTCTATCAATCGTAGTCCTCCGATACAGGATCCTCGACCCGTCTATGCAGGTAATGGCATAACAAAGTGACAAGTATGCCCAGAATGAACGCAAGGATGCCTATGATGATAAATCCCAGGACCGGTGAATCAGTAAACATGCTTCCGGAATAATCGAGGGCTTCTCCTGTCATCTCACGTTCAACGATACCGGGGATCCAAAAGGCAAGAGCGATGATCATCGCCAGAGAAACACCTACCGACACCGTTCCAAGCATCGCAGCACGCATGCGTCTTTGTTTTTTCGATCTCTCTGCTGACCTCCTGTGGATCTCCTCTATTCGTTCCCTCTGTGACAACATTCTTTTGTCCATGTCAAAACGGATTTGTCATCCCCTCCTTATCCAGTTCTCTGCGCATGACTGTCTTTCCCGCAGAGAGCAATTTGTCGATCTTCTTGACTTTTACCCCCATTACTTCAGCCGCCTGAGCATAAGTCATTCCCTCGCCATAGACCAGCCACAGAGCTTCACTCTGCTGTGGATCTATCCTTTCCAGACAGGCGTGGAGTATGGAATACTTTTGTTCGTTCCACACTATCTCTTCGGGGAGGCTGCCTCCGGCGATCTCATGGCTCAGTTCTTCCATGCTGAATGTATTGATGCGCTTTGACAAAACGCTGAAGCGCGATGCCATATTGCGGCCGGTTTTAAATAGATATGCTTTGAACCCGCCCTCTCTTATCAGCGGGCGCTTTGCCATTATGCGCGCGAATGCCTCTATCATGAGATCCTCGGCATCATGGAGGTTATGCGTATATCCGTTCAGGAAAATAAGGAGATCATCGCCATATCGCAGCACAAGCTGATCGTACGCGGAGTTGTCGCCCGATCTGAACGCGCGATATAATTCGTCATCACTGCGCATAGCTGCCTCCTCTCTTATCTAAGACCTGAGAAGATCAATCATCTTGATTTTACCACAAAAGCAATGGTTTTTTGAACCTGTGAACATCTTCGATCAAAGCTTGATCATTCCGTATTCGTAACAACTAATACAATGCCTATACCGGTCGATCTCAGGAAAATCCTTATTGCCGGTAAGTATGCTGAGGAATCTCTCATGATCTCCGAATACATGATAGCTGACATCAAAATCCGAGTCGTTTATATTCGTAAGAATGGCGCGCTCCAGCAGAGCCATGTATAACAGCTTTAGGCTTGAACATCGCTGTATACCTCCTTGACTTATTTCTAAGCATAGTCTATCTTATGTTTCATCAGATGAGGAATGTGCGAATCACTGCACATTCCGGGCATGAAAAAAACGCCAGAGTGCTCAGAAATACGGCTCTCTGGCGTGTGTGGATTTTTGAGGTTATTTTAGTATCAAATTAGTATCACAGAGTTTTGTCCAATCGTTGAAACGCAGTGTTTCCAATGGGTTCAGCAATGTGGTTTTCCACTCTGCACTATTCGAACTCGATCGTAGATACAGGCTTGTCTGAGATGTCCCACATAACTCTGTTGACTCCAGGGACCGTCTCGATGATGCGGTCTCTCATGGTCTTGAGCATCTCCCATGGGATCTCAACGGACTCCGCGGTTACAGCGTCCACTGTATTGATTGCTCTGATGATTACAGGCCAGCCCATGTAGCGCTTTCCGTCCTTGATTCCTGTTGACTTCATATCAGGAATGACTGCGAAGTACTGCCATGGAGTCTCTTCCATCTTGCCGATCTCTTCTCTTACGATGGCATCTGCCTCGCGGAGTGCCTCGAGTCTGTCTCTTGTGATAGCGCCTGTGCATCTTACGCCGAGGCCAGGGCCAGGGAACGGCTGTCTGTAAACCATGCTGTCAGGAAGTCCGAGTGCTGATCCTACTACTCTTACTTCGTCCTTGTAGAGCAGCTTGACCGGCTCTACGAGCTCGAACTGAAGATCTTCAGGGAGTCCGCCTACATTGTGGTGGGCCTTTACTCCGTCGGATTCGAGGATGTCAGGATAGATAGTGCCCTGTCCGAGGAATTCGATGTCCTCAAGCTTGGCTGCTTCTTCCGCAAACACTTCGATGAACTCAGCGCCGATGATCTTACGCTTTGTCTCAGGATCATCTATTCCGGCGAGCTTGTCGAGGAAGCGGTCTACAGCGTCCACGTAGATGAGATTGGCACCAAGCTCTTCTTTGAAGACCTTGATCACCATCTCAGGCTCACCCTTGCGAAGGAGACCGTGGTTGACATGTACACATACCAGATTGTCGCCTATCGCCTTGATTAGCAGTGCAGCTACTACACTTGAATCAACACCGCCAGAGAGCGCAAGAAGAACTTTCTTGTCCCCCACCTGAGCCTTGATCTCAGCAAGTTGCTCCTCGATGAACTTGTCAGCGAGTGCACGAGTCGTGATACGTTCCATTGTTTCCGGTCTCTTATCCATTTATTTACCTCCGTGAAACACTATTTTGAAATAGTTTATTAGATTCTTTATTAGGAGCGAAGATGTAGCCCTTAAATACTTTTTAATATGGTTACATCCGGCGTCTGTTATACGTGGTTTGTAGACGATGTCCTAGTGGATACTTCCTTGAGGATCACGTCGTGAGCTCCGCCCTCTACGATGCTGACCGCAGATACGAGCGTAAGCTTGGCGTTCTTGTGGAAGTCAGGGATGTTGAGGCAACCGCAGTTGCACATTGTTGATTTCACCTTGCCGAGCGACATCTGGACGTTGTCGTGAAGCGAACCGGCGTATGGTACGTAGGAATCTACGCCTTCTTCGAATTTGAGCTTTGCGTCACCGCCGAGATCGTATCTCTGCCAGTTGCGGGCTCTTGCCGAACCTTCACCCCAGTACTCTTTGACGTAATTTCCGTTGAGCATGAGCTTGGCCGATGGGGATTCGTCGAATCTTGCGAAGTATCTGCCGAGCATGATGAAGTCAGCTCCCATCGCGAGTGCCAGTGTCATATGGTAGTCGTATACGATACCGCCATCTGAGCAAAGAGGGATATAGATTCCGGTCTTCTTGAAGTACTCGTCTCTTGCCTGAGCTACCTCGATAACAGCCGAAGCCTGTCCGCGTCCGATACCCTTCTGCTCTCTTGTGATGCAGATGGATCCTCCGCCGATACCGATCTTGACGAAGTCAGCTCCGCATTCTGCGAGGAAGTTGAAGCCCGCTGCGTCTACAACGTTGCCGGCGCCTACCTTGACGCTGTCTCCGTAGTTGTCTCTGATCCACTTGAGTGTGATCGCCTGCCACTCGGAGTAGCCCTCGGATGAATCGATAGTGAGAACATCGACTCCGGCATCGAGAAGAGCAGGAACTCTCTCAGCATAGTCTCTTGTGTTGATTCCGGCGCCTACGATATATCTCTTGTCTGCGTCGAGGAGTTCGAGTGGATGCTCTTTATGCGAATCGTAGTCTTTACGGAATACGAAAGCTGTGAGTCTCTGCTTGTCGTCGATGATAGGGAGCTGATTGACTTTGTTGTCCCAGATAAGATCGTTGGCCTCAGAAAGAGTGATGCCTTCCTTGCCGTATACCATCTTCTCAAACGGTGTCATGAACTCGGAAACCGGAGTGTCCACGCTCATTCTGGAGATACGATAGTCCTTGCTGGTAACGATACCGAGCAGCTTGCCCTCTGCTGTACCATCCTCTGTGATGGCGATAGTGGAATGTCCTTTTTCCTCTTTGAGATCAAGCACATCCTGAAGAGTAGCTGTCGGCTTAAGATTAGAGTCGCTTGGTACAAAGCCTGCTTTATAGCTCTTGGCTTTTCTTACCATCTCTGCCTGACTCTCGATGGACTGGGATCCAAAGATGAATGAAATGCCGCCCTCTTTCGCGAGCGCTACGGCCATGTTGTTATCCGATACAGCCTGCATAACAGCGGATGTCAGCGGAATGTTCATTGACAGAGCCGGCTCTTCGCCCTTTTTGAATTTGACTACCGGAGTCTTGAGCGAAACGTTATCAGGGCGGGCCTCAGCGCTGGAGTAGCCCGGTATAAGCAGATATTCATTAAAAGTCCTTGATGGTTCCTTGAGTACAGTCGCCATATAACACCTCTTTCTGGAAACGTGTGTATAGTTGTAATATATAGTTAGTCTTCTCTAATTTTTTGCCATTTACAATAACTTTTCCCTACTATAGCATCATTATGTGATGAAATAAAGGTATTTTGCTAAGTTAGAAATATATAACTTTTTGGCGAATCGATACTTGAAGCAATAAAAAAGCGGATCCCCGTTTTGGGGATCCGCTTGAAATAATTTACTACATCATTCCCATGCCGCCTGCGCCGCCCTGTGGCATTGCCGGTTCTGGTTCTTTGATCTGTGTGATGCCTGCCTCTGTTGTGAGGAGCATGCCTGCTACAGAGCCTGCGTTCTGAAGAGCAGATCTTGTAACCTTGACTGGATCTACGATTCCGGCCTTGATCATGTCTTCGTACTTTTCAACTGCAGCATTGAATCCGACATCGCCCTTCTGCTCTTTGACCTTAGCTACTACTACAGCGCCGTCGAATCCGGCGTTCTCAGCGATCTGTCTTACAGGCTCCTCGAGAGCTCTCTCTACGATCTTAGCACCTGTCTTCATGTCGCCTTCCTGCTTATCAGCGTAAGCCTTTACAGCCTCGATAGCACGGATGAGCGATACTCCGCCGCCTGCTACGATACCTTCCTCAACAGCAGCCTTTGTTGCGTTGAGAGCGTCTTCGAGTCTGAGCTTCTTTTCCTTGAGCTCTGTCTCGGAAGCAGCGCCTGCGTTGATGACTGCAACTCCACCGCTGAGCTTAGCGAGTCTTTCCTGAAGTTTTTCTTTATCGAATTCGGAAGTTGTCTCTTCGATCGAAGCCTTGATCTGAGCAACTCTGGCAGCGAGCTCGTCTTTGCTTCCGGCTCCGCCTACGATGACTGTGTTGTCCTTGTTGACCTTGACTGTCTCAGCCTGACCGAGCATATCGATGGTAGCTTCCTTGAGCTCATATCCGAGTTCTTCGGAGATGACTACGCCGCCTGTAAGAACAGCGATGTCTTCCATCATTGCTTTACGTCTGTCGCCGAATCCAGGGGCCTTTACGGCTACTACGTCGAGTGTTCCTCTCAGTTTGTTGAGTACGAGAGTTGCAAGAGCCTCGCCGTCAACGTCCTCTGCTACGATAAGGAGGCTTCTGCCTGCCTTCATGATACCTTCGAGCAGTGGGATGATGTCCTGGATGTTGCTGAGCTTCTTATCTGTGAGAAGGATGTAAGGCTTGCTCATGACAGCCTCCATCTTTTCGTTGTTTGCCATATATGGTGAGAGGTATCCTCTGTCGAACTGCATACCTTCAACTACTTCGAGTGTAGTTCCGAGTGTCTTGGATTCCTCTACTGTGATGACTCCATCCTTGCCGACTTTTTCCATAGCCTCAGCGATCATTTCGCCGATCTCTTTGTCGTTGGCGGATACGGACGCTACCTGAGCGATGGACTCTTTGTCGTTTACCTGCTTGGCTTCGCCCTTGAGATATTCGACAGCAGCCTCTACAGCGCCGGAGATACCTCTCTTGAGCACCATAGGATTAGCACCAGCTGTTACGTTCTTGAAGCCCTCTCTGATGATGGCCTGAGCGAGAAGTGTAGCTGTTGTAGTACCGTCGCCTGCAACGTCGTTAGTCTTTGTAGCGACTTCCTTTACGAGCTGGGCGCCCATGTTCTCTACCTGATCCTCGAGGTCGATCTCTCTTGCGATGCTTACACCGTCATTTGTGATGAGCGGCGATCCGTATGTTCTCTCGATAAGGACGTTTCTGCCCTTAGGTCCGAGTGTGATCTTTACTGTATCTGCAAGTTTATCTACTCCGGCGAGCAGCTTTCTTCTTGATTCCTCGCCGTAAAAAAGTTCCTTTGCCATTTGATTCCTCCTTATATGAAAGTCTCGTAACTACTTCTCGATAGTCGCGAGGATGTCTCTCTGATTGATGATGGTGTATTCTTCACCTTTATATTTAAGATCATTTCCGCCGTATCTTGAGAAGATCACGATATCGCCGACTTTGAGCTCCATTGGCTCTTCTTCAGTTCCAGGGCCTACGGCAAGTACTTCTGCCTGCTGTGGCTTTTCCTTAGCAGTGCCGCTGAGCAGCAGACCTGCTTCTGTCTTCTCTTCGGCTTCCATCTTCTTGATAACTACTCTTGCTCCGAGTGGCTTGATTCCGATACTCATTTTATGCCTCCTGATTATTATTCTTGTTAGCACTCTTAACATCTGAGTGCCAACCACCAAAACATATTGTACTCAGCGCATCGACGCGTGTCAACACCTGAACATGAAGAATATATAAAGACTTCAACCTCTGTCTCTATAATAGTAGAAGAGATATTGCTGGGCATAGCCGGCGAGGTCTCCAAACCTCTCATCCGCAAATCTTTGCATACCCTTTACATCCTTCTCATCGAATCCGTACATGTCGCTCATTATATGCTTTACCCACGTGTCTATCGGGAAAGCGGCGACATCGTGGAGCCCGAAGAGCATGATGCAATCAGCTACTTTTGGGCCTATGCCGCAGAACCTCAGGAGTCCTTCTCTTGTACCCGGCGGTCCCTCTTCCAGATACTGCCTTGAACTCTCGATGATATATCTGCTTCTGTATCCGAGTTTAAGAGCGGCGAGATCTTCTTCTTTGGCCGCCGCAAGGATCTCCGGGGACGGGAAAGCGGCGAAGTCATCGTTAATGCGCTCACCATAACGATCGCAAAGAGACTCTATATTTTTGCGTATTCGGGGTATGTTATTGTTCTGAGAAATGATGAAGGAGATCATGGTTTCGAAGAAATCTTGATTGAGTATACGTATACCATGACCATAGTCAGTCGCTGATCTTATGCGCGGCTCACTCTTCGTGAGAGCTTCTTTGATTTTTCCATAGTCTGTGTCCAGATCGAAGTAGTGCCGCCAGAAGGTTTCATCGCCCCCGGTCGCCTCGATCGTAAGAACGCATGAATCATAAGAGACGCTGGCAGACTTATCGCCTGCAGCGCCTCTGTATCCTTCCTCAAACGGACGCCATCTGAAGACCTGCCCACACTCAAAGATATGTGTCAGATCTGCGTCCTTTACATTTTCAATAATGACCCTGTCCATATCAGTGAAGTCTCCTTGCGCGCATCTCTTCACGGCTTCCGACTATATCTCTTATTCTCACATTGACGCTTTCAATAGTAAAGGCTGTCATGGATGAAAGAGCGTCGAATACATCTTTTTGCAGGCCTATGCATTTATCCACTGATTCTGAGTCACGCACTGCCATTACATCTATCGTCACGGCCATGTTCTGTTGTTTGCCGTTGTTCATCCTGTCCACAACGACTATGTGGCTGTCATATTTCTCAGCTGATATCCGGATGATGTCTCTTATCACCTGCTCGCTGATTGTAAAGCTTCCGAAGTAACTGAAAGTAGGTCTTACAACAGTCCTGTCATCGGGGCCTTCGTCCTCGGGTTTCTTATCGTCCTGCACAGCATTACCTCTTGCCATGCTGATGAAGTTCTTGATTGGATCCATAAAGTATCCGGCGAAATCCCGTCGAAGCTGACCGACCGGGGCCGGGATAACGTGCTCACCTTCGTCCTGCCTGAAATGCCTTGCGAGTTCGCGCTCTTCTGCGGTGGTGACATCCTCGATATATATGCGCTCTTCGATAGGACCTATCCCAAGCTGCCCCGCCACTATATCTGTCATTCGATCCGATGTTCCGATTATCATCAATACGCCGGGATCGTATTCCTCTATGGCTGCTTTTACGGATTCTCTATGGTCATCATAGTTGAACAGAGCTGTTCTCATGGCAGCTGCTTTAGACGCGCATTTCTTGGCAGAAGTTCCCGCCACGATCTGCCCCTTGTAGATGAGAAGTCCGTCGTCAATGATCGCGTCAAAGCCGCGCCTCTGCGCAAGCGCAGTGGCTTGAAAGCTTTTTCCTGTTCCGCTTTTACCTGTGAATGATACTACTTTCATGCTTAATTAATGTTTACATTCGACAATTCAGGTGCTATACTTCGCATGTAGATATTACTTGAAGAAGGAGGAAATACAATGGCTTATAAGATCAGTGATGAGTGCATCGGTTGTGGTGTTTGCATGGAAGGCTGCCCTGTTGAGGCTATCAGCGAAGGCACACCTTATGTAATCGACGAGAATGTTTGCATCGACTGTGGTGCTTGCGAGGCTAACTGCCCTGTTGGTGCTCCATCCGAGGCATAATCATTTAAACAAACTAATTATCTAAAATCCCGTAGCGATGCTACGGGATTTTATTTTTCACCTTTTTGATCTGCAGGCCTATTCCTCATCTTCACGCTTGCTCTTTATCATGAACGAAAGAGCATGCAGGCTGTCCGAAAGATGTACTGACTCGAGTGCTATATCTTCCGGTACCTCAAGATCGATAGGCGCGAAATTCCAAATGCCCTTTACTCCCCCACGGATGAGAGCATCAGCGACATCCTGGGCATTCTCTCTGGTTACACAGATTATACCGATATCAACTTCATTGTCCCTGACAAAATCTTCGAGTAACGCGCCATCCATCACCGTCGCATCGTTTATTGTCTTACCGATGACTTCAGGGTCCTTATCAAAGAGACCTATGATGTTGAAACCGATCTTGTAATAATATGTGTAGTTTGTAATGGCCTGCCCGAGATTTCCGACACCAACGACAACAGTGCGGTATTCCCTGTCGAGTCCGAGTATTTTGTTGATTTCTTTATAGAGCTTGTCTACTTCGTATCCATAGCCCTGCTGTCCGAATTCACCAAAAGTGTTGAGATCCTGTCTTATCTGAGAAGCAGTATAGCCAATAAGCTCACTAAGCTCACCTGACGAGATCTTTTTAATGCCCTTGACCTGGAGTTGTCCGAGGTATCTTCTGTAGCGAGGTAATCGGCGTATTATCGCATTTGAAACTTTAGCTCTGCCCATAAATGCTCACCCGCCTTTTCTCTGCTATTTGTTCTCTTCGATGTACTTTACGATGTCTCCGACCTTTGTGAAGTTTTCAGCTACTTCATCAGGGATCTCGATTCCATATTCTTCCTCTACTCCGAGGATGATCTCTACAGCGTCAAGAGAATCCGCTTCAAGATCCTTCATGAAATCTGTATCCATAGTAACTGCTGACTCATCTACGTCAAGTTGCTCAACGATCAGAGCTCTTACTTTTTCAAAAACCATAATTATGATCTCCTTTTCTTAATTCAATATCCACATTATAACTTGCTGTAACATCTCTTTTCAACAATACTTGTATCAAATTTCACAAAGTTATTCAAGTTTTTCACAATGTCTTCTTATCTCTATTGCTGGAGCTCCATCCACTCGTCATAGAGAGAGTTCACCTCAGCTTCCATCTTTGCCAGTTCTTCGGACTTCTCCCTCATCCACTCAAGATCAGCTGCTTTTTCGGGGAGCATCATCTCGTCCTGAAGATCGACGATCATGGATTCAAGTTCATGTATCCTCGACTCGGTCTCGTCTGCTTTTCTTGTCCTTCTTCTGTTCTCGGCTTCCTGCTGTTTCTTTGCTTTACGCTCAGCCTCTGAGCTTCTGAGCATTTCGGCAAATTGTTCGGCGCTGCCCCCTTGCTCCGTCTCTGACACCGCTTCCTTTTCACCGTTTTTCTCAAGATAGTAGTCGAATTTACCTTTATACTCGACCAGTCCGTCCCCGGTCAGTTCAAGTATCCTGTCAGGAATGATGTTGAGAAGGTATCTGTCGTGCGAGACTATGATGAGAGTGCCCTTGAATTCAAGAAGTGCGTCCTCCACTATCTCTTTTGATTCTATGTCGAGGTGGTTGGTAGGCTCGTCGAGAACCAATGTGTTTGCTCCCGAAAGCATCAACTTGAGAAGCGAGAGCTTGGCCTTTTCTCCTCCGGAGAGATCTCTCACCTGCTTGAACACATCGTCGCCTTTGAACAGGAACCTGCCCAGCAGGGATCGCATCTCCGTATCAGTGTATAGGCGGTAGGCGTTTTTCATCTCGCCGAGCACGGTCTCGTTTTCGTCAAGAAGGAGCTGTCCCTGGTCATAATAACCGATATTTACATTGTATCCTGTCCTGAGATAGCCTTCATCGGCCGTTTCGAGCCCCATGAGTATCCTGATCAGAGTAGTCTTTCCTATACCATTATCTCCGATAATGCAGACTCTCTCACCTTTTCTGATCAGCAGCCCCGCGTTTCTGAAAAGTCGCCTCTCTCCAAAGCTCTTGGAGAGGCCTTCCGCCTCAAGCACCTCGCTTCCGCTCTTGTAATCCGCCTCAAAGGATAGTTTTATCTTATCCTGCTTTATCACAGGCTTGTCGACAAGTTCCATCATAGCCAGCCTTTTTTCACGCGACCTTGCGCGCTTTGTAAGGTGTTCGGTGCCATGCTGTTTGAAGCGTCTGATCATTTCTTCCTGCTTGGCGATCTCGGCCTGTTGTTTCTCATATTCACGGCGCATCGCCTCCAGACGTTCCTCGCGTTTTACTATAAACTCCGAGTAATTGCCTCTATACGCGTCAAGAGTGCCCGCTGACAGATCGAATATCTTGTTTGTGATACGATCAAGGAAATACCTGTCGTGTGATACGACAATAAGTGTTCCCTTGTAACTCTCAAGAAAGCTTTCGAGCCAAGCCAGCATATGAAGATCCAGGTGGTTGGTAGGCTCATCGAGCATCAGTATGTCCGGCCTTCTGAGAAGCATACAGCTTAGAGCGAGCCTTGTACGTTCTCCTCCGGACAGGGTGCTTATCGTCTTGTACTTGTCTTCTTCTCTGAAACCCATATGGGCCAAAGTAGCGTTAAGTTCGCTTTTATATGTATATCCGCCGGTTTCCTCATACTTTTCGTTAAGCTCTGTGAATTCAGAGAGATCCTTGTCAAATGTATCGCTGCTGTGGTCTGAGATGGCGTCCTGAAGCTTTGCCAGTCTTCTTTCCATCTCATAAAAATGCTCAAAACTCTTCTCTGCTTCTTCTATCACTGTACCGCTTCCGAGGAACTGGTTCTGTTGTCTGAGATAGCCGAGGGAATAACCGCTTCTTACATAAATCTCTCCGGAAGTAGCCTCGATACTGCCGGCTATGATGCCGAGAAGCGTCGATTTGCCGCAGCCGTTAGGGCCGACAATACCGATGCGGTCGCCTTTGTCTACGCCAAAACAGACATCCTCAAAAATGATGTCTGTTCCGTAGGCTTTGCTTATGTCTTTCCCTGACATTATCTGCATTGGCTAAAACTCCAGTCCCGGTACAGCGTCAAGCTCGTAGTCTGTACGCTCGCCCGATCTATAAGCGTAATATGCGGCGGAAGCGATCATGGCTCCGTTGTCGGTGCAAAGCACCGGACTCGGCTTCAGCACATCGATCCCCCTGGCTGAAGCCTTGGCGCTGATAAGCGCACGGAGCCTGGAATTCGACGCGACGCCGCCTGCCATCACTATTCTCTTCTGATCATATCTGACTGCGGCGTCCACAGCTTTGTCCGCTATAACTTCTACAACGGCTTCCTGGAAGCTCGCCGCTACATCGCTTACATTTATCTCACGACCCGCCTGTTTCTCGCTGTTGAGGTAATTAAGGGCCTGTGTCTTGAGTCCTGAAAAACTGAAATCAAGGCTGCCCTGCTCAAGATACACCCTCTTAAAAGCTATGGCTTCAGGGTCGCCTTCCTTTGCCGCCTTATCGATCTTCGGCCCTCCCGGATAACCGAGTCCGATAACTCTGGCCACTTTATCAAAAGCCTCACCGGCCGCGTCGTCTCTTGTACCTCCGAGCTTCTCGCATTTGTTATACGAAGGCACATTGACTATCTCAGTATGGCCTCCCGATACGACGAGCGCCATAAAAGGCGGCTCGAGATCATGAAGCTCAAGATAATTGGCCGCGATATGGCCATGCATGTGGTTGACTCCAATGAGAGGGATGTCAGTTGCATAGGCCATCGCCTTGGCCGCCGCTACTCCAATAAGGAGAGCGCCCACCAATCCCGGGCCGTATGTCACGCCTATAAGATCGATCTCCTTTACGCTGACATCAGCCTCTTTAAGCGCTCTTTCTATAACATCATTTATGCGCTCGAGATGCTTACGAGACGCGATCTCAGGCACTACGCCACCATATGCGGTATGTATATCGATCTGAGAGCTGATGATATTGCTCATCACAAAACGGCCGTCCGCTACGACTGAAGCGGCGGTCTCATCACAGCTTGTTTCTATTCCGAGTGTCAGAAATTTTCCGTCTTTCATCTAAGTCTTTGTATTATCTATATTCTCTGATCTTCGATCAGCTTTCAACAACTACATCTATCTGCACTTTAGTCAGGTCCAGATCCATAAGAACAGCGTCTTCTCCGTTGTAGTACTTGGCGCGGCGACCGACTTCTCTGAATCCGAGTTTTTTATAGAGCCCGCGAGCCGCTATATTACCGGCGCGGACTTCCAGATTTACCACGTCGCATCCGCTATCCTCAGCTTTTTCTATGAGATGTCTGAGAAGGGACTCCCCGATGCCGCGGCCCCTTGCCCCGGGCGCTACTGCGATATTGTATATCTGGGCCTCTCCGGCCACGCATCTCATCTCGGCAAAGCCCAAGCATTCGCTTCCATCCACAGCGACTACGAAGTCTATGTCTCCCCCGGATGTCACATCTTTAGTGATCTCTTTCGCGCTCCACGGAGAGTCAAAGGAATCTGCTTCTATTCTCGATATCGCGGGCACATCGCTGAGCTTAGCCCGCCTGATAACGATCTCTCCCATATCACTTTACACCTTTGGGCTTTTGATCCTGTCACTGAGCGTGCCCGCCTTGAGTCTTTGTTCTGCCTCGGCAAGCCTCATATATTCGGGCATAAGCTGATCATACGAGAGCGTATCGCCTCTCTTGGCTTTTCTGAGCGCGATCAAAGCAACCGACTCAGCGCTCTGATACCTTATGCTCTCATCAGCATACTTATATTGTCCATCAGAGAGAGTTCCTTCGATTATATCGCTGTAAGCGTCGATGCCGTCGCCGGTGAAGAATGCGGTATTATCACCGACCTTCTCGAGCAAGTCTTCTATCATGTACTGCTTCTCTTCTGAAACATTGCAAAGAGTCTGATGCTCATAGTCAGAAGTGAACTCAGCTTCATAAATAGCGCCGTAAGTCTGATGTCTCCTGGCGTTGATAATAGGAACTACGTAAAGAGAGTTTAAGGATATGGCCGCGGAAAGCGCTCCTTCAGCCAGAGCCTCGATAGATGAGACTGCGATGCAAGGTATGCCAAGCATCTGTGCCATGGTGCGCACTGTCGTCACGCCGATCCTGATCCCCGTAAAAGATCCAGGTCCGATCGACGCGGCTATGTGCGTAAGTTCGTTCTTTGTGATGCCGGCAGCCCCAAGAGCCTCGTCGATCAAAGAGATGATACCTCTGAGATGGTTCATCTCTTCGCGTGACTCCGCGCTCCGGATGCGGCCCTCTTCATCGATGACGGCCGCCGATCCGTATTTACCTGTCGTTTCTATTGCGAGTATTCTCATTATCCCGTTTATCTGCTTTCCATTACCTCTGCGGCGGATCTTTTGCATTACTTACTTTACTACAACCCGGGCACTACAAAAGCTCGGCAAAGCGTGAGCCCTCATCCTCTCCGTAATCGAGTTTCACTACAAGCGAGTCAGCAGGCAGCACATCGGCAACAATATCTGCCCACTCGATGACGCAGGCGCCGTCGCCCTCGAGCATTTCTTCAGCGCCTATGTCGAGCAGCTCCTCGCCGCTCCCGAGTCTGTACACATCAAAATGATAAAGGGGAAGTCTGCCGCTCCTGTACTCCTTTACTATAGTAAAGGTAGGGCTGCTTATCTCCTCCTTTATCCCAAGGCCCTCGGCGATGTACTTTGTAAGGGCTGTTTTGCCCGTGCCGAGGTCTCCTATTAAAGCCACTACATCGCCGGGCTCGAGAGCATCAGCGATCTCGAGCCCGAGCGAGCGCGTATCTTCTTCGTTATTCAGCCGTAGTTTCCTGTATCTTATTTCTTTCATCCGCTTTTACGGTCCTGCCCGTGCCGTGGAGGAATCCGGATATCCTCTTATACAGCACTAGTGTCAGCAGGGAATTGGCGCCTGCCTTGACGAGGTTGAACGGAATGATCACCGTTGGCAACATCGCTATTACAGCCTCTCTTGGCGCTCCCATGTATATCGGTGTAACTATTATATTCATAATTGACATTATGACAACAGTAGCTATGATACCGACTACCAGAGATACGATAGCTCTCTTTCTTGTCTTTCTGCCTCTGTACATCGTGCCGATGATAAGAGCTACGATACCTGTCGCTACAAAGTGCATCACGAATCCGTAGAGTCCGTCTCCGCCAAGTCCAAACGCCTGGATCAGACACACGACAAGCGTCACGATCAGTCCTTCGACAGGACCAAAGGCAAAGGCTGTGATGTATATAGGCACATCCGCAGGGTCATAGACCAGGAATGCCGCAGGTGGCCACGGAATTCTTACGATGAAGAGCAGCACCAGTGATACCGCTGTCATCATTGCGAGTTTGGCGAGTTTTGCAGTGTTTTTGTCAGTGTTCATAACATATTCCTCCTCTGAACATTGCGTTGTAGCCGCTGATACTCAAGTGGCTGCGAGTGGAATCTGTCAGGCATAAAATATGGCCCCGATAGGAATCAAGGCCATTCATCACAAATAACTGAGATGTCATGTTTCTTTCATCCGGACTATACCGTCGGTACCGGATTCTAACCGGTTCGGCCAAATGGCTCGCGGACTTGCACATCGAATGTGTTCACCGCCGGTGTGGACTTTCACCACGCCCTGAAACAGATTTTTATTAATGTAAGGATTATACTCCTCTAACGGACTATTGGCAACAGAGATAGTAGATTGCTCTTGCATAAATACGCGTCATCTTCATGAACGCCTCGATACTGAGCTTTTCATTCGCCTGATGCATGGTTGCTTCTTCGTCCGGGAACTCAGCTCCGAAAGCGAGTATGTTGTTGAACATCTTGGCGTATGTGCCCCCGCCTATCACCATAGGCTTCGCTTCGACATCCCCTGTCTCCTCGTGGTAAGCATCCATCATCTTCACTACCATAGGATCGTTCATATCCATGTAGATCGGCGCAGCTAAAGTCCTTGTCACTATGCCGACTCTGCCTTCACCTGTCACCTGTTCAATGCCCGAGAGCACTTCCTCATCGGTGCATGTAACAGGGTAACGGATATTGATAGTGACGCTGGCGAGATCTTCATTCACAGACGCGATCCCCACATTCAGGATAAGCGGCCCCGACTGTTCGTCAGACAATGCGCAGCCAAGTCTCTCTCCGTGAAGATCGAAACCGATATGCTCATTGTAGAACGCGATATAATCGTTCAGTTCCTCGGACGCAAAGCTGACCCTGCCCAGGAAGTCCATCAATACGCTTACGGCGTTGAGGCCCTCTTCAGGATGTGCTCCGTGCGCCGCCTTGCCCTCAGCCTCGATCACAAGCGAGCTCCCCTGCTTCTTGGTCTTGAGTCTGTAGCCTGTCTCTTCACAGTAGAGCGCAACTCTCTCGCTTATCGATTTATATTGCTCGCTGTTTCCCGCGATCACGGCCTTGGCGTTCGCCGGAACAGCATTGTGAGCATTGCCGCCTTCGAGCTTGGTGAGTCTGAGCTCATCCTTAGCAGGCTTTGACTTAAACTTTTGAGCTAGATCAAATACCATTATGCCCATCTCACCGTTTACAAGAGGAAAGTTAGCGTCAGGGGTGAATCCCATCTTAGGATGGCCCTGGCTCTCTGTATAATGGACAGCACTGATCTCCCCTGTCTCCTCATCACAGCCGAGCACCAGCCTGATATTCATCTTCGGCTCGATGCCTTCTTCCTTCAAAGCTTTCATGGCATACAGGCAAGCCACGACAGGACCTTTATCATCAAGTACGCCTCTGCCGTATACGAAGCCGTCTTCTCGTCTCATCTCAAAAGGATCGGATACCCAGCCGTTTCCGACCGGAACGACATCAAGATGCCCTACTATTCCAAAATACTCCGATGCCGGAGAATCCGGAGCCTTCCACTCTATGTGACCGGCATAATTGTCATCATTATACGAAGTGAAGCCGAGCTCCTCCCCCTTTGAAAGCATCTGTTTCAAAGCGTCATAGACGCCCTTTCCGAACGGCAATACTTCGCCGCCTTCTGTTTTTACCGTTTCGGCATTAACGCTTGGATTGGAGACTGTCTCCGCGAGCGCCGTCAGCATTTCCTCTTTGTAAGAATCGATTCTTTCCAAATAACTCATTGTTTACTCCCTGCCCCTTCATTTTCTATATCTTCAAGCCTCTTGGCCTCGGCTTCGCTGTCTGTCGTATATTCGAGTACGGCCTTGCCGTCTCTTATCGTCGCCAGTGTGACTGATCTGACAACGTTGCCTGTCTTGTCAAACGAGAATGTTCCCGTCGCGCACTTCAGCCCGTCGAAGTTCCATATGGCCTCTCTTATCGCAGGCCCCTCAAGCGATTTCGCGTTGTGTATAGCGTTTATAAGCAGCAGATATGCATCGTATCCGAGCGCCGCGTTGTCGGTCGGTATGTCATTATCGCCATACCTGCTGGCGTACTCTATTCGGAATTTCTGGCCTTCTTCACTCTGCGAGTCTTCGCTGTCTCCGGTCTTTGAAAGCACGGTCTCGTACGGGAATACCACTTTGATCCCGCCGTGCTTTCCCATCATCGAGATAAACGCTTCATCTCCCCACGATCTGGTACCGAGGAATGTGATCCCATCAAGCCCCATTTCTTCGGCGTTTTTGAAGAATATATCCATCTCTTCGGCGCCCATCGAAACGAAGCACACATCTACACCGGCGGCAGAGATCTTTCGCAAAGCTTTTTTCATTTCCGCCTCATCAGAAGTGATCTCGGCGGTCCCGGCTATCGCCTTGCTTCTCTTGCCCGCAAGTTCTCTGATCTTGTCATAGAATCCGTCGAGAAGAGCTGATGTGCTGGTGTCATTTTTTATACTGACTACCCCGATCTTTCTCGAGCCGAGTTTTTCATATGCATACTCGGCAAGGCCCTCGCCCATCTGCGATTCCGTAAGGCAGGCTCTGAAGTAGTACGCGCTGTTCTGGGTGATAAGAGGATTTGTAGCCGACGGTGTGATCGTTGGTATATTGGCATCATCGATATAATCTGTTATCGCGAGCGATGAGGCGTCGCCACAAGACCCGATGATCGCTACAGGCTTCATTTCGATAAGAGCCTGGATCGCGGTTTCCGTAGCCCCCACCGTGGACTGCGTATCGACCTTGACCAGATTTACTTTATAGCCGTCAACATTGTTGTATATACTGTTTGCCAGCTCTATTCCCTTGATCTCAGCTTTGCCTTTTTCCGCGTTCTTTCCGGATTGAGGTTCGATCACACCTATGGTGAACGCAGGCTCTGTCACTGATTCAGTCTTATTGTTGATAAATGTCTGGCTGAAACTGCTGTATGTAGAACATCCGGTGAATGTAAGGATGCATACAGTTATAAGAGCAGCTATCAGGATCTTGATTTTGTTGTTTCCGTTATTTCTGTTACTCATTGCAGTCTGTTATAAGAGCCCTCATTTCTCCTATATCCGTTATTTCACAAGCGCTTCTTCTGAGGCTCGAAGCACCTTTCATGCCTTTCGTATAGCGCATTATGTATTTTCTGAATTCTCTGACAGCGACATGCTCTCCTTTAAGGGAAGCGAGCATATCCAGATGCCTGATCATCATCTCACATATCTCTTCCGGTGAAGGACGCCCCGGGATGTCTTCTCCTTTATAGGCCGCGTCAAGCTCTCTGAATATCCAAGGGTTTCCAAGAGCACCCCTTCCGATCATTACAAGGTCACATCCTGTCTCGCGCATCATGCTCATGCCCGACTCTGCATCTGTAACATCTCCGCTCGCTATCACGGGTATATCAAGAGCTTGCTTGACGTCTCTTATGATGCTCCTGTCTGCTGCTCCGCTGTAATACTGGCTCCTGGTCCTCCCGTGTATGCATACGGCAGCAGCGCCGGCTTCCTGGGCAGCAAGCGCTACCTCCACTGCGAGAGGCCTGTCATCAGTAAAGCCCTTTCTGGTCTTTATAGTGACAGGTTTATCAGTTGCATCGCAAACCGCCTTTACGATGTCATATACAAGATGAGGATCCTGCATAAGAGCCGATCCGTCACCGTTCCTCACGACTTTAGGAACAGGACATCCCATATTGATATCCAGTATCTTATTCGGAAAATTTTCGAGTACCCTTGCCGCAAAAGCCATGACTTCGGGCTCCGACCCGAATATCTGTATTGCTGTAGGCCCGGCTCCTTCCGGTATATACGTAAGCTCGGCAGTTTTGCTTCGCTTACCTCCGTAATAAAGCCCCTTGGCGCTCACCATCTCCGTATACGTAAGAGAGGCTCCCTGCTCATCGCAGAGAGTCCGCATCACAGCATCCGTGAATCCGGCCATTGGCGCCAGAAGCCACGGATTATTCAGTTCCAGATCAGCTATTTTCAATCTTGAAGTATACGTTTCTTGTTAAGTCCTTTGTTCTTTTCGTGCAGCATCTGTAATCCGTCTAATGTCAGTCTTCTGTCGATGACATCTATGCAGTCGATACCGCTCTCTACCATCGTGGCCATTCCGCCGGTCGCTATTACTTTGATATCTTCTGCCTTGCATCCGAGGCTATCCGACATCTCTTTTTTGAGACCTTCTACCATGTATGCCGTAAAACCCATATGCCCGTAGATAAGGCCTGATTGCATGGATTCGGTGGTATTTCTGCAAATAAACCTGCCCGGTATCTCAAGATCTACATTAGGGAGCTTGGCTGTATGCTCAAAGAGAGCCGCCGCCTGGGTCTTGAGACCCGGCGCTATGGCTCCTCCGATGAACTCACCATCGGCTGTAACGCAGCTGAATGTAGTAGCCGTACCGAAATCTATGACGATAAGATCACCGCCGTATCTCTGATGAGCAGCAACACAATTGACTATGCGGTCCGAGCCAAGCTGCTTCGGGTTTTCGTATTTGTTCTTTATCCCTGTCTTGATGCCCTGTTCCACCACTATAGGATTCTTGTTGTAGAATTTCAGGCACATATGCTCGAGCGTAAAGAGAATGGATGGCACGACAGAACTGATGATGATATCGTCGATCTCCGTAGGCTTTATCCCCTCGCGGAGCACCATCGACTCTATCATTGTGCCGTATTCGTCCGCCGACCTTCTGTTATCTGTCGCAAGCCTCCAGCTCTCAATGAGCTTGCTTCCTTCAAATACTCCGACAACAAGATTGGTATTTCCGACATCTATCGCAAGCAGCATCCCTTAGTTATCCTCCAGTCTCTTGAGCGCCAAAGCCATTGTGAGGCCCGGTATTACTCTATTAGCGGTCATCTCCGCGCCAAGTATCTCATTTGCTTTTTTCAGTCTGTACTGTACGGTATTGTTATGGATATCCATGAACTTCGCTGTCTTTCCGGAATTCATACCGGCGTCAAGCACGAAAGTCGAAAGCGTTTCGATGAGCATATTTCCTTTATTCCTGGATACTTCCCTCTCAAAAGGCTCAAGCAAATCAAGATACATCTTTCGTTGTGCCTGAGATCCTTCTTCCATGTAAACGCAGTCGCTTACCATCGATATCTCATATTTTGAGAACATCCTCTTATATGGGAAGATCTTCTCTATATACTTCGCGGTCTTATTGATCATCTTGAAGCCATCTATGCATGTCTCAAGAGTCTCCATGCCTGTCACATGGAATATCTTTTCGTCTTTGCAAAGTGCCTTGATCTCATCGAACATCTTAAGGCAGGCGTTCTTGATCTCGATGCCTCTTTCCTGACCGCCTTCAGCGTATACGATGCCGTAGATCTCCTCTGCTTCAGAGGTTATCAGCATACCGCAATCCATTTTGATGCGGCTCGCGCTAAGAAGGTTAAGGAAATCGTTCTTGTTTTCACCGATATTCTTGATGTAGAACGCGCTGGAAAACTGCATTCCCCTGAGACCCGATTCGTCAAGCAGTGTGTGGCAGAATGATACATCTCCCCTGACTGCGGATTTTATGAATTCAGCTCTTGAATCTCTGTCAGGAGTGTACTTCCACATTCCAATGGCAAGCTCGATAGTCTGGGCAAGCTTGGTCATCTCGGAAGATGAGTATTCGTCTTCATTATCTACAATGACAAGGATGTATTTTTTGTCCTTGATATTGATGAAGCCCCAATAAGAGACAACTTCTTCTATCTCTACTCTCGTGAAGCCGTTCATGCTGAAAGCGTCGAGTTTACGAGCCGCGGAGACAGCGTCTTCTATCTTGACAAGATGTCTGGTCTCAACAGTGAGTATCGTGTTGAATTCCTCGGTCATCAGCACTATCTGATAATTGTTGTTGAGTGCTGCTTCTCTCAGAGCTGACGGGAAATTGCTGTGCCTATCAAAGTTGAGCAGGTGGTAGATCGTGTTATTGAGGATGTTATCGCTGTAATTCTCTCCATAAAGGATCTTATCAAGCACTTCCTCTATCAGCATAGAGTAAGTCACTTTACCGGTATCATTGATCGTGATCAGCGGAAGACCAACTTCTTCGGCAGCTTTGACAGTTTCGGGCGCAACAGAAGTGACGCCTTTATCATTGAGATATATGACAAGGGCACTTATCCCTTTGCTTCCCAGTTCCCTAACTGCTTTTGCCTGAGCCTCTGCATCGTCTTTGCTAGTCCAGAAATGGGTGATTACCATTTGGTCTTTAACGCCATTACGAACAACTCCCATTTCAAGATCGTCTTCATCAAGCACAGAAATGGTTCTTACGCGTCTCTCACAATTATTCCTGCAAGCGACCACATCCGCACCTCTGAATGCATCAAGTTTTAAGCAATCGTTTACGTTGATTTTCATTTGTTCTTTCCCTATCCCTTTTTATTCATCCCCTTTGTCATCAGCGTCAAAGCTGACTACATCGGGCTCGTTTTCAGGAGGCTCACGCAGCACAGCAGATCTGAGCTTTTCGAGTTCCTCAGCCATCGCCTTTTTTTCTTCTTCTTCTATGCGTTTGCTCTCTTCGGCTTCCTCTTTGTTTTTGCGCGCTATGTCCTTGGCCTCATTGTCGATCTCGGCTTTGATGCTTTCCGGATCAGCCTCACCTGTGAAGAGTCTCTCGAACTGATCTCCGTCAAGTGTTTCTACGAGAAGCAGTGCCTGGGCAACTCTTTCGAATGCCTCGTCGTTTTCCTGCAGTATCTTTCGTGTTTCAGCGTAGCACTCTTCGAGCAGCGACCTGATCTCACGGTCAACTTCTGAAGCCACTTCTTCGGAGAAATTCTGTCTGGTCGAGAAATCCCTTCCGAGGAACACTTCGTCGTTGGAGCTGAAAGATACAGGCCCGAGTTTTTCGCTGAATCCGTATTTGGTGATCATCTGCCTTGCGATACCGGTAGCTCTTTCGAGATCGTTGCTCGCGCCTGTCGATATGTCGTCGAGTTTGAGTTCTTCTGCTACTCTGCCGCCGAGCAGGTGTTTGATATTACTGATCATATGGCCCTTTGTCTCAAAGAATCTGTCTTCTTCAGGGAGCCACATAGTAAAGCCGCCTGCCATGCCGCGAG
Organism: Anaerovoracaceae bacterium; assembly: GCA_045545495.1. GTDB lineage: Bacteria > Bacillota > Clostridia > Peptostreptococcales > Anaerovoracaceae > Crickella. The sequence continues at coordinate 30,914 of JAZQBC010000055.1, read as the reverse complement.
GGATGATCGTGATCTGATGTACAGGATCGGATCCCGGGATGGCTCTCATCACAATAGCGTGACCCGCCTCATGATAAGCCGTTAGTTTCTTTTCCTCATCCGATATCACTCTGGACTTCTTCTGAGGACCTGCCATCACCTTGGTAGTAGCTTCTTCGATCTCATCCATTCTGATCTTAGTACCGTTTCTTCTTGCTGTCAGAAGAGCTGCTTCATTGATCAGGTTCTCTATATCTGCAGGGCTGAATCCCGGAGTCCTCTTTGCGAGTATCTCAGGCGAAACATCATCGTCAAGAGGTTTGTTTTTAGTGTAGAGCCTGAATATCTCTTCTCTTCCCTTGATATCAGGCATACCGATAACGATCTGCCTGTCGAAACGGCCAGGTCTAAGAAGAGCAGGGTCGAGTACGTCAGGCCTGTTGGTCGCGGCCAGTATGATAATGCCGAGATTGTCTTCGAATCCGTCCATCTCTACGAGGAGCTGGTTGAGAGTCTGCTCTCTTTCGTCATTTCCGCCGCCGAGGCCCGCGCCTCTTCTACGGCCGACAGCATCTATTTCATCGATGAATACGATGCAAGGAGCGTTCTTCTTGGCCTCACTGAAAAGGTCTCTGACTCTTGAGGCACCAACACCTACGAACATCTCTACAAAGTCAGAACCGGAGATAGTGAAGAACGGCACTCCCGCTTCTCCGGCGGTAGCGCGTGAGATATATGTCTTACCTGTACCGGGCTGACCTACCATAAGAACGCCCTTAGGTATCCTGGCGCCGAGTTTGTTATACTTGCCCGGATTCTTGAGGAAGTCTACTATCTCTGCGAGCTCTGCTTTTTCCTCTTCGAGGCCTGCGACATCCTTGAATGTTATGGACTTGCGGTCGCTTTTGTATAGCCTCGCTTTGTTCTTGCCGAACTGGAAGGCTTGTTTATTGCCTCCCTGACTCAACATGAAGTAGAAGAGGAACGCCATTGCACCTACCATAAGAATCGTCGGTAAGAGATTGAGTAGCGTATATTCGCTCTTAGGCGGCTCACTGTCGAGTTCTATCTTGCCCTCATCTATCATAGGATACAGGACTTTCTCTTCGAGCCAGTTGATCTCAAGAGCTGAAGGAGCGTAAGTTACCTCCATGCTTTTATCCTTTTTTGTTCCGGTCAGTTTTCTGTCCGTGATATTGACGCTCTTGTAATCGCCTTTTTCGAGATGGGTCGCAAATTGCGAGAATTTGATTTCCTTGACATTTGAGTTGGCAGTCATGCCGCGCAGCATACCTGAGATCATGATCACAACCAGGAAAATGAGCAGGTATGTGCCCATACTACGTCCGAATTTTTTCAAGTTCTTCTATCCTTTCTATAAAAGCATCCTTTAAAATGCTTCGTATTTTGTGTCTTGAGCACAAATTTTATCATATGGAATCAACTAATTCAATGAGAAGGACCCTCTTAGTTGTCTCATCGATGTGAAATTTAGATGAAAATCTGCCCTTGGTCTTTTCTCTGTCCCCGGCAAACTCTGTGCTCGGCAAAACCCATAAGACCTCATTGCCTATGCATGCCATAAGTATGCTTCCCCTGGCTACCTTCCTGACTTTGGAATCGACAAGCAGGTCCTGGATCTTTTTGCGGCCGTTTTTCATAGGCAGATAGTCACCCTCACATCTGGTCCTCAATGTGATGTCTCCAAGTCTGCCCGGATATTCGCTGCTGAATTTGTCAAAATCGAAGGCAGCATAGGCGCTTTCTCTTTCAGGAGCAAAGTCTTTTATCATGACTATCTGAGGGTATAGCTGAAGGCTGCTATCGGGCCCTATTTCCACTTCACCGGTAGAGAATATCAACTTATCATATTCTCTGTATGCTCTGAGGCCCAGCGGAAGATCGACTCCGCCCGAAGGCTTCTCACTGTAAATCAGATCTGTTATCGCCGATACATTCTCATATGTTGCCAGAGTCTCAAGTCCGAGCATGTTGAAGGTAAGGCTCACTATCCTTGAGGTCACAGGCAGCGGATCATCCTTGATCACACTGAGATCTATCACTGCCTCCTCGTTTTCTTCGTCTACGTACATATTATTCTTGTACTCACCGAAAGCTATGTCATTGAGCAAGCTGTCATCTACGCCGGCAAGCCTCGCGTACCGCCTCAAATGATCCTTTATCTTTGGATTGTATTCCTTTTCCAAATATGGGATCAGTTCGTTCCGGATCTTATTACGCGCATAGGTGCTTTCGCTGTTTGTTTTATCTATGTTCGGTTTCAGTTTGTTCTCTTTGATGTATGCTTCTATGTCTGCGCGTGGGATCTCAAGAAGAGGGCGCACTATAGCATAGCCTTTTTCTGTGAATCTGAACGGAGGTATACCCGAAAGGCCGTGCGGGCCTGTGCCTCTTATGAGCCTGAAAAGCACCGTCTCAGCCTGATCATCGGCGTTATGCCCAAGTGCAATCGAGATCCTGTCTCTTGGGATGCCATCTTCCTCAAGCTCAGAAGCCACATCATCATATATCTGATATCTCAGATTACGCCCGGCTTCCTCTGTAGAAATGCCCATATCCCTCGCTATCTCATTGCAAGGTGCTTCAAACAATTTGCACTCAAGATCGAGCCTGTCGCAAATCTCAGCCGCGTGCTCGGCCTCGCTGTCCGCTTCAGGCCTCAACATATGGTTGATATGCACCGGAACGAGAATAAGATCGTACATGTCGGCGATACTTGAAAGAGCATGTAAAAGGCACAGCGAATCAGGGCCTCCTGAGAGACCTACGATCACCGCGCTTTTAGGCTCGATAAGCTCGCTGTCTATTATACTGTCTACTATATGATTTCGCTTCATGATCACTTTACGATCCCGAAAAAGCGCTTGGCGTTTTCGGTGAGTTTGTCAGCTGTTTCGTCGTACCCAATGCCTTTGAGAAGGGCCATGCGCCTAACGACATGCTCTATATATGGCGATTTGTTCGGGCGGCCTCTGAAAGGCTCGGGCGCAAGATATGGCGCGTCTGTCTCAGAAAGCAGGAATTCCAGCGGTATCTTCTGCGCTACCTCAGCCGCTTTCTTGCCATTTTTGAAGGTGATAGGCCCGCCAAGCGATATTGTAGCTCCGAGTTTTACATATTCTTCCGCAAGTTCATAAGAGCCTGAAAAACAGTGGAGCTGCACCCTGGCATCAGGGACCATATCATCTCCGCAAGAGCGCTTAGGAAACCAGGATTTTCTTTCTTCGGAGAAGGCTCCTTCTTCCGTCAGTATATCCATGGTCAATTTATGAGCATCTCGCGAATGGATCATTATTGGCATCTTGAGTTCATTAGCAAGTCTGATCTGCCTGCGGAAGAGTTCTTCCTGCTCCGCGTGATCGTCCTTGCCGTAGTGAAAATCCAATCCGATCTCGCCTATGCAGACAGCTTTCGGATCAGATGCCAGTTTTCTTATCTCATCAAGGTCGGCTTCAAGTTGTTTATCAGCACCGGCAGTCTCATTTGCGTCATCTCCGCAAATGCCTCTGTAACAGGGCGCGTGGTCGGGATGTATCCCGACTGCCGCGTAGCACCAGGGATACGCGGCTGCATCGGCAAGCGCCTGCTTTGCCGATGCCACGCAGTCAGCCACATCGATGATGTATCCGACTTCCGAGGCCTCGATCTCCGTGGCAAGCTCTGCCCTCTCTTCGTCTGTATATTCTTCAAAATTTAAATGCGTATGCGCGTCAAACAGCATATCAGCCCCTGCTTGTAAAAACAACAGATGGCGCATCGTTTGGACTGTATTCTAAATCAATGCGCCATCTTCTCTTCAATATTTTCTTAGATATATCCTTTGGTCTATTCTACTTCGCGGCGGCTCCGCCGATAGCGTAGAGCTCTTCGAGTTCCTTATCGATATCGATCCTCGGGAAGAGCTGCTTGCCCTTCTCTACTTTGCAGCCGTCCATCTTATAGAATTCGAATGCGTCTTCCCATACAGGCTTCACTTCTGAAAGACCGAGCTGCTCTCTCATGCGATCCGTAGTTGTATGCATGTAAGGCTCGATGAGTATCGATACGATCCTGAGGCTCTCCGCGAGATTTCTCATTACTGTATCGAGTTCTGCCTTCTTCGACTCGTCCTTGGCAAGTGCCCAAGGCTCTTTCTCGTCGATATATTTATTGGCACGTCTTACTACCTTCCAGATCTCTTCGAGAGCCATGTTGAATTTGAACTCGTCCATATTCTCTTCGACTCTGTGACCAGCGCTTACAGCAAGATCGATAAGTTCTTCGTCGATAGCGTCCTTTACAGCCGCTTCAGGTACTTCTCCTCCGCAGTACTTGACTATCATGGAGACTGTCCTGGACAGAAGATTGCCGAGATCGTTTGCGAGGTCGAAGTTCATCCTTCTCAGCATGACCTCGTTGGTGAATACCCCGTCCTGACCGAATGTATATTCTCTAAGAAGGAAGTACTTGAGAGCGTCGATTCCGTAGCGCTCGATCAGGATTACAGGATCGATAACATCCTGTCCCTTAGCCGCCTTGGATTTCGATACCTTCTCGCCTCCCATCAGGAGCCATCCGTGGCCTCTTACCTGTTTAGGAAGAGGAAGATCTGCGCTCATCAGCATAGCCGGCCAAATAAGAGAGTGGAATCTTACGATCTCCTTACCTACCAGATGTACGTCTGCAGGCCAGTATTTCTCAAAGAGCTCATCTCCTGTGTTCCAGCCGAGAGCTGTGATGTAGTTTGTAAGAGCGTCGAGCCATACATAGATGACGTGTTTGTCATCGATAGGGACCGGCACACCCCAGTCGAATGTCGAGCGGGAAATGCAGAGATCTTCCATGCCCTGCTCAACAAAGGCTATCATCTCGTTGCGCCTTGTCTCAGGCTCGAGGAATTCCGGATTCTCTCTGAAGAGTTCGAGCAGTTTATCCGCGTACTTGCTCATCTTGAAGAAATACGCTTCTTCCTGGGCTTTAGTGACCGGGCGTCCGCAGTCCGGGCATTTGCCGTCGACAAGCTGGCTCTCAGTCCAGAAGGACTCACATGGAGTGCAATAAAGGCCTTCGTACTCGCCCTTGTAGATATCGCCCTTTTCATAGAGCTTCATGAACATGTCCTGAACGCTCTTGATATGTCTGGGCTCAGTAGTACGGATGAAATCATCGTAACTGATCTCCATGGTTGCCCAGAGTTTTTTGATTCCGTCGACTACCTCATCGACATATTCCTGAGGTGTCACGCCCTTGGCGTCAGCGAGTGTCTGGATCTTTTGTCCGTGCTCGTCGGTACCTGTCAGGAACATCACATCATAGCCCTGGAGCCTTTTGAAGCGTGCCATGGCGTCAGCCATGACCGTACAATATGTATGTCCGATGTGCAGATTTGCGCTCGGATAATAAATCGGTGTAGTTATGTAATACTTTCCTTTGCTTTCCATTATCTTTCTCTTATCTGCCTTTCCGCTATTATATTTGTCAACTCAGCGTTTGTTATTGTATCAGAAAGACCGACCGATGTCATTCCGCATTTATGACAAATACCACAGCCTGTTAGAGAGTTACGATCCAGCCTTCCATCTCCGGCTCAAGTATGCCTGTCTGCATACCGTAAAGAGTATCGTAGAGCCTCTGACTCAGTTCGCCTACTGCTCCGCCGTTGATCGGATAATCATCTCCGCGGAACTTAAGCTGACCGATCGGAGAGATAACGCATGCAGTGCCTGTTGCCCATGCTTCCTTGAGGCTGCCATCAGCCGCGGCTTCGAGCACTTCACTTAAGAGTATCCTTCTCTCTTCTACTTTATAGCCCCATTTCTTCAGAAGTTGCAAAGTGCTGTCTCTGGTGACTCCCGGAAGTATAGAGCCTGTGAGAGAAGATGTATATACGGTGTCTCCTATCATGAAGAACGCGTTGGAAGTTCCTACTTCCTCTACATACTTATGTTCTTTGGCATCGAGCCACAGGACTTCTTCGCAGCCCTGCTTCTGCGCCTCAGTTGAAGCGATCATACCGCAGGAATAGTTGCCCCCGCATTTCGCGAAGCCTGTGCCTCCGACAGCTGCTCTGATATAGCCTTCTTCGACCCATATCTTTGATCCGTGAAGTTCTTTATCATTCCCTTCATAATACGCAGCGACCGGGCTGAGTATTATGATGAACCAATACTTCGACGCCGGGTGTACGGCCATGCTCACCTCAGGAGAGATGATGAAAGGTCTTATGTAAAGCGATGTTCCCTGAACATTAGGCACCCAGTCCCTGTCGGCGTCCACGATAGCCTTGACCGCAGCCACGTAGAGATCTTCTTCGATCTCAGGGATGCATAGCCTCTTGTTCGAATTTCTGAGGCGCTTCGCGTTCATATCCGGTCTGAAGAGATTGATCCCTCCGTCAGGGCGAAGATACGCTTTCATACCCTCAAATGACATCTGAGCGTAGTGGAGTGTCACTGCTGCAGGGTCAAGAAGGAGCGGTCCGTACGGTACTATTCGTCCGTCGTGCCAGCCTTCACCCTCATCGTACTCCATGATAAACATGTGGTCGGTATAATACTTTCCGAAACCGAGCTTTGTAGGATCCGGCTTTTCCTTTGGTGTTTTAGTTCTTGTTACAGGGAATGTGTATTCCATCTATATGTCCTCCTTTTGCCCTAATAAGGGCTTTATTATCTGTTTTATCCGACCAGATTGAATCCTTGATCAGTCAGAGTCTTCCTTATATCTGCAAGTTGATCAAGATCTCTGGTCTCTATTTCAAGTGTGAGCACACAGCTTGTCACAGCGGTATTGGCATCGGAATGGCCATAGTGGACTCCCGTCACATTGGCGCCGCATGAAGCTATTATGGTAGCTACATCAACAAGCTGCCCCGGCTTGTCTTCAAGAGCGATCTGAAGAGTCGCGTTTCTTCCGCTTGTAACAAGTCCTCTCGTGATTACTCTCGAGAGTATGTTCACATCGATATTTCCTCCCGAAACAAGGCATACAACGTTCTTACCTTCCAGCGGTATCTTATCAAACAATACGGCCGCTACGGCGACTGCACCGGCGCCCTCCGCGATAAGCTTTTGCTTCTCTATCAGGGACAAAATAGCGGTCGCGATCTCGTCCTCGCTCACTGTAACGACATCATCGACATACTTTTTAATAAGTGAGAATGTGAGGTCGCCCGGATGCTTCACGGCTATGCCATCCGCGAATGTGCTTACGGTAGAAAGCGTTATCTGCTCGTCATGCTTAAGGCTGTCTGCCATGCTTGCCGCTTCCTTTGCCTGCACTCCATATACCTTGATGCCCGGCTTGAGTTTTTTGAGGGCGTAAGCCACTCCGGATATAAGTCCGCCTCCGCCTATAGGACATACGACAGCGTCTATTTCAGGCAGTTGATCGAGGATCTCAAGTCCGATAGTTCCCTGTCCGGCTATGACATCAGGATCATCAAACGGATGGATGAATGTCGCTCCGGTCTCGTCTCTCAATTTGCATGCATACGCGTAGGCGTCGTCATACGCGCCTTTAACGAGCCTCACCTCAGCGCCAAGCGACTTAGTCGCTTCAACCTTGCTGATCGGGGCTCCATCAGGCATGCAGATAATGCTCTTCGCGCCGATATGAGTGGAAGCCAGTGCCACACCCTGAGCGTGATTTCCGGCGCTGCAGGCAACGATGCCCGCTGCCTTCTCTTCGTCCGAGAGGCAGCTGATCTTATAATACGCGCCCCTAAGTTTGAAGCTTCCTGTCACCTGGAGGTTTTCAGTTTTCAGATATATTTCATTCTTGCCGCTGAGATGTGGTGAGTAGATAAGATCCGTCTTTCTCGCAACCTCCCTTAGCGCGAATGATGCCTGATATATTTTGTCAAGCGATAGTTTGTTATTTGCCATCTTGATCTTTCTCCCTTTCCTCACTGCTCTTTAGCCATGAAATAAGCTGAGCTGCAGTTCTTCCTGAAGTGCTTCCGTGACGTATTTCCCATCTTCGGGCTTCGTCTTCGAGCTCCTTATCTCCAATACTGAGCCCGTTTCTTTCCGCAAGTTTCTTAGTTATATTCAGATATTCTTTATAATCAGGCTTGCCGTAATAAATGGTGATACCAAATCTCGAAGCCAGTGATAACTTTTCTTCCATAGTGTCGGAGCGGTGAATGTCACCATCATGCTCCATGTCGGACCTGTCGTTCCATGTCTCTCTGATGAGATGTCTGCGGTTTGAGGTCGCGTAAATGAGAACTCTGTCTTCCTTTGACTCAAGCGCTCCTTCAAGCATGTTCTTGAGTTCTTTGAAGTCGCTCTCGTTCTCCTCGAACGACAGATCATCAAGATAAATGATGAACCTGTAATTCCTTTTCTTTACCTCGGCAAGTACCCAAGGCAAATACTTCCTCTCATTCTTTCCTATCTCGACGAGTCTGAGTCCCCTATCATAGTAATCATGCATAAGAGCATGTATGCTTGTGGATTTGCCTGTACCGCTGTCGCCGTAAAGCAATACATTATTGGCCTGCTCTCCCCTTATGAAAGCTTCCGTGTTTTCTTTAAGGATCCTCTTGTGCTCATCGTATCCTATAAGCTCATCAAAGCCTATGTCGCTCGTCTCTATGACCGGTATGATCTCAGCTGTTGATCTGTCCGCGCCGCTGAGCCTGAACGCTCTGTAGAGTCCATACATCCCGGCACCGTAAAGCGCATATTCTTCGGTGACTACACGTATGAACTCATCTGTATCATCAGCTTTCACGAGTTTTTTGCTGAACTCTGAAATACGCCGTCCCTGAGCGGTCATAACACTGTCTGTGTACGGAGCCTTGTAGTCTGAAAGTTCAGGGATAGGATCCATGTCCATAAGATCCGTAAACTTAGACATATCCGGCTTCGCCAGTTTTATGATCGTGGCATCGTCTGTCAATTCGCGGCGCTCACAGGCGAGCGAAAAAGCGTTTTCGTCTGTCATGATCATATAGGCCAGCCACTGCTGCCATATATTGCCTTCAAGAGCGAATTCCGATGCGAATGATACCAAGCCTCGTGTTAGAGCAGGGATATCTGTCATATCGCTCAGCTTATCCAGTCCGTTAAAGAAGATAAATTCCGATCTGTTCTGCATGTACGCTCCTTTTCAGCGAAGTTTTTCGAGTATCTTCTGTTTCATTTCGCTCCCTTTGAGCCAGTTTTCATCACCAGGATCCTTGATATCCGCAGTGCGCCAGCCTTCAAGAAGTACATCCGATACGGCCTTATCGATCTCATCCGCCTCTTCTGTGAGGTCGAACGAATACCTGAGCATCATGGCCGCCGAAAGTATAGCAGCGATAGGATTAGCGAGATCTTTCCCGGCGATGTCAGGAGCCGATCCGTGGATAGGCTCATACATTCCTCTTGAGGATTCGCCAAGTGACGCTGAAGCCAGCAGTCCTATGGAACCGGTCACCTGCGATGCTTCGTCCGAAAGTATATCTCCAAACATATTGGATGTGACGATCACATCGAAGAACGACGGATCTCTTATTATCTGCATAGCCGCGTTGTCGACTAACATGTCATCAAGTTTCACATCAGGATACTCACTTTCGCCCAGTTTATGCACTGTCTCTCTCCAGAGCTTGGAGCTTTCAAGTACGTTCGCTTTATCGATGCTTGTGACATGATTGTTTCTTTTGCGCGCGATCTCAAATGCTCTTCTGGCTACACGCTCGATCTCAGGCACAGTATAGATCTCTGTATCATATGCCATATCGCCCGCTTCGCTTCTTCCGCGCTCACCGAAATAGATCCCTCCGGTAAGCTCGCGGACTATCATTATGTCACATCCGCGCTCAGCGATATCAGGCCTTAGGACGCAGGCATCCTTAAGAGCCGGCTGAACTTTCGCGGGTCTCAGATTTGTAAAAAGCTCAAGTCCTTTTCTGAGTCCCAGAAGAGCCTGCTCAGCCCTCATGCTGCCGGAAAGTCCATCCCACTTAGGGCCTCCTACGGCTCCCAGCATCACACTGTCCGATGCGAGGCAGCCCTCGAGGGTCTCCTCAGGAAGCGGCTTCCCGTACTTGTCGATGGCGCAGCCTCCCGCTATATATGTCTTGAACTCAAACTCATGTCCGTGCTTTTCAGCAACAGCCTTCAGCACTTCTACTGCGGCACCTGTGACCTCAGGGCCTATACCGTCTCCCGGCACTACTGCGATGTTATACTTCACTACATCCTCCTGACAGAACGTTACTTGCCCTGTTTATCCTTGAGATATGGGAGCAATCCTCCCTTGTCTATGATGTTTTCTATGAATTCCGGGAAAGGCTTCGCCTGGAAGCTTTCTCCTGTTGTCTCATCTGTGATGATCCCCGTCTTGGTGTCCACCGAGACAATGTCACCTGCGTTGATGGCAGCGCTCGCCTCCGGACACTCGAGTATAGGGAAACCGATGTTAATTGAATTCCTGTAAAAGATCCTCGCGAAACTTGCCGCGATGACGCATGATACTCCGCTTGCCTGTATGGCTATAGGAGCATGTTCTCTGGATGACCCGCAGCCGAAATTCCATCCTCCGACCATGATGTCGCCTTCTTTTACTCCGCCTGCAAAACTTTCGTCTATGTCTACCATGCAGTGGCTCGCGAGCTCTTTCGGATCGGTGCTGTTGAGATAGCGCGCAGGTATGATCACATCTGTATCAATGTGATCTCCGTATTTCCATACTTTTCCTCTCATGCTGTCTCCTTTCTATGCCTCAGGCACTGCTACGCAGCCTGCTATCGCGGATGCCGCGGCGACAGCCGGGCTCGCGAGTATGACTTCGCTTCCGGTGTGGCCCATGCGTCCTACAAAGTTTCTGTTGGTAGTTGCCACGGCCCTTTCGCCATCTGCCATGACACCCATATGACCGCCAAGACACGGACCGCAAGTAGGCGCTGATACGACGCAGCCTGCCTCTATGAAGGTGCGCACCAGGCCTTCTTCTACGCAATCAAGATATATCTGCTGTGTCGCCGGTATGATAATGCATCTTACTCCGTCGGCCACTTTCTTTCCCTTTAATATGGAAGCGGCGGTTCTGAGATCAGACATACGGCCGTTTGTGCATGAGCCAATAACGACCTGGTCGATATGAAGCCCCGCTACCTCAGCGGCTGTCTTAGTATTGGACGGAAGATGAGGCATCGACACTGTCGGCTCAAGCTTTGAAAGGTCGATCCTGACGACTCTCGCGTATTCAGCGTCTTCGTCCGCTTCGAAGATCCTCGGCTCGCGGCCGAATCTTCCCTTTACATATTCCATTGTCTTCTCATCGACAGGGAATATACCGTTTTTACCACCGGCCTCTATCGCCATATTAGATATGGTGAAGCGGTCGTCCATCGACAGCTCGGATACGCCTTCTCCTGTGAATTCGAGCGACTGGTACAGAGCACCATCGACCCCTATCTCACCTATAAGATGAAGTATAACGTCCTTGCCTGATACATTCGGCTGAAGCTTGCCGCTAAGCTCTACCTTTATTGCATCAGGTACTCTGAACCAATTGAGACCCGAAGCCATAGCTGCAGCCATATCGGTTGAACCGACTCCTGTGGAGAATGCTCCGAGAGCGCCGTAAGTGCAGGTATGTGAATCCGCGCCTACGATGCAGTCTCCAGGGCCTACAAGTCCCTGCTCAGGCAAAAGCGCGTGCTCGATGCCGACTGTACCGACATCGTAAAGATGCGTGATGCCGTGCTTCTTGGCGAACTCACGAGCTGTTACGCAAAGCTCTGCCGACTTGATGTCCTTGCAAGGAGTGTAGTGGTCGAGAGCTATAACGATCTTGTCTTTATCGAAGACTTCAGTAAAGCCTGCTTTTTCAAATACTCCTACCGCAACCGGGGTAGTAACGTCATTACCGAGCACTATGTCAAGCCCGGCTTCGATAAGATCCCCTGAGTGCACTTCAGGAAGCCCTGCGTGAGCCGCGAGTATCTTCTGTGTCATTGTCATGCCCATTGAACAACCTCCCTGGATCAGTCCTTAGCTGAGATCCTCTTGGCCGGACCGTCTCCGCCTTCGGATATGCCATGCTTCTTCTCGTATGAGATCATACGGTTGATAGCCTTAAGATATGCGTTTATCGAAGCTTCCATGATATCCGTCGAAAGTCCGCGGCCGGTGAAACTTCTGTCGTAAGCGTTTACCTGTACTGTAACATCACCCAGAGTATCCTTGCCTTCGGATATGGAGTGGATGTTAAAGATGTCGAAGCTGTGTTCGGATGGTTTTACTATAGTGTCTATAGCGTTATACGCAGCGTCTATAGGACCGTCTCCAAGGGCTACATCCTCGAACTTTTCGCCGTCCTTCTCTAAGCTGACCGTGCAGGTCGCTGTCGTGAAATTGCTTGTGGACATCTGGAACCAGTCGAGTTTGTACCCGCCCTCTTCATCCTGATAAACAGCATTCGTCTTATGTGTGACTATGGCTTCGAGATCCGCGTCCGTGATGCTTTTCTTTTTGTCGCATACGAACTTGAATTCCTCGAAGCAGCGGTCAAGCTCTTCTTTGGTAAGGACAAAACCGAGTTCCTCGAGCCTCTGCCCTACCGCGTGGCGCCCCGAATGCTTTCCGAGCACCAGATTGTTTACATTGACCCCTACTGATTCCGGAGTCATGATCTCGTAAGTCTTCTTATTTGCTAACACACCGTGCTGGTGTATGCCCGATTCGTGAGCGAAGGCGTTCTTTCCTACTATCGGCTTATTGAGAGGAGCTGTCTGACCGATGATGTCATATACGGTCTTGCTCGCCCTGTGGATCATAGTAGTATCGATGCCTGTCGAAAGGCCTGTCATATCCTGACGGGTCCTTATGGCCATAACGATCTCTTCGAGCGAAGTGTTGCCCGCTCTTTCACCAAGTCCGTTGATGGTGCACTCTACCTGCCTGGCTCCTCCGAGCACTCCTGCCAGGGCATTGGCTGTAGCCATGCCGAGGTCGTTGTGGCAGTGGACCGAGAAAATGACATCCTCGGCGCCCTTTACATTGCCCTTGATATCTTCGATCAGAGCACGCATCTCATCGGGCGTGGTATAACCGACTGTATCCGGGATATTGATGGTGGTGGCACCACACTCTATCGCCTTGGCAACTACCCGCTTCAGAAATTCCGGCTCGCTCCTTGTTGCATCCTCTGGGGAGAATTCTATGTTAGAGCAGTATTTCTTCGCGTAGCTCACCATGGCCCCCGCTTTTTCGAGCACCTGCTCAGGGCTTAGCTTTAGCTTGTACTCCATGTGCAGAGGCGATGTCGCGATAAACACATGGATCCTCGGGTCTGCCGCCGTCTTCACTGCTTCCCATGCTGTATCGATGTCTTTTTCGGCACATCTCGCGAGCGAAGTAACCGTGCATTCCTTGATATTATCAGCAATAGTCCTTACCGACTCGAAGTCGCCCGGCGATGCGATAGCAAAACCGGCCTCGATTATATCGACTTTCATCTTTTCGAGTATTTTCGCGACCTCGATCTTTTCCTTTAAGTTCATGCTGCAGCCCGGTGACTGCTCACCGTCTCTGAGCGTGGTGTCAAATATTCTTACGTGTTCCATCATTAACCTCGGATCAATAATTACTCAAGTATGGCTCCTTTATCGGCAGAACTTACAAATTTTGCGTAGCGTGCCAGATAGCCCGTCTTCACCTTAGGCTCAGGGCATACCCATGCAGCGCGTCTTTCTGCGAGTTCCTCATCGGATACTTTGAGTTCTATAGTCTTGTTGATTATATCTATTGCTATGATGTCGCCTTCTTTGACCAGTCCGATGTTGCCGCCTGAAGCTGCTTCAGGGCTAACATGCCCTATGGAAGCTCCTCTGGTGGCGCCTGAGAATCTGCCGTCTGTGATCAGAGCGACCGATTCATCGAGGCCCATGCCCGCGATAGCGGAAGTAGGGTTCAGCATCTCTCTCATGCCCGGGCCTCCTTTAGGGCCTTCGTATCTGATGACGACTACATCACCCGGCTTGATCTCTCCGGCATAAATGACCTTGATAGCGTCCTCTTCAGAGTCGAACACTCTCGCCGGTCCTTCGTGCTGAAGCATCGATTCCTTGACAGCAGCCTGTTTGACTACACATCCGTCAGGAGCAAGGTTGCCCTTAAGCACCGCGATGCCGCCTGTCTTCATGAACGGATCATCAAATGGTCTGATTATGTCATGGTTCAGGTTCTCAGCGTGCTCGATGTTCTCTCCCATGGTCTTTAGTGTGCAGGTCATGACTGAAGTATCGAGTAGTCCACCCTTAGTGAGTTCTTTCATCACAGCGTAGACTCCACCCGCCTCTTCGAGGTCTTCCATAAATGTGTCACCCGCAGGAGCGAGATGGCACAGATTAGGAGTCTTCGCACTGATCTCGTTGGCCATGTCAAAATCGATATCTATATGCGCTTCATGAGCGATGGCCGGAAGATGGAGCATAGTGTTTGTAGAGCATCCAAGTGCCATATCTACTGTCTCGGCATTGTGGAAAGCAGCCTCGGTCATGATGTCGCTAGGCTTTATATCTTTCTCAACGAGTTTCATTATCTGCATGCCCGTCTCCTTGGCGAGGCGGATCCTTGCAGAGAACGGAGCCGGGATCGTACCATTGCCCGGAAGCGCCATTCCTATAGCTTCGGTGAGGCAGTTCATGGAATTTGCTGTATACATGCCGGAGCATGAACCGCATGACGGGCATGCTTTCTCTACATATGTCTGCACGCCATCCTCATCCATCTTGCCCGCGTGGTAGGCTCCTACCGCTTCAAACATATGCGAAAGGCATGTGCGGCGTCCGTCAGGAAGACGACCCGCCAGCATTGGCCCGCCCGAGCAGAATATAGTCGGAACGTTTATGCGCGCCGCGGCCATCAAAAGCCCCGGGACGTTCTTGTCACAATTAGGGATCATAACTAGTCCATCGAACTGATGAGCGATCGCAAGAGCCTCTGTCGAGTCTGCTACCAGATCGCGTGTGACAAGAGAATATTTCATTCCAATGTGACCCATAGCAATACCGTCGCATACAGCGATCGCAGGAACGAGTATAGGCGTTCCTCCCGCTGCTCTTACGCCGGCTTTGACAGCGTCGGCGATCTTATCCAGATTCATATGACCCGGAACGATCTCGTTATAGGAGCTGACGACGCCGATGATAGGTCTGTTCTGTTCTTCCTCGGTAAGACCCAGCGCGTACAGGAGACTCCTGTTAGGCGCGCGGTCCACCCCCTTCTTTATCTGATCAGATTTCATTATCTACTCCTTAATATGACGTACGTTTATTATTTGGAAGCGTCTTTATCGGAGGAGCATAGCCTCTGGAGATCAATGCTTCCTACTATACGGCAACGCCGTATCAATCAGTTGGAAGCATTATCAAGGTCGTTGTCGTTCTTCCAGAGCATCTCGTCTCTCAGCTTCTTTCCTACGACTTCCATCTCATGCTTGGCAAGCTGCGCTCTCTTGGAGTTGAAGAATGTGCGTCCATTCTTGTTCTCAGCGATCCACTTTCCGGCAAATGTTCCGTCCTGGATGTCTGAGAGGACTTTGCGCATGTTGGCCTTGATCTCATCATGAGGAAGTACGCGAGGGCCCGATACATACTCACCAAACTCAGCTGTATCCGAGATGGAGTAATTCATAGCTGCGATACCGCCCTTGTTGATAAGGTCGATGATCAGTTTCATCTCGTGGATGCACTCGAAGTATGCGTTCTCAGGCTTATAACCTGCCTCTACGAGAACTTCGAATCCGCACTGCATCAGGTCTACGACTCCGCCGCAGAGAACTGTCTGCTCACCGAAGAGGTCTGTTTCTGTCTCTTCATCCATAGTTGTCTCAAGGATCCCGGCACGAGCGCCACCGATACCTGCGATGTAAGCAAGAGCGATGTCGTAAGCTTTTCCGGAAGCGTCCTGCTCAACAGCGATGAGGCATGGAACGCCCTTTCCTGCTACATACTGGCTGCGGACTGTGTGTCCAGGTCCCTTAGGAGCTGCCATGAATACGTCAACGCCTTCAGGAGCAACGATCTGCTTATATCTGATGTTGAATCCGTGCGCGAAAGCGATAGCGTTGCCCGGCTCAAGATTAGGAGCGATGTCTTTCTTGTATACCGCTGCCTGCACCTCATCGTTGATAAGGATCATGACGATATCGGCCTTCTTGGATGCCTCAGCTACTGTGTAAACTTCGAAACCGTCCTTCTCAGCTACAGGCCAGGATTTGCCGCCTTCGCGAAGTCCGATGATAACATCACAGCCGGAATCTCTCAGGTTGAGAGCATGAGCATGGCCCTGTGAACCATAGCCTATGATCGCGATCTTCTTTCCCTTAAGTACGTCAATATTACAATCTTTCTCATAATACATTTTTACCATAGTTGAATTCTCCCCTTTCTTTTGATTCATCGTTTATGGTTGCTACTCCGCGCTCTATGGCAACTACGCCAGTACGCGCAATTTCTAAAATTTTGAATTCGCTGAGTATATTGGCCATACCGGTGAGTTTATCGTCGTCACCCGTTACGACCAGCGTCAGCGTAGTTGATGAAACGTCGATTATCTGCGCCCTGAAAATATTCGCGAGCTGAATCACGTCGTTTCTCCGCTCTCCTCCTTCGGCCTGCACTTTGATCAGCATGAGCTCCCTGTAGATCGAATTCTCGGTGTTGAGCCACTTGACCGAATGCACAGGATATAGTTTTCTGAGCTGATTACATAAAAGCTCTGTGTGAGGATCGTCGGCAAGTACGTCTATCGTTATTCTGGTGATGCCCGGATTCTCCGTAGCGCCCGCCGCGAATGCTTCTATATTGTATCCCTTACGAGAGAAAAGCCTTGCTATCTGTGACAGCACTCCTGCTTCGTTATCCACAAGAAGAGCAAGAGTCTGTCTTTTTGCGTCTGTCATTTTTTCCATTCTCGCTCCCCCCTTTTTATATCTTCATAAAGTCAGTTATATGGCTTCCGCCGCCTACCATCGGCCTCACCATCTCGTCTATATCCAGGATGCAGTCGATGACACATCCTTTGCCGCTCGCCTTCGCTTCTTCTATGGCCTTCTCCAGATCTTTCTGGTTGTTGACACGGTAGCCTTTAAGGCCATAAGCCTCGGCAAGTTTTACGAAATCAGGGCCTCTGTCCATATCGCTTTGTGAGAAGTTTTTGTGGTAAATGAGATTTTGCCACTGTCTCACCATTCCTAATGTCTGGTTGTTAAAGATGAACACTATGACCGGAAGGTCGTAGTACTGCAGAGTCGTAAGCTCATTGCAGTTCATCCTGAAGCTGCCGTCACCCGCGACCAGTATCACGGATTTGTCCGGATTTCCCACCTTGGCTCCGATGGCGGCACCGAGACCGAATCCCATAGTGCCGAATCCTCCCGATGTTATCAGCTGACCCGGATAGTCAAAGTGGAAGTGTTGTATCGCCCACATCTGATGCTGGCCTACATCGGTGGATACTATCGTATCCATAGGCATGAGTTTGGCGATCGTATCGCACAGCTGTTTAGGATTAAGTGTCTCTCCGCCTTCGTCATACTTTGTTTCAGTCGGGTATGAGAAAACGAATTTCTTCCATTCGCTGTGATCCTGCTGATCCAGCCTTGCTATCAACAACTTCAGCACTTCTTTAGCGTCGCCTACGATGTGATGATCTGTCTTGACGTTCTTGTTGATCTCAGATCTGTCGATATCTATGTGGACTATCTTGGCCTGGCTCGCGAAGGTTTCCGGCTCGGTCGCGACCCTATCTGAGAATCTGCAGCCCACCGCAATAAGTATGTCACATTCGTTGACTGCTATATTCGATGCCTGCGAGCCGTGCATGCCTATCATTCCGGTGACGAGAGGATTTCTGCCGTTCATGCCGCCTCCGCCCATAACAGTCACTGCCGTAGGAGCGTCTATAAGATTGGCGAAGTGGTTGAACTCATTGTGAGCCCTTCCTCTCACAACTCCTCCTCCGCAAATCAGGAGAGGCTTTTTAGACTCTTTTATCATGCTGACAAGTTTATCGATATCCTCTTCATCGACAGCCGGTTTTTGGATATCCGGCATATCGCGCTCGTATATCGCTCTCAGCAATCCTTTTTCCTTATGCTGTTCTCTTGGTACAAATTCATACTCTGCTTCCTCAGCAGTAACATTTTTGAGTATGTCTATGAATACAGGCCCCGGTCTTCCGCTTCTGGCGATAGCGAAAGCCTTGCGAACTGTACTCGCAAGTTTGTCAACATCCGTTACCTGGAAATTGCACTTGGTGATCGGGAGCATTACTCCTGTGCTATCTACTTCCTGGAATGAATCCTTACCTATGAGATTCTCGGCTACATTGCAGGAAATAAAAACCACAGGGGAAGAGTCCATGTACGCTGTCGCGACCCCTGTAGTCAGATTTGTGGCTCCCGGCCCTGAGGTTGCAAAAACTACACCGACCTTGCCAGTGCTTCTGGCATATCCGTCGGCGGCATGCGATGCCCCCTGTTCATGGGCAGTGAGATAATGATTTATGCGTCCTTTGTATTTTACAAGCGAGTCGTATACATTGAGTATAGTACCTCCCGGATAGCCGAAAACGGCATCCACCCCCTGCTCAAGCAGGCATTCCATCAATATTTCAGATCCTACCAATCTCAATTGAATTTCATTCTCCCTTCTTACTATTATTTTATTTCTCCATCACTTTTCCATCGCAATAGTCCCGGTGCGTTGTATCTCGATTATTCCGTAAGGTTTCACAAGCCTTATAAAGTCTTCCACAGCCTCCGGATCAGAGTGATATTCAAGAAGCATATACTTTGGAGCTACTTTCATTATCTTGGCCCCGCATATCTGACAGGTCTCTATCAGAGACGATCTTGTTGTCACGCTGTACGATACCTTTATAAGTATCATTTCAAGGCATACGCTGCGAGCCTCTGTCAGTCTCCTAACCTTGATAACATCGATATTCTTGTTGAGCTGCTTCTCTATCTGATCTATTGTACGCTGATCGCCGGTGGATGTGATCGTCATACTTGAGATGTCATGATCGTCTGTCTCACCCACCGCCAGTGTGTCGATGTTGAAGCCCCGCCTCGCGAACAGGCCTGAAACAGCTGACAAAACTCCGTCTCTATTCTCTACCAGTACCGAAAAGATACCCTTCATAGTTTTTTCCTTTCGTCACTTCACTCTGTCTTCTTCGTCTATCCTGCAGACCATAAGTCCCGCTTCGGGATCCCCAAGAAAGCTGTCAAGCTTTTCATCGAGTTTGTCATCGCTGTCGCATTCGTAGTATGACATGCCATACGCTTCGGCTATCTTATCATAAAGCGGCCAGTCGCCTAGCTCTACGCCCATGTAATGCTCATCGTAAAGATTATGCTGATACTCTTTTACAAGGCCAAGGAAACCATTCTTCATAATGATGACTTTAAGTTTTATGTCATTGCGACGCATAGTGGCGAGCTCGTTCATAGTCATCTGGAAAGCTCCATCGCCAATGACCGCTACCGTCTGTTTTCCCGGGCAAGCCATCATCGCGCCTATCGCGGCCGGTATGGAATAACCCATGGTTCCCATTCCGCCTGTGGTAAGGAACCTGCCTTCTTTCATGACATAGTTATCAGCGCTCCATAGCTGATTCTGCCCTACGTCGGCCACATATATCGCATCGTCAGCCAGCTTTTCGGAAAGCTTTTGTACCAGTATATTCGGATTTACGAATCTGTCGCTGAACTTTCTTGTATCTACGGTCTCATGCTTGATCGACTCAAGCTCGTCAATCCAGCTGCTGTCCTTTGCCTTTATATCCTCATCAAGAAGCAGTGAGAATATCTCTCTGAGATCTCCTACGAGCGGTATTGTCGGCCCCATGTTCTTTCCTATCTCAGCAGTATCTATGTCTATGTGGATCACAGCGCGTCTTGTTAGATTTTCGGGCTTTGGTATAGTTCTGTCGGCGATCCTTGCGCCTACCACTATGAGAAGATCCGCCTTGCCTACCGCTTTGTTGGCATATGGTTTGCCGTTGTTCCCGAGCATACCGAAGTTAAGAGGATGTTTCTTTGGCATGACTCCCATACCCATCATGGTATGTACGAGAGGCACGTTGAATTTCTCACAAAACTCTCTGATGATCCCTTCTCCGTTGCTTAAGATCACTCCACCACCTGCGCAGATAAGAGGCTTCTCTGACTGACTCAGCAGATTGGCTACCTTTCGGAGCTGGATCAGGTTTATCTTGATCTCAGGCTTGTATCCTCTTATCAATACACGATCGGGATACTTGAATTGTTTTTTCAGCTCCGCAGCCTGAACATCCATAGGGATGTCTATGAGCACAGGACCTTTACGCCCGGTCGAAGCTATATAGAAAGCCTCTTTGAAGACACGAGGTATGTCGTCGGGATCTTTTACCAGAAAACTGTGTTTTACGAAAGAACGCGTAGCGCCTCTCATATCGGCCTCCTGGAAGACATCGCGTCCGAGAAGCTTGCTCGATACCTGCCCGGAAATAGCAACGATCGGTATGCTGTCGGCATAAGCTGTTGCGAGGGCTGTTATCAGATTGGTCGCTCCGGGGCCGGAGGTCACAACGCATACCGCGGTCTTTCGAGACATTCTGGCATAGCCGCTTGCTGCGTGCCCGGCGCTTTGTTCGTGGCGCACCAGCACATGCTCTATATCCGAATCATATAATCCATTATAGAACGGTGCGATGGTGACGCCCGGGTAACCGAATACCCTTGTAACGCCCTCAGCTTCGAGACATTTGATCATTGCCTGAGCTCCGGTCATCGATAGTCTTCCTTTCTTTGTACGCTACAAAAAGCGCACAATAAAACCGCATTTGTTTTAAGCAGGATTATACTATAAACACTCACCAAATTCACTATATCTGTAGGGATTTTTAATAGTTTTTGCATAAATTTTTAATCAATTTTTGTTGACAAGCACAATGTCGGGGGCATATCTTTATAGTGCTAACGAACGGAGAACAAACGGAGGATAAAAAGAATGACCAATATCGAAATGATCCGCGAATTTGGACACGAACAGGTTGCTTATTTCAACAATGAAAAAGCCGGCCTAAAAGCAATCATCGCTCTTCACAACACAAATCTCGGGCCTGCAGTCGGTGGCTGCCGTCTCTGGAATTATGAAAGTGAAGAAGCCGCTCTATTTGATGTGCTGCGTCTTTCAAGAGGTATGAGCCATAAGAATGCTGCTGCAGGTCTTCCTCTCGGCGGGGCTAAGGGTGTTATCCTCGCTGACCCATCGCAGAAAACTCCTGAAATGTTTGAAGCATTCGGTGAGGCTGTAAACACATTTATGGGTAAGTACTACACAGCTGAGGATGTGAACACAGACACAAAGGACGCTGACTACATTCTCCGCACTACAGACTACGTAGTCGGACGCGCGGATGTTTCGGGAGATCCTTCCCCTTTCACAGCCATCGGTGTCTATGATGGTATCAGAGCTGTCGCAAAATTCATGAACGGAAGCGACAGTGTAGAAGGTCTCAAGATCGCTATCCAGGGTCTCGGAAAAGTCGGTCTTGCTCTCGCAGAGCTTTTGTGCGAAGGCGGAGCAGAACTTATAGTCTGCAACAATTCAAACAAAGAAGCTATGAAATACGCAGTTGAAAAACTCGGCGCCAAGGAAGTCAGCAAAGAGGCTATCTACGGCGTAGACTGCGATATCTTCGCCCCATGCGCTCTCGGTGCAGTCGTCAATGAGAAGACTATCCCTCAGTTCAAGTGCAGGGCTATCGCCGGAGCCGCCAATAATGTCATCTACGACGACGCTGCAGGTGAAGCTCTTAAGGCACGCGGTATCCTCTACGCTCCTGACTTCATCATCAACGGCGGAGGAGTCATCAATGCCGGTCAGGAAGCCTTCACAACATATGACAAAGAGAAAGTTCTCGAGCAGGTACACAACATCTACAATGTCGTTTACAGAATGCTTGAAGAGTCCAAGGAGACCGGAAAGCCTGAAGGCGTGATCGCTACAGAATTCGCAGAGAACAGGATCAGAAACGGTCTGAACGCATAAGGCACAAAACCAATAAGATAAAGACAAAGCGCGCCGCAGATGCGACGCGCTTTTTATTGAAGATATATCCTTTATCGGATATTTCCCTCGCTTATTAATGCCTATTTCTGCTTTCTTCCGATCTCAAGACCCATCTTGAAAGCGTCTACGTTAGGATCGATAAGATGTGGCTTTGCAGCAAACTTGTGCTCGATGCCCTTTACGATTACTTCCTCAGGAACAGCGTCTGTAGCTCCGACATAAACGCCGAGCATGATGACGTTGAGTGCCCTTGGGTTATTGATATCGATAGCCATCTGTGTAACAGGAGCCTCGACGATCTTGATGTCATCTCTTTCGATCTTATCTGTAACGATAGTGCTGTTCACAAACAGTGTTCCGCCCGGTTTGAGATTAGGCAGGAACTTGTGGAGCGATGGTCCGTTCATTACCACGAGGTCTTCCAGATTGTAGCTCACAGGAGCTCCGATAGGCTCGTCTGAAATAACTACATAGCAGTTGGATGTGCCGCCTCTCATGGCAGCTCCGTACGAAGGGAAGAATGTGACGTTGAGGTCAGTAGCCTGTGAGGTAGCCTCGGCCAGGAGCTTACCCATTGTCATAACACCCTGTCCGCCGAATCCGGCGATCATCATATTTCTTTCCATGCTTACCTCCTACTTCTCCTCTGTGCCTTTATCCCTGAATACTCCGAGCGGATACTCGGTGAACATCTTGTCTCTCAGGAAGTCGAGCGACTTAAGAGTGTCGAGTCCCCAGTTTGTAGGGCAGCTCGTTACGATCTCGACCAGGGAGTAGCCCTTGCCCTCAAGCTGATACTGGAATGCTTTCTTGATGGCCTTGCGAGCAGCCATTACATGCTGAGGTGTGTCGCAGCTTACTCTCTCGATGTAGTAAGGAGCAGTCAGCTGGTTGATGATCTCGGACATGTGCATCGGATATCCATGCTCTTCAGGATCACGTCCCTTAGGAGTTGTTGTGGACTTCATTCCAACAAGTGTGGTAGGAGCCATCTGGCCGCCTGTCATGCCGTAAATACCGTTGTTTACGAAAATGACTGTGAAGTTCTCGCCTCTGTTAGCAGCGGACATGGTCTCTGCAAGTCCGATAGCAGCGAGGTCTCCGTCGCCCTGATATGTATATACGAGTGAGTTAGGAGAAGATCTCTTTACGCCTGTTGCTACAGCGCCCGCTCTTCCGTGAGCAGCGATAGTCTCATCGCATGTTACGTAGAACTGACCGAGTCCGCAGCAGCCAACGCCCTCAACTCTTACGAGGTTATCGAGCTGTCCGAGTTCTTCGGCAGCTTCGCCGATGATCTTATGAATTGTGGAGTGCATGCAGCCAGGGCAAAATCCTGAGACCGCGCCCTCGATGATACCTTTGGTCCTGGTATAGACTTTCTTTTCTTCAGCCATTACAGCACCTCCTTAATGAATTCCATTGCGCCATTCTTTACCTGGTCGTTGGTAAGAAGCTGTCCGCCTGATCTCAGAACTTCGTGAACCGGGCACTTGCCCTGGATCGCGTAGTCGATATCCCATCTCATCTGAGCAGGGATCGACATCTCAACATCGATGATGCCTTTGATCTTGTCGAAGTCAAGATTTCTGAATGTGTCATAAGGGAATGGCGATACTGTGAGAGGTCTGATCATTCCGATCTTGATACCCTCTTCTCTGAGCTCTCTGATGACAGCCCTGCAGATACGGGCACTGATGCCGTAAGCCGCGAATACGAACTCAGCGTCATCCATCATATACTCTTCTACACGGATGTCCTTATCCCATGTATCGTAAAGAGCTGCAGCCTCTTTGTTTACCTGTTCCTGGCCATCGCCTACCGAGCCGGGTCTGCAGAATGCCTGCTGTCCGAGAGGGTGCCCTACGATAGCTCTGTCAGCGAATTTTGCTCTGCACTCAGCAAGCTCCTCATCGGTCTTCATAGGAGGCAGCACTACAGGCTCCATCATTGTTCCCATAACACCATCTGTAAGGATCAGAACAGGGTTCTGGTCTCTCTCTGCGAGGTCATATGCCTCATAGACCATGTCAACGCACTCCTGGACTGAATCCGGTGCGAGTACGATCATTCTGAATCCGCCATTGCCCGAAGCCTTTGTGGCCTGCATGTAGTCCTGCTGTGCCGGCTGGATGGCTCCGATTCCAGGGCCGCCTCTCTGTACGTTTACATATACCATTGGGAGACGTGCCGATGCGCAGTAGGATACGCCCTCACTGTAGAGGGAAATACCGCATGACGAGGAGGAGCTCATCGCTCTGATACCTGTCGATGCTGCGCCGTACAACATATTAACCGAAGCTACTTCGCTCTCGCCCTGTACGAATGAACCACCGACCTCAGGAAGTCTTCTGGCCATGTATTCAGGGATCTCATTCTGTGGAGTGATAGGGTAGCCTGCAAAGAAGCGGCAGCCTGCTCTTACGGCAGCTTCTGCGATCGCTTCAGTTCCTTTCATGAATACTCTTTCTGCCATATCAGTCTCCTTTCCTATCTCCATACCTCTATAGCCGATTCAGGGCAGATCTGTGCGCACATTGCGCAGCCGATGCAGTCCTCAGGCTTCACGGTAGCCGCGTAGAGATATCCCTTGGAGTTTACCTTGTCGCTGATCTCGATGCACTTTTTAGGGCATGAGATGACGCAGTAGGAGCATGATTTGCAAGCTTCAGTGTAGATTTCGATTCTTGCCATTAATTATTCCTCCTTCTCCTTACAATATCTTGTTTATACTAATCAACCCAGGAGTAGGTCAGATAGAGATCGATCGGAACGAGCGACTTTTCAGTCTTAGCTTGTGCTTCTTCAAAGATCTCCCTGCGGACACATGCGCTGTTGACGGTCGTAAAGCCATCAAACAACTCGTCGATCTTTTCAAGACCCCCCATGAATTCATTAACTGATGTTGCGTATCCGAGATTCGGATTTCCCAAAATGTATATATGATCGAGCCTCATAGACCCGAGTATGTGCTGCATAGTGCCGTCGATCGAGTCGACGCTTTTTGTCCAAGGTCTGTACGGATTGACTATATAGACAGGGACTGCGTCATCCTTCGAAAGGAGATCCGCGTACGCGCCGGCAAACTTAGCTGCCTGATGGCCTCCACCGATATCCAGCAGCGTGTAATTATCTGAAACAAGCGAAACCCTGACGCCGCCTACCATAACAGGCGCGTCGAGGTACTGATCCTGATAATGGATCGTGACTCCCTTCTCTTCGAACGCGTTCTGCATGTCGCGCGATCTGTAGAGAGGCTTTGTCTGGTCGAGATCGAACAGGTCGACTTTCTTTCCGGTCTTCTCAGCAAGCTTTGCCGCTATGTTGAGAACGATCTCGCTCTTTCCGGAGCCCGCTTCGCCGATGAACACGAAGTTTTTCTTCTCGTCCATCAGCTGCTCAAATGTCTTGTCTGCTTCGTAAAAAAGTCCCATTTCTTACAAATCCTACAAAAATGGCTGTTCCTGATTGGAACAGCCTGATTCGATATTTCTAACTTAAATTTGACATGCTTACTTATACATTATTTTTAATAAGTTTACAAGTAAAGATTCTGTGAACGATTCATAACCAAAAGCTTATCCACTGCCCTTCACATCCTCAGCAACAGCCTCTGAGAAACTTCGGACGAACTCCCTGGACGCGTAGTATTCACCTGCACCATATTGTACTGCTTCTTCCAACCGGAATACGCGAATGGACCTGCGTAACCAAATCCCGCGTTGTTTATAAGGATATCGATATCAAGCCCATTCTTTTGTGTGAACTCATACACGTCCTGTGCAGCGTCGTTTGCAGACAGATCACATGCGGCTTGATATGATGGTGAGCCTTTCCAACTTCAGTGAAAAAAGGAGCGGTGACTTTTGTCACTGCTCTCTTGCATGTTTGAACTCTCCGTATGTGAAGAACGCGAGACCGATCCAAACGATTATGAACGATATGATCTGCGTCATATCAATCGGTTCCTTGAACACGAATATACCAAGCAAAAGGGTTATCGTTGGGCTTACATAACCAAGCAAGCCCAGGGCAAGAAGTGGTACTCTCTTGGCGGATACTCCGAAGAGCCCCACCGGTATAAGAGTTACAAGCCCACTTAGGAATAAAAGGGCGTACTTCCCAGGCAAGTGCATGCTGATAACACCTATACCCTTGGCTTCTATGTATACGATGGCTATCAGGGCGATCGCCGAGTAGATCATAGTTTCATATACCAGAGTCAACAGCACAGGCTTAGTGGATGCCTTCTTTATGGCAGAGTAAAGCGCCCATGTGCCGGCAAGGCCGAGAGCTACCCCAGGTAACTGTCCATAGTGGATCAGCATGATCACCAAAGCGATCAGCGCAAGACAGATCGCCGTGATATTGTACTTTGTGAGTTTTTCCTTGAAGAAGATCACCCCTACCACGCATATAACGATAGGCTGGATGTAATAGCCGATGGCCGACTGTATGACCCTCTCGGATACCATGGCCCATATGTATATGCTCCAGTTGGCAGTAAGCACCAGACCCGCAAAGAAATAGAGCCTCCTTACGGACTTGTCTTTTAGAGGAGTGAATATCTCCGCCCTGCTGTATCTTGTCCTGGCAAGAGCATACGAGAATACGAACATGGTGAACACCCTGTAGAGTATTATCTTCCACGAGTCTATAGGCTCAAGTGCCTGCCAGTATACAGGGCAAAGTCCCCACCAGATCTGGCAGAACAGTATCGACAGTATGCCTATTTTGTATTCATTTTTATTGTTGCTTAAGTTTTTCGGATCAGAATTATTACCCATTACAGTCCAAGATCCTCTTCTACTATCTCAGCAGCGATCCTTATGCACTCGTCACACGAAGTGAACATGCCGCCGTTGTTTCCCGTCTTTATATCTATGCATCTGAGGGCGCCGACGCGCTCTGTAAATTTAGCCTGCATCGCCGCTGCCGCTTTTGTTGTCTTTGCCTTTGTCATACCGGCGGCCTCTGTATTGCCATCGCTCATAAGAAGCCCTGCGACAATAGCGGCACCGCTCATAGCTCCGCAAACGCCCTTGGCATTGCCCATGCCGAGTCCGAAGCCTTCGCACACCTTGTAAAGTGTCGATTCATCCATACCAAGCTTATCCGCGAATGAACATGCCACAGCCTGGCAGCAGTTATAACCTCTCGCGTGCTTCTCTATAGCCTTTTCTGCTCTTTCTCCCATTTCGATCTCCTATATATGAAGTTCGCATTAATTTCACGTCACATATACTAACACAAAAAACGTTTCTTTCTTCAAAAAATATCAAATCTTTTGCAACACTATCCCGCGTTTCAGATACTATTATTATGAGAGCTCTCTAAAGAGGAAAAAGACATGAAAGAAGAATTGGTCAACAATTCAATAGGCGGGAGTAAGGAGGCATTTTGCCAGCTCTATGGTCTGTATAAGGACCGGCTCTATCGTTACGCCTTCTACAAGCTCGGAAATCCCGAGGATGCCGAAGACGCCGTTTCTGACTGCGTGCTTCAGGCGTGGAAAGGCATATCTGCGCTGAGAGACCCGGAGGCCTTTGGCAGCTGGATCTTCAGGATTCTTTCCGCATGCTGCGCGAAACGGATCAGACAGATGATCGATGAGCGAAAGATCCCATCGCTCGTCCAAGATTCGGGTTGCGCTGATCCGTCGAACGATAACCATAAAGCGATAGAGCTTGCTGAGGCGCTTGACATACTCAAAGACGACGAGCGAGAGATCGTGCTCCTTTCTGTTGTGGCGGGGCTCAAAAGCAATGAGATCGCAGAGCAGACCGGCCTTAGCTCCGGTTCGGTAAGATCTAAGCTTTCGAGAAGCCTCACGAAAATGAGAGAGTTCTTATCTCAGGGAGAATCACTATGAACAACAATAAGAATGACAATAACGAATATATAAAGAGCCTTTTTGACGATGACGGCGTCAAGTCACCGGAAAGTCTTTCCGAAGACAGCATACTCAGGATGCTTGACGCAGAAGACGCTAAGGACGAAAAGACTTCACCTGTCGAAACAGAGTGGAAGGTCGCCAAGAAAAAGATCCCTGTGAAGCGCATCATGGGTGTCGCAGCAGCGCTCTTAGTCGCAGTGTTTGGCATATCCGGGATCTACTCTGTCGTGACAGCGCCGCCTGACACATCAGCCTCTGGCGGAGAGCTTTATACCTTTAAGAGTGACGGCGAAATCAAGAACATGATAAAAAGCATGGACCCGGCTTCTTCTCCGCAGTTCTATGAGCGCGAATTCTACACATCTGGTGATGATATAGAGGTCCTTGAAGAATCGGGGGCTGTAGATTCAGCTGTGGAGTCAGATCCTGCTTCACCTAAATCGTTAGGTTCATCAGATACCGGAAGTTCCTCTTCATCCCATTCTGAGACTTTCCTCCAAGTAGAAGATGTTGATGAAGCGGACATTGTCAAAACAGACGGGAAGTACATCTATTATGTGAACGAAGATAAGGAAGTAGTTATACTTTCCGCAAGAGATGGCGAGACGGAAAAAGTCGCTACAGTCGGAGCCGGCAGCATCGACAACTACGTACAGGACATATATATCAAAGACGACATACTTGTCACAGTAGGAAGGTTCTACACCGGCGATGACGAAGGAAGTTCGGGCATCGTGGTATATGACATAAGCGACAGAAGCTCGCCTGTTATGGTATCCAGCTTCAGACAGAGCGGAGATATCATTACGAGCCGCATGGTCGGCGACTATCTGTACCTGGTCACTGAAGATATGGTGTATCGCGGCGGGCGCTACATACCTAAATGCGGCATGGGCGACAATTTCGCAGGGCTCTCCCCTACAGATATCTGCAGCCTTCCAAATCCAAAGAGCTGTTCATTCATAGTACTGAGCGCGGTCGATATATCTTCAGGCGAACAGAGCAGATACAAGGCCAAAGCAGTATTCGGCGCTACTGAGGACATATATTGCAATGACCACAACCTCTACGCCTTCTCCATGGAATGGGATGACAAAAGCGGCAATGAGTATACGCGTATAGCCAGAGCCAGCCTTGATGGTCTGAACATCAAGTTCAACGGCACTGCCAAAGTGCGTGGGTATATAGTGAACCGCTTCGCCATGGATGAAGCTGACGACTATCTCAGGATCGCCACCACATCAGAGAGGAACGGTATAGATGTGAACAATCTCTATGTACTCGATCAGTCTCTGAGAGAAGCGGGCAAAGTGACAGGCTTTGCGAGAAATGAGAGCATCAAGGCCGTGCGCTACATCGGAAGCAAGGCTTACGTCATAACTTACGAAGCCATCGATCCGCTGTTCATAATCGATCTGGCTGATCCTAAAAAACCGAGTATCGAGGGCGAGGTCATGATCGACGGCTTCTCTACCCTTCTCGTTCCTGCCGGCGAAGGAAAGCTGCTCGGCATCGGGCATGCTACCGGGGACAACGGCTACGGAGGGGAATACGACAGCGGACTCAAACTGGTCCTCTTCGACATATCCGATCCATCGCATCCAAAGGTGCAGGCAAGCAAGGAATTCGAGGAAATGACAAGCCCTGCCCAGGACGACAGCCATGCGCTGACCACAAACAGCGAGGCAGGCTGGTACGCTATTCCATACGGAATAACCAGGTACAACGAAGTGGAGCCTCTGGTCGATGGCGGGGATATCCTTGACGCTGAAACCGATGAAGACACTCTGTATGAGCCTGCGTATGAATATGAGGCCGGAGTGCTGGTATTCAGGGCAGATGATACGCTTGAGAATACCGAGCCTGTAAAACTCGGAAGCGATTACTTCTACAGGAGCGTGTTCATAGGCGACTACATCTACGCTCTCGACAGTGAAGGCAACTGCGAATCGTTCAAGCCTGAGATCTGACCAAATAAGACGCCATTATTCTTACTGGCTATTATTCTTTTCCGCCTACAGGTTTTGTTGTATACTATGACTGTTGACAATGTGTAATAGTGCATATTGAAGGGCAGATCAAAAGGAGGAAGTTACTGTGAAAGAAAGATTCAAAAAGTCGTTATCACTTGTTTTGTCAACTGTACTCGCGTTTGGTATGATTGCGGTTGGCACGTTCAACGCGAATGCAGCCAGTGACAATTGGAAATTAAGCTACGCCGGAGACTTCTGGGCAGGATCTGCCAGTGATATTTCTCTATATACTGATAGTGGAAATTATAGCGAAGATATTATTTGGGCAAAGTCAAGCAATAAATCCGTAGCAAAGTTTTCGAAGGGCATAGATGTAGATACATACATCTACAGTTTAGAATGCAAAAAAGCCGGAAAGACAAAACTGACGATCAAGTTCAGGGACTCCAAAGGAAAAGAAAGGACTTTTACAAAGACCATTAAGGTCAAGAAATATCCAAAAGAATTCAAGAGTCTGAAAGTCAATGGCAAGACAATAAATACTAATAAAAAGAAATTCGAATATTTTGGTAAAACATCAAAGACTAAAGTCAGTGTAAAAGCAAAGCTCAAAAAAGGATGGAAGATCCGCTCAATAGATGCCAGACTCTATGACCAAAACTGGGAAGAGTCGAAGCTCAAAGTAACAAAAAAGATGCTCTCAAAAGGATCTTCGATCAAATTCCCAAAAAAGGCTCAATCTATGGATATGATCATTTTCCTTCAAAAGGGAACCTCTGAGATAGAGTATTATATCAACCTTGAAAGACCTTAATAATTATTACCAAAAAAGATGGGGCTGTCGCACAATATAAAATGTGGCAGCCTCTTAACTTGCCCGCCTGTCGGCGGGCTCTTTTTGCGAAATCGGCTGAAAGCCTTGAAAATGCTTGGTTTTATCAAAAAACAAAACGCTCCGCACCTGTTAGAGTGCGGAACGTAATGGTAAAATATTAGT
>JAZQBC010000054.1:0-86840 GCA_045545495.1 Anaerovoracaceae bacterium | reverse complement strand
GTGCCATAACAAAACCTCCTATGGTACATCAACTTGATACTACCATAGGAGGCTTACTTGTTACATATTTACAGACTTTTTCTCACAGTCTCACATAATCTTCTGTTGATCAAAGAGAAGCCGCAGGATTCATTAGTGAATTCCGCGGCTTCTTTTTTTTCATGACTTCCGGCAAAATATCTTTGCCCGATTCCTATTTAAGTTCGATGATAACCTTGCGATAAGGATCTTTGCCTTCACTTCTTGTCTTCACTGACGGATGACTCTGGAGTGTGCAGTGGATCACTTTTCTCTCATAAGGATTCATTGGCTCGAGTGTTACAGACCTTCCTGTTCTCTCTACCTTGCCTGCGAGTCGGTTGGCGAGATTGACGAGTGTCTTTTCTCTCTTGGCCCTGTAGTTTTCAGCATCGAGTATGACTCTGATGTATTTGTCTGAATCCTTGTTTACTACGTAACTTGCGAGGCACTGTACTGCGTCGAGTGTCGAACCTCTCTTACCGATGATCGTACCGGTATCTTTGCCGGTGATCTCCACAAATACGAGTTCTTCCCCTGCCTTGACACTGAAGTCGAGATCGATTCCCATCTTCTCAGCGATATCTCTCAGGAAACCTTCAAGAGGGTGATTCTCAGCCGGCTCGAGTTTCTTTACTTCATAAAGCATGGTGTCCTCGAGTGAGAGGCTGTATTTCTTTTTATTCTTGCGTTTCTTCTCTCCTTCGTGAGCCTTTTCTCTGGCTCTTGCGTCTTCTCTTTCTTCGGCTTCGAACTTGTCGTAGTCGGCTCTTACTTCATCTGGCAGCTGCTGAGCTGAATTCTCAGGCAAGCCTGCAAGTATTGCATCTATATCGTCGAATGTTGCTTTTTCTTTAGTCTGTGGTTCTGCCTCTTCTTTGACGGTCACTCTTACTCTTGCGAGCTTGGATCCGATTCCGAGGAATCCGTTCGATGACTCTTCAAGTACTTCTATCTCCACATCATCTCTGTCTGCTTTGAGTTCTTTAAGTGCGAGATCCACGGCGGTATCAACATCGACTCCCCATTTTTCTGAAGATCTCATTTATTAATAACTTCCTTTCATTCTGACTCTCTTTTTCCTGCTGAGTTCTTTCTCTGCCCTCTGAGCGATCATGCGCTGTTCTTTTTCCTCTTTCATCTGATCTTTGATCTTATTGATCCTGAGGTTGAAGAAAATCTGCATAAACTGACCGCCGGCCCAGTAGATAGCAAGACCTGCCGGGTAGGAACGGGCGAGCCAAAGAATACTCAGTGGGAAGAAGTATTTCATGATTGCGTTCATTGCCTTGGTCTGACCTGCACTTGCACCCGGCTGCTGTGTCATCGCCGAATTCATGCTGAATGCGACGAAAGTGGAGATTCCGGCTGCAAGAGGCAATATCCATTTATCAGGCTGAGCGAGATCTTGTATCCAAAGGAATGATTCGTGATTTGCAAAGATCATTTCGCTGCCTGCAGGCATATACTTCATCGGATTTCTCAGAAGTGTGAACAGTCCCATGATGATAGGAAACTGAATGAGCATCGGAAGACATCCACTCAGAGGATTGAAACCGCTCTCAGAGTAAAGCTTTTGCATTTCCGCGTTTTGCTTTTCTCTGTCATTTGCATAGCGTCTCTGTATCTCTTGCGCCTTTTCAGACATTTCCGACATGTTAGCTGTCGATTTGATCTGCTTTGCGTAGAGAGGATAGAGCACCAGCTTTACAATGACTGTGAGGATGATGAGCGCGATCCCGTAATTGCCTACCAATTGATATATCCACATCAGAAGATATCCGATAGGTTTTGCGATAATTCCCATTCTCTTCTCCGTTCTTATGGTACAGGGTCATATCCGCCCGGACGACCCGGGTGACATCTGAGTATTCTCTTCATTCCGAGCCAGCTGCCTTTTAAAGCTCCGTACTTTTGAACAGCCTCTATATAGTATTGGCTGCAAGTAGGAAAATAACGGCAGTGTTGACCCAGATATGGAGATATCCCATCCTGATATGCTCTGACCATCGTGATAAACACTTTTTGTACTGCAGTTTGTTCTTTTTTTTCCATTGATGTCTTTCTAAATGAGTCCACAATTCTTTAAAGCAGATCTCATGCAGGCTTCTACTTCATTTTCTTTGTGTTCGCAAATACCGGCTCTTGCTACAAATATGATATCGTAGCCGATGGATATTCTTTCACTGAGTGATCTGTAAGATTCTCTCATGAGCCTACGCGCTCGATTGCGCATAACAGAATTTCCTACCTTCTTGCTTGCGACAAAAGCGGTCCTTGAATGATCAAGTCCGTTTTTCTTGTAAAGCACAACTACAAATCTGCTTCCCTTGGACTTTCCTCTGTTATATACCCTAGAGAAGTCACGCTGTTTACGCAGTGTAAGTTCGCTGTGGTCTCTCATCCTGACACCAATAATTAAGCAGTGAGGGACTTCCTTCCTCTTGCTCTTCTTCTTTTGAGTACCTTACGGCCGTTGGCTGTTGCCATTCTTTTACGGAAGCCGTGCTCTTTAAGTCTCTGCCTTTTCTTAGGCTGATAAGTTCTTTTCATTTTCTTACTCCTTTTTACTAATATATTTACATCTCTGAATAATGTATTTATCATGCCCTCTAAATTCCAAGGACATAAGCCAAACAATTATAAGTTAAAGAATAATTCAAGTCAAGGCAATGGCAGAGCAGTTAACTCCTCAATTATTATTTTAAATTTAATACATTTCTATCAAAAATCACGTTATACACAACATGTAGTGATTGTTCTTAATTATTAACAACTTTATCAACAAGATGTGGAAAACTATTTTTTTGAATCATCATAACATATGCATTTTCTAGTGATTTTAGCCTTTGCATATGTGGAAAACTCAATGTAAAATGAATTCACAACCGTTAGGAGACAGAAGTGGATAAAAACAAGATATGGGGGACCACCCTCAATTTTCTTAAGGAACATAATACAGAACTCAGTTACAATACCTGGTTGGCTCCTCTGAGGATACATCACATAGAGGAAGATTCCGGGGTCATTTATCTTGCTTGGCCAAATCAAGCCAAGCTCATTTCTCATATAAATGATCATTACCTGATCCAGATAGAAAATGCTATCAACAGCAGCACAGATAAAAAGTTCAGAATAGTAATAAAGCCAGAAAAAGAATATGAAATCAAGAATATAGATACCTCAAGGATGAAAAATCCTTTGAATCAGGAAAAACTTTTCAATCCGAGATTCGTATTCGAAAATTTTGTTGTTGGTAATTCAAATA
The DNA here is from genome assembly GCA_045545495.1 of Anaerovoracaceae bacterium. Classification (GTDB taxonomy): domain Bacteria; phylum Bacillota; class Clostridia; order Peptostreptococcales; family Anaerovoracaceae; genus Crickella. Next base: position 83,554 of record JAZQBC010000054.1, on the reverse strand, counting down.
AATACGCACATGCTGTTTCTGTTGCAGTAGCTGAAGCCCCGGGTGATATATATAATCCTCTTTTCATTTATGGAGGATCAGGTCTCGGAAAGACCCATCTGATGCAGGCTATTGGCGTCCATATTATAAGAAATAATCCTTCATCTAAGGTCCTTTATGTTTCATCTGAAATGTTCACAAACGAACTTATCACTGCCATCAATGATGGTAAAACAAGGACTTTCAGAAATAAGTACAGAAAATTAGATGTTCTTCTTATAGATGATATCCAGTTTTTACAGGGTAAAGAAGCGACCCAGGAAGAATTTTTCCACACATTCGAATCACTTTATCAGAATAACAAACAGATCGTTATTACAAGTGATTGTCCTCCGGGAAGTCTTAAGGGACTTGATGAAAGACTCAGGACAAGATTCAGCTGGAATATGATAGCAGATATCCAGCCTCCTGATTATGAGACAAGAGTAGCTATCTTGAGAAATATGGCTGAAAAGTCAGAGATAGAAATAGATGGTGAAGTAAGCGATGTCCTCAATCTTATAGCAAATCAGGTAAAAGACAATATAAGGGAACTTGAAGGAGCATATAATAGAGTTATCGGACTTTCTCAACTTTTGAATGATCCTATAACAGTAGATAATGCCCGCAGCATTTTAAAGGATATCATCAAAGATAATGAACAAGCTGTAGCTCCGGAACGTATCAGATCTTTAGTTGCTAATCACTATAAGATAAAAATCGCTGATATGGATTCTCCTAAGAGAAATGCTGAGATAACTCTGCCTAGACAGATAGCTATGTATCTATGCAGAGAAGAAACAGATCTTTCTCTTCCTAAGATCGGAAAGCTTTTTGGAAACAGACATTATTCAACTGTTATTCATTCAATAGAAAAAATAGAAGAACAACTTAAATACGATGAATCGCTCTATGAAAATGTTGAAACATTAAGAGCAAAACTTCATTCCGGGAAGAGATAAATAATTTTCAATAAACATTCAATAGATTTTAAAGGTATTTATTAACTAAAATCATTTGATCAACTGAAATAAAATCAGTGGATATAAAAGTTTTCCACATATTCAACAGGTTATACTATAACTACTAAAATCATTAAATAATAATAAATAGCAAGCGAAAGGAAATGTCATGAAGATCTACTGTAACAGAACAGAACTTAATAAAGCTCTTAATAATGTATCTCATTCTGTTCCTGTAAGAACTACTTCAAACATACTGGAAGGAATTCTCGTACAAGTAGAAGATAACAAAATGAGCCTTACTTCAACAGATACTAATATGACTACAGAAGTAGTTATTAATGTTGAATCAGAAGGAGCATGTGAATTTGTTGTTCCTTTCAAACTTTTCAGCGCCATCATTTCTAAACTTCCTGAAGATGAAATGATGATAGATCATATCGATGAAAAGAATAAGATCAATATAAAATGTGCCGGTTCAAGTTCTGAGATTATTTGTTTCAAAGGAGATGAATATCCGAGGATCTTATTGAATGAGGGTGAAAATGTTATTTACCTCAGTAAAGATGATGTAAAGAAAATCATAAAAAAGACTGCATTCAGCGCATCAACTGATGAATTCAACAGGATAATAACCGGAGTACTTCTTGAGATAAAAGATGGAAGTATGAAAATGGTTGGAGTTGATCCATACAGAATTGCTACTTACAAAATAGATGTTGATAATAATGTAAATGTAAGTGTTATTATTCCAGCCAAGCTTATCATGGAAGTCGCTAAGTTTATTGAAGATGATGGCGAAGATAAGATGAGCTTTGAAATAGTGGATAATAAAGTAATAATGAAATTCGATAATAATAAAGTTATCATCAACACTTATTCAGGTAAGTTCATTGATTATGAAAGAATTTTAAATAAAGAAGGAAATATTAATATAAGAGTTAAAAGAAATGATCTTCTTAAAAGTACTGAAAGAGCTTCACTTCTGGCATCAGTACAAAACAATAACCTTATTAGATTCAACATTGGAAAAGATATGATTTTTATTACATCTCTTAATGAAGAGGGTAATATCGAAGAAAAGGTAGAAATAATAAATGATGGAGAAGAATTGAATATTGGTATCAATTCAAAATATCTTAAAGATGCTCTTTCTGTCATTGATGATGAAGAGATAAGTATCAATTTCAAAGACAGCGTAAGCCCGGCCATCATCAAACCTTTAAAAGGAGATAAATATACATATCTGATCCTTCCTATCAGAATGAATTAAAATATTATTTTTAATATTTATAAGTTATTAATAGAGGTCATTATTGTCGGCGCTGCGGAATGTCTGCTTCCTGAACATAATGACCTCTTCTATATTGAAAGTACTTTTATATATTTTCATGCTAAAGTATATTAATAATATAGATATTATTTTTTAGAAGAAAAAGAGTAAAGATATTATGAATATTGAAAATATATTAAAATATTGTGATCATACATTGCTCAGTCAGACAGCTACCTGGGAAGAAATAAAGAATGTTATAGATGATGGAATTAAATATGAAACTGCAAGTGTTTGTATTCCTCCTTCATATGTAGCTCAGGCAAAATCTTATGCAGATGAAAATTTAAAGATTTGCACAGTAATAGGTTTTCCAAATGGATATTCAACTACAGCTGTCAAAGTATTTGAGACCGGTGATGCCATTGATAATGGTGCTGATGAAATAGATATGGTCATAAATATAGGCTGGGTAAAAGATAAAAGATGGGAAGATATTGAAAATGAAATAGAGACCATCAAAGAAGTATGTGATGATCATATCCTTAAAGTAATAATAGAGACATGTCTTCTTACTGAAGAAGAGAAAGTAAAGCTCTGTGAGATAGTTACTCTTGCAGGTGCTGATTATATAAAGACTTCTACAGGATTTAGCAGTGGCGGAGCAACACTTGAAGATGTAAAACTTATGGTAAAGAACGTCGGAAAGAATGTAAAAGTAAAGGCTGCCGGTGGTATAAAAGGTATTGAAGAAGCAGAAGATTTTATAAAAGCAGGAGCTAACAGACTCGGCACCAGCAGAGTTGTAAAAGCAGCAAAAATTATCGAAAAATAGTAATTTTTTTAAATAAATTTATAATATTCATAATATATTTATTAAATTTAAATACATTTTATAATATTATTTACCATTAGAATTTGTTAAATAGAGGTAAAAAATGGTTGATTATACAGAAGGCGGAGGATATCAATATCATGTAGGTTTAAGACCCGGAGATATAGGAGAATATGTTATTCTTCCCGGAGATCCTCATAGGGTTCCTAAAATAGCAGCATATTTTGATGATGCTAAAAAGGTAGCTGAGAGTCGTGAATTTGTTACATACACAGGTTATCTTGACGGAGTAAAAGTAAGCTGCACATCTACAGGCGTAGGCGGGCCTTCAGCTTCAATAGCTCTGGAAGAGCTTTGCAATGTCGGAGGAAAAACATTTATAAGAGTCGGTACCTGCGGAGGTATGGATCTAGATGTTAAGGGCGGAGATATTGTTATTGCTACCGGCGCTGTCAGGATGGATGGTACTTCAAAAGAATATGCTCCTATAGAGTATCCTGCAGTTCCTGATGTTCTCGCAGCTTCTTCTCTTATGAGAGCTGCTCGTAAGCTCGGTGCAAATTATCATACCGGTGTTGTTCAATGTAAAGATGCATTCTATGGACAGCATATGCCTGAAGCTCTGCCTAACAGTCACGAACTTCTCAATAAATGGGATGCATGGCTAAGACTCGGTTGTAAAGCTTCCGAAATGGAATCATCTACACTTTTTATTGTCGGTGCGTATAGAAAAGTCAGAGTTGGATCGTGTTTTCTCGTAGTGGCAAATCAGGAAAGGGAAAAAGCCGGACTTCCTAATCCACAGGAACACGATACTGATCTTGCTATTCGCGTAGCGATAGAAGCGATACGTATGATGATCGCGGATGATAATGAATTTATTAAATAATTTATCTTAGAAATTAAATCATTATGTCAGAAACAATAGCAGCAATATCGACAGCACCCGGAGAGGGAGGAATAGGAGTAGTAAGAGTCAGTGGTCCTGAGAGTATGAGTATCATGCGCAGGATCATGAAAAACTGCCCGGAAGAAATAAAACCAAGACACGCATATTTTGGAAAGGTAGTATCTGATTCAAATGATGCTTCATCAGAAATAATTGATGAGGCAATCTTTTTATTTATGAAATCTCCTGCATCATACACTGGAGAAGATATGCTTGAAGTTCAGGCACATGGCAGCAATGTTTCTCTAAAAAACATACTTTCAGCTATACTTCGTTCAAATACTAAGGATATCAGAATGGCAGAACCGGGTGAATTCACGAAGCTTGCTTTTCTGAATGGAAAGATGGATCTTAGTCAGGCTGAAGCTGTGATAGATATAATCAAAGCTAAGACAGATATCTCTCTTAGCATAGCTGAATCACAAAGAGAAGGACGTCTTGGAGAAAATATCAGAGAGATAAGAAAAGCACTTTTAGATATTCTTGCTCAGATGGCAGTGGATATAGATTATCCTGATGAAGATTATAACGATAGTGCAGATATTCATTTTTATACTATCAACGATCTTAAAAGAGTATATGAAGATGTTGAGCAACTTTTAAATACTGCTTCGATAGGAAGGATCGCACGCGAAGGGATAAGAGCTGTCATAGCCGGAAAACCAAATGCCGGAAAGAGTTCTCTTATGAATGCAATACTCGGAGAAGGGAGAGTCATAGTTACAGATATTCCCGGAACGACAAGAGATACAGTCGAAGAAAGTGCATCTGTTGATGGGATCCCAATGGTACTCATTGATACTGCAGGCCTAAGAGATTCAGATGATAAAGTAGAGAAAATAGGTATTGAGCGCACTACCCAAGCCATCTCTCAGGCTGATTTTGTTATTTTGGTAATAGATGGAAGTCGTCCTTTGGATGAAGAGGATGAACAAGTGCTCAGCTATGCCAGAAAATTGAACACAGATCACATGCTTGCAGTGATAAATAAAGAAGATCTCGGAAAATCAGTAAGTGAAGAAGAGATAAAAAGAAGGCTTCCGGGAATAAGTACTATAACCACATCGCTTGTCGGTAAAGGAGCGCTTGAAGCTGCTCACAAAGTGTCTGAGGCTATAGGTGAGATATTTAAGATCGCTTCGATCAATGTAAACGAAATGAACATCATTACAAATGAGCGTCATATAAATATGCTCAGGGATTCTATTGAAAATCTCAGTGAAGCTATCAATATGCTTCAAAATGGAGAACCACTTGAAGTTGCAGAACTTTCAGCTCACTATGCATATGATGCTCTCGGCAAGATAATAGGTGAAGAAATCGGAGATGAAGTACTGGATACAGTATTCAGTAAATTTTGTCTTGGAAAATAGAAGATATATTTAATGAAAGATATAAAAGATATTAAAAATTTTGATTATGACATCATAGTGATAGGAGCCGGGCACGCAGGATGCGAGGCCGGGCTTATTTGTGCCCGTATGGGAATGAAGACTGCTATGTTCTGTACAGATATAGAGTCGGTCGCAATGATGCCGTGTAATCCTTCCATCGGAGGTACCGGGAAAGGACATCTTGTCAGAGAAGTGGATGCTCTTGGCGGAGAAATGGGTATTAACATCGACAAGACTTTTATTCAGTCTAAGATGCTCAATACTTCAAAAGGCCCTGCTGTACATTCTCTTCGCGCTCAGGCAGATAAGCAGCGCTATCACGAAGAGATGCTTTTAACTATTAGGTCACAGGATAATCTTGATCTTATAGAAGACGAAGTCACAGAGCTGATTTCTGCTGAAAATACCGGTTTTTCAAAACATATTGATAATAATGAGAAAAGCAATACAGAAAACTGCATAGGTACGGTCAGTGGTATCAAGACTTCAAAAGGACGCGATTATTCATGCCGAGCTCTTATTATTTGCACCGGAACTTTTCTCGGAGGCAAAATATTCATCGGTGATGATGTAAAGATATCTGGCCCATCAGGACTCAGACCTTCAACAAGTCTTGGTGTGCAGCTGAGAAAACTGGGATTTCCTGTTCGCAGATTCAAGACAGGGACTCCTGCCAGAATGCACAAAGATACGCTTGACTATGATCTTATGACCGAGCAAAAGGGAGATAAGAAAGTAGTCCCATTCAGTTTTATGAATGAGGATAAAGAATACGATATCGATCAGATCTCGTGTTGGCTGTCATATACGAATGATGATACTCATAAGATCATCAGAGATAATATTGAAAAATCTGCTATGTATTCCGGAAATATAGTAGGAGTTGGACCAAGATATTGTCCGTCTATTGAAGACAAAGTTGCGCGTTTTACGGACAGAAAAAGGCACCAGCTTTTCGTAGAACCGGAGGGACTTGATACAGATCTTATGTATATTCAGGGTATGAGTTCAAGTTTGCCTGAAGATGTTCAGCATGCTTTTTATTCTACGATCAAAGGCCTTGAACATGCTGAAATACTAAGTCCCGCATATGCTATAGAATACGATTGCATCGATCCTCTTTCGCTTAAACCAAGCCTTGAAAGCAAACTTATGGATGGCCTCTTTTGTGCCGGTCAGTTCAACGGCAGTTCAGGTTATGAGGAGGCCGCGTCACAAGGACTTATCGCCGGTATCAATGCTGTAAGAAAGCTGCAGGCTAAGGATCCTCTTGTTCTAAGAAGAGATCAGGCCTATATAGGGGTACTTATTGATGATCTTGTTACAAAGGGTACAAATGAACCTTATAGGATCATGACATCAAGAGCTGAATACAGACTTTTACTCAGGCAGGATAATGCTGACAGGAGGCTGACAGGAATTGGCTATGAGATGGGATCTGTGAGTGAAGAAAGATATAGAAGATATCTGGATAAGAAGGCAAAGGTCGATGCTGAAGTTGAAAGACTAAAGAAACAGAGGATAGATATCCAAACATTCAGGGACTTTCTGAAAAGACATGAGGCAGAAACTCTTAAGGCAGATAACGATGCTTATGAGAGGAAGCTTTCTGAAATATCAGAAACAGCAAATCAGACCTTTGCGGAGATCCTTAAAAGACCTGCGATAAGGTATGAAGATCTTGCAGAGATAGACGATAATGATCGCCCTTCTCTTACTGCCAATGAAGCAGCTGAGGTAGAGGTGATGCTTAAGTATGACGGATATATCCAAAAGCAGATCAACGAAGTAGAAAAATTTCAAAATCTTGAGAATAAAAAACTATCAGAAAAACTAGATTACCATTCAATAGGCGGACTCAGGCTTGAGGCCAGACAAAAGCTAAGTGAGATCAAACCTATGACTGTCGGACAGGCAAGTCGCATAAGCGGCGTGTCCCCTGCGGATATAAATGTATTGCTTATATGGCTTGAAAAGGAGATGCGCTCAAAGTGAATAACACTTACGATGATCTGATCAATTATGTAGAAAAATCAATCGGCACAGAAAATGCGAGTCGAGTGCTCTCTTATCTTGATATGGTCCTTGAAAGAAATGAGCATATCAATCTGACGGCCGTCAGGGACAAAGATGAAGCGATCATAAAGCATGTTATCGACTCGCTATCCATTTTAAATCTGCCTGAATTCCAAGAAGCAGAAAGAATTATAGACGTAGGAACAGGCGCGGGCTTTCCGGGCGCGCTCCTTGCCATCGCTTGCACGGAAAAAGAATTCGTCCTACTTGATTCGACTTTGAAGCGCCTCAAAGTAATAGACGAATTCTCTGAAGCCCTAAGCGTCCATAACATCAAAACGCTTCATGCCCGCGCCGAAGAAATTAATCGGAAGCCTCCGCATGGCGGAGCCTATGATCTTTGCATCTCGCGCGCCGTTGCAAATCTTAAAACCCTTTCTACCTGGTGCCTCCCATTCGTAAAGCAAGGAGGGCACTTCATTTCCTATAAAGGCGAAAACTACGGCGCTGAACTCGATGAAGCCGCATCTACGATCAAGCGTTTCGGCGGCAAATTCGAACGCGTCGAAGAATACTTAGATGTGCCGGAAGAAATCGCCGGCCACGTCTTCCTTGTAATCACCAAGACAAAGTAATTGTTTCACGTGAAACAATAGTATCACTGATTATTTACCAAAAGAACTCGTTATGCTTCGTTTACAGACACGCTCTCGCATCTATCGCAGGTGCGTGTCACCGAAGATCTATGCTTTCTACATTGCAACGAAGTTGTTATGAAATAGAAAGCATTTTGAACTAAATATTTAATTCAAATGTTTCACGTGAAACATTTTCTTCACCTCTATATGTAGTAGTTAGATTCTTCAAATGACACAATCTGTATCTTGCACATTATAAAAACCGCGCATTTCACCAAAACATCACTTTAAATCGCATATATAAAGTAGAAAACATCTGCCAAAGGTAGTAAAATGACTCCAAACTGTTAAATGGGGATTTATGTTCCGCAGGAGGAAATCATGGGCAAAGCAATCGCTATTTTCAATCAGAAAGGTGGCGTAGGCAAAACTACTACAAATATCAATCTGGCAGCAGGACTCGCCTATAAAGGCAAGAAAGTTCTGATGGTGGACATTGATCCGCAGGGCAATACAACAAGTGGTATTGGCATCCGCAAGAGGACTCTGAAGAATACACTTTATGACGCGCTGATAGACACGAGCTTTGATGTAAAAAAAGCTGTACTTCCAACGAATACAAACAACCTTTACATCATTCCGGCCAGCGTCGATCTTGCCGGGGCAGAGGTGGAACTTGCACAGCTCGAAGGCAGAGAAGGAAGATTAAAGAGAGTCATCGATGCGGTAAAAGCGGATTATGACTACATTCTCGTAGACTGTCCGCCTTCACTTGGTATTCTTACGATCAATTCACTTACTGCCGTTGACAGCGTACTCATACCTATTCAGTGCGAGTTCTACGCGTTAGAGGGAGTAAGCCAGCTCATTAGTACCATAGAGATGGTCAGAAAGAGAATGAATCCTGATCTGTACATCGACGGAGTAATATTGTCCATGTTTGACGGCAGGACAAACCTGTCCCAGGCCGTCGTAGAGGATGTAAAGAACTTCTTTGGTGAAGCTCTTTATGACACTATCATCCCTCGTAATGTCAGACTTGCTGAGGCTCCAAGTTATGGAAAGCCTATCATCGAGTACGATCCGAGTGCCCCGGGAGCTAAGGCATATCAGGAATTCACAAAAGAATTCCTTGCCAGAGACAGGGCAAGAAAGAAAGCTAAGCACTAAGAGAATAGCAAGCAAAGAAAGCGGAAACTGATATGGCAAAGAAAGCAGGACTGGGAAGAGGTCTGGACGCGCTGTTCGCAGATGCGGTGCCTGTAGTAGAAGATCTGACAGAAGCACCTGAAGAACAGGCGACCCCATCACCAGACACCACGGATAATAAAAAGAGAAAAGTCTCAGGCAAGCGAGCGAAAGCCGCCGAAGACAACGAAGACAGAGTCCTCTATATAGACATAAACGATATTATTCCTAACAGCGCTCAGCCAAGGAAGAATTTTGACGAGGTCAAGCTTAACGAACTGGCCGAATCCATTAAGACCAATGGCATCATTTCACCTCTGATCGTAAGGGAAAGTAAAAACGGATATGAACTTGTAGCAGGTGAGCGTCGCTGGAGAGCATCAAGGATAGCAAAGCTGAAAAAAGTGCCTTGCATCGTACGTGACTTCGATGACCGCCAAAACGCCATCGTAGCTATCATAGAGAATATGCAAAGAGAAGACCTCGACCCTATCGAGGAAGCCCTTGGTCTGAGATCAATGACTGAGAAATACGGCTTTACACAGGAACAGGTCTCGTCTTCACTTGGCAAGAGCAGGACATACATAGCCAACAGCATCAGACTCCTGAAGCTGCCGGAAGAAATACAGCAATACGTGTCAAGCGGACAAATGTCTGCAGCACACGGACGCACTATCATTAATATACCTGATAAAAACAAGCAGAAAGAGATCGCGGACAAGATCATCAGGAATGACCTTTCTGTCAGAGCAACCGAAAGACTCGCAGAGAAAGTCAAAGACGAGCTTAGACCCGATCGCAAACGGCGTAAACCGAAAACGGATACTAAGACTCCGGTCAAGACTGCTGAGACCGAAGCAGTTGAGCGGGAACTCATGACTCTGCTTGGAACAAAAGTACGTATCAACGGGGATGAAAGCAAAGGAAAGATCGAGCTCGAATACTACAGTATAGACGAGCTCAACAGATTAATTGACTCATTGAGAGACGCCTTCAAATAGCGGGACTAAAGATCATGGACAATCTATTTATTGACAACATCCCTATTCCGGTCTGCATTGTAGATAAGGAAGGATGTATCAAAGCGGCCAATCACCGCGTTCAGAAAGTATTCCCATATGAGGATATCAAAGGACTCAAGTTTTTTGCGTTGACAGGAGTAAAGCGTGAACAGCTCTTCGAAGCAAATTCAGAAGAGATAGTCATCGACAGAAACAACAAAGTCTTCAAACTCTGGGTAAATGAAGATGTTAAACCCGATGAAAACGTGACCGTTTTCTTTGATGAGGTATCCGGAAGAGAAGCTTTCAAATCGAGGCTCGAAAGTGAGCGCGCGGCTATACTGCATATCAACATCGACAACTATGAAGAACTCATAGCCAGTGCTCCTGAGGATTACAAGCGCGTGATACCTTCGCAGATCGACGGCATACTGAGAAAATGGGGAAACTCATACAACTCACCTGTAATGAGTACTGACGATGACAGATATGTCATGTACACAAACCGTTCTTCCATAAAGAAGATGATCGAGGACAATTTCAGTGTTCTGGACGAAGTAAGGGACATTGAGCCTGCGATAGATTTTCCGATCTCGATCTGCATCGGAGCAGGAATTTCAGACGAATCGATAATGGAGTCTCAGCAACTTGCTGAGGCAGCGCTGGAGCTTGCGCTCGGACGCGGTGGAGATCAGGCGGTCGTCAAGACCGATGACGGCACTAAGTACTTTGGCGGAACTCTCCAGGCTATGGAGAAGAACAACCGCGGAAAATCGCGAGTGATCGCACATGCCCTGAAAGCACTCATAAAAGACGCGGATAAAGTGTTTATCATGGGTCATCATTGGCCTGATATGGACTCTTTCGGGTCCGCTATCGGAGCCAGCGCTATGTGCAGCTTCCTCGGCAAAGAACCTTATATAGTGATCGAGAAGCACAATGAAGCCCTCGATACCGTATATAACCATGTAGTCGACGCAGATGATTACAAAATCATCAAGCCCGAGAAAGCTCTCAGAATGGTGACAGATAAATCACTTCTGATAATCGTCGATACCAACAGGCCTTCTCTCGTTGAGAGTCCTGAATTAGTTGAGGCATGCAAGACAAAAGTGATCATAGATCACCACAGACTGACAGAAGATTCGTATCAGAACGCGGCAGTCGCATACATAGAATCGTATGCTTCATCGGCCAGTGAACTCATGGCAGAGATGCTGCAGCACTTCTCACAGAAGAGGTTCATCAACAAACTCGAAGCGGAATGCATGCTCGCCGGGATCATGGTAGATTCCAACAACTTCTCCGGAAGAACAGGAGTAAGGACTTTCGAAGCGGCATCGTGGCTGAAACGCGGAGGCGCAGATACCACAGAAGTGAAGAGATTCTTCCAGATCAGCCAGGAAGACTTCATCACCAAAGCAAACGCTATCGCGAGTGCTGAGTTCACAGAAAGCGGCATAGCATTCACGACAACAGACGGCATCACAAGCAACATGATGATAGTCAACGCGCAGGTCGCTGATGAACTGATGACAGTAAAAGGCATAAAAGCGACATTCGCTCTCGGGCGAAACGAAAGGGGCCAGACAATAGTAAGCGCAAGGTCTCTGGGCGAGATCAACGTTCAGACCCTTATGGAAAAACTGGGAGGTGGCGGTCACTTCACATCAGCAGCCGCACAGACTGACAGGCCAAGAGCCGAGGTGCTGGCAGATCTTAAGAAGATGGTCAAAGAGTATCTTGAGCGCGAAGAAGAAGAGCGCAAAAGGACTCTGAGCAAAACAATGGAGATAGAACTTATCAGGTAGAAAAGGATAAAAGAAAATGGAAGTTATTCTGAAAAAAGACGTTAAAGGTTCAGGTAAGGCAGGAGAGATCGTTAAGGTAAGCGACGGTTACGCCAGAAACAGGCTGATCCCTGCAGGTCTTGCAGTTGAGGCTACAGAGGCAAACAAGAAAGCCATCGCAAGAGAAAAAGCTAAGGCAGCTGAGAAATACGCCCAGGAAAAGGGTGAAGCCGAGGCATTCGCTGCTAAACTTTCCGCAGATACGGTCATCGTAAAGACTAAGGTCGGAGAAGGCGGCAGACTCTTCGGTTCGATCACATCGATGGATATCGCTGAGGCTATCAAAGAGCAGACCGGTGAAGAACTCGATAAGAGAAAGATCGTGCTCGATAAGCCTATCAAAGAGACAGGAAACTACGAAGTGGAAGTAAAGCTCTTCCCTGAAGTAAGCGCTAAGGTAAAGATCCGCATTGAGGGCGGCGAAGCGTAATGGACGAAGAAAGAAAAGATGTACTCCTTCCGCCAACAGATATAGACGCCGAAAAGGCAGTCCTTGGATCCATGCTCAAAAACAGGGATGCCAGGGCTGATTGCAGTGCGATCTTAAGGCCTGAAGATTTCTATCTCAGAGAGCATCAAGAGATCTTCAAGACCATGCTTGACATGGATCAAAAGGGCACGGGCATAGATATCACTACAGTCTACTCCGCGCTCAAACAAAGAAAGACCTCAGATATGGTAGGAGGAATGACCTATCTCTCAAGGCTGATCGATGAGGCGATCGTACCTTCTAATGCCAAATACTATGCCGAGACTGTTGCGGATAAATCCAAAATGCGTCAGCTGATAAACGAAGCTGAGTCCATCAGAGACGCGGCATATTCTTCGGAACTTCCACCTGAAGATATACTGGACAACGCTGAACAGCGGATCCTTGAGATCGCGCACAAATCACAGAGATCCAGCTACGTGGATATAAACGAGGTCATCTACGAGAATATCAGACAGCTCCAGGAACTCGAAAAGGGAGGAAAAGAAAAAGGTATCCCAACGGGTTTCAGAGATGTAGACAAGATACTCGGAGGACTTCAGAAGACAGACCTTATCATTTTGGCCGCCAGGCCGGGTGTCGGAAAGACAGCGTTCGCTCTTAACATAGCTGAGCACGCCGCTTCAATCGGCAAGAAAGTTATGGTATTCAGCCTCGAGATGGCAAATACCCAGCTCGGCGAAAGACTTCTTTCCATGACATCATCCGTTCCGCTCGAAGATATACACAAAGGAGAGATCTCACTGGATCAGTGGGACGATCTTTCCGCTGCTCAAGACAGCTTCTTTGGGATGGATCTGGTGATCGATGAGACATCTGTCATCACTCCGGTAGAGATGAAAAACAAGTGCCGCCGTTTCAAGCAGGAGAAAGGAGACCTCGATCTCGTAGTCATCGACTATCTCCAGCTGATGAGCATGGGCGGCTACAGAATAGAACAGAGAGAAAAAGAGATAGCGGCTATTACAAGATCTATCAAGATCATGGCCAAGGAACTCAACACCACTGTTGTGTTGCTCTCACAGCTTTCCCGAGGCCCTGAACAGAGAGGAGGCGACCACATGCCTAAGCTCTCCGACCTCAGAGATTCTGGTGCTATCGAACAGGACGCTGATATCGTCATCTTCCTGAAGCGTGATGATTATTACAGCTCAGAGGATGAACAAGCAGACATAGATCAGAACTCAGCCCTGACTTGCGCGGTCAATATCGCCAAGCACAGAAACGGTCCGGTCGGCATAGCCAATCTCACCTGGATACCAAGATACGTAAAATTCGGAAATCTGGCACGAGAACAGTAATTGAATGTCCATAATCAAACCTGTAACAGACGAACGGAAAGATATTTTCCTGTATAAGACGAGAGTAGAGAACCTCTTCATCAACGAGTTTCTTCCGGAAGCACCGGGGGAATATGTTAAGGTGTATCTTTTCGGACTAATGTACGCTCAGTACGATCAGGTCATAAACAGCGCAAAGCTTTCAATGATACTCGGTCTCAGCGAGGACGAAATAGAAGAAGCCTGGATATACTGGGAGTCCAAGGGCCTGGTAAGATTCAAAACAGACATCACGGAAAACGGAGACAGCGAACGTAAGCTTGTATTCACAAGGCAGATAGAGCTTTTGTACGGAAAAGCTTCTGCGGAGCCGGAAGACGAGATGCCTGAAGCAGAGAAGGATACCGAAACAGCCGTCGAGAATCCTGATGACGAGATCCCTCACTTTGTGAGCATGGACGATATGGACTTCGATTCCATGTTTGAAAAGAAAATGCAGGACAACAGACTGCGCGGGATATACAGCAAATATCAGGAAGTCACGGGGCGCACAGTATCGCGCCGTGAGACAGGCAAGATAGATGATGCCATCAAAGTATATGGGATCGAGCCGGACATCTTCAGCTTTGCCATCGACTACTGCGCAGATCTTGAAAAATACAGCATCGACTACATATTCAAAGTCGCTCTTCGCTGGACAGAAGAAGGCTGCAAGACAATAGAAGAAGTGAAGAAACTTCTTGAAAGACACAGCCGCAGAAACTCCTGGTATACTCAGGTGTTTAAAGCCTTGGGATTCAGACGCCTGCCGGCTCCGGCTGACAGGGAGATAATGGACAGATGGTTTGATGAGATGGGCTGCAGCATAGCCGAGGTGCTTGAGGCATGTAACGCGAGCGCCGGGATCAGGGAGCCAAATCTCAGATATGTAAACAAGGTGCTGGAAAACAGCAGGCTTGAAAAGGGCGGCATAAATACAATGCCAAAGAAAGAGGAACAACCTGTAAAGCAAGCCGTGCCTGTCAGTGAAGGCGGAAGCCCGGTGAGCAAAAAGGTATTGACGGACTACTATGAATTTCTGAGAAACGAAGGGGAAAGGGATCAGAAAAGACGTATAGCCGAGGTGATCAGCAAGGTGCCGGCGATGGAAACAGCACTCAGAGCCGAAAGCGATCTGAATTCGAGGATGATGTCTCTCAGACCGGGAGATGTGAGCCGGGGAGACAGAGAGAAGCTGAGATTCGAAAGGACCCGGTTGGAGGAAACCAAGAAAGATTTGCTTGAGGCAAGCGGGTTCCCTGCAGATTACATAAGCAGAAAATACAAATGTGAGATCTGTAAGGATACAGGCTACACCAACGAAGGTATGGTGTGCAGCTGTGCTAAAGCCAGAGCAGAAGAAGCATTTAGATGGATCGGAGATAATAGCAAGTCCGAATGACAGATATAGAAGAACTGATTAACGAGACAACAGAAGAAAGCACTACAGACGAAGACTTCATGAGAGCTGCGGCTCTTGCATATGCAAGATATCTGAAAGAGCACGGATTGGATCCGGGCGATGTTTCAGTGGAAGATGAAGATGAAGAATCCGAATCAGAGACAGTAGCTGAAGAGGAATTAGAGGCGGAGCCGGAACTCGAACCTGAAGAAGAGCAGAAAAAGAGCCGCAAACAAGAAATTGCCTGGAAGAAGTACAGAAATGAATTTGAAAAGAAGAAAGCCGGCAAAGATCCTCTGACCGGAATCATAAATCTTCACGATAAAGTCCAGGACAAGATCGATGAAGTGGCTGAAAATGTGGGCAAGGATTTTGCCAGAGGTGCTCACAATATAGCTTCTACTTATCGCAATACTCGCAAAACGATAGGCTTGGCCATTCTTGTTATGGGTCTGCTTGCGGCCGTTTTGCTGGTGGTCTTCGACAGATTTACAGTCTACGAATACGCGTATAACGGCAAAACGCTCGGTTATGTCAAGGAACAGGAAGAAGTAACGGATGTACTCGATGTTGCCGGCAGAAAGCTGACACAAAATACTGATTCCGGAGCAAAGGTGGAATTTGTCGCAAACCAGAATGTGACATTCAACCCGGTAGACGGCAGAGGTAAAAGTACCGATGATGCCGATACTGCAGTCAACAAACTTATCTACATGACAGATATCGAGACTGAGGCATATGGTGTCTATGACGGAGCTCAGTTAAAGGCCATCGTAAAGGATCAGGAAGACGCCGACAGATTGTTGGAAGAGACAAAAGCCGAACTTTCAACACCGGACAAGGGAATGAAAGTAGTCTCGTCTGACTTTACAAATCCTCTTGATGTAAGACCGCTCAATGTATTGCTCGGAAGTGTACAGAGCAACCAGGCCGCGCGGAGACAGATGATAGACGGCGGCAAGATGGAAGTCTACCATATCGTAGACAGCAATGACATAAACAACCCTACTATAGCTGAGACAGATACTGAGGAAGTTATACAGAGCAAGATGATCGAGCAGTTGGCCGTGACTTTCGGGGTCGACAGCGAAAGCATCTATGACGAGGATAACAGGAAAGTCCTCACAAGTGTCGAGGCAGGGGATATCGTTTGTATAAGAACTACCGTAGATCCGGTCAACGTCAAAATGGTGGAATCCGGACGAATAAAAGAAACCATAGAATACAAAACGATCAAGAAAGAATCGGATGAGTATTACCAGGGTGATACATATATAGAACAAGAAGGAAAGAACGGCTCGCGTATCTTTGAAGGTACGATCACTAAGGTCGCAGGCGAAGAAGAAAGCAGAGAGACAATAAGTGAAGAAATCACCAAGGAGCCACAGGATAAGATCATATTGATCGGAACCAAGGAGAGACCTAAGACTGCTGCGACGGGTACCTTCCAGATGCCTATCAAGAGTTATGTAGTAACATCAGAGTACGGCGGCAGATGGGGTCGTATGCATGACGGTATGGACTTTGGAGCTCCTACCGGAACCATGATTTACGCAGCTGACGGCGGAACAGTAGTCAGAGCATCTTATTACGGCGGATACGGAAACTGCAT
This sequence comes from Anaerovoracaceae bacterium, assembly GCA_045545495.1. Classification (GTDB taxonomy): domain Bacteria; phylum Bacillota; class Clostridia; order Peptostreptococcales; family Anaerovoracaceae; genus Crickella. The sequence goes on along the minus strand of JAZQBC010000054.1, from coordinate 66,607 downwards.
TGAGATAGATCACGGCAACGGATATCTGACCAGATACGGACATACCAGCAGGATGCTCGTAAGCGTCGGCGACAAGGTATATCAGGGTCAGGAGATCGGCCTTGTCGGTAATACGGGTAACAGCTTCGGATCTCACCTCCACTTCGAGGTAAGGATAAACGGAGCATCACAGAATCCGAGAAACTACGTAAATCCTTAAGCATAAGACAAGGGCACAGAGAAATTGCAGGACAGATACGAAGAGGACATCAGAATAGAGAATAACGAGGTGGCAGAAGATATCGAGGCCACGCTCAGCGAACGCCAAGCGGAGAGAAAAGCAAAGCTGGCGAAAAGTCAGCGCCGCAAGAAGCGCAGAACGCTGATAGTCCTTTTGCTTGCCTTTGTGCTCATGGCTACTATGTGCGGAAGGGACATTATAAGGCTCAAAGCTGAGAACGCTGAACTCAAGAAACAGCAGGTGGCTTTGGAGAAACAGAGAGACGAGCTGAAAGAAGAGCTCAAGAACACCGGCGAGAGCGAATACATCCGCGAACAGGCGCGTAAGCAGCTCAGGCTTCTCAACCCGGGAGAGATACTCTTCACCTTTGACGATGATGAGTAACTGGTGATCGGAGCTTTGTGAAATGGAAAAGCTAACAATAGATCAGGCGATCGTAGTTGAAGGGCGTGATGATGTCACCGCCGTATCTGAAGTAGCCTCGGCCCTTATTATACCGACACACGGCTTTGGGATCGCGGCTGAGACCTGGGGCATGATCGCCAAGGCATATGAAGAGAAGGGCCTGATAATATTGACAGATCCGGATCATGCCGGAGAAGAGATAAGGCGCAGGCTGACAGAAAAATTCCCGGACGCTATACAGGCATATGTTGCGAGAAGCGATGCGACTGCCGCAGATGACATAGGGATCGAGAATGCAAAGCCGGAAGCAATAGCCGAAGCATTGGAAAAAGCTCTTTCGAGAGCCGGACATTATCCGGAAGGCAGTAGCACAACATCCGTGCACTCGGATACAGTCTACGCGGATATGTCAGATCTCAGAGAGCTTGGGCTTGCCGGGGCAGAAGGCGCATCGGAGCTGAGAGCTGAATTGGCCCGGGCGCTGGGTATAGGTTACGGCAATGCCGGCGCATTTGTAAAAAAATTAAAAGGATTCGGAATTGGCTTAGATGAGCTCAAAAAAGAAATCGAAAAGATCCGCAAAGAAAACTAAATACACATCAAGACCAAAAGGCTTGGCCGGAGTGAGACCCGATAAAGCACTCGGACAGAATTTCCTTATCGATGAGGGCACTATAGATACTATCGTCAGTGAAAGCGGCGTTTCTAAAGATACTTTGGTGATCGAAATAGGTCCGGGCACAGGCGCTCTTACCCTTCCCCTCGCTGAAGCTGCGGGAAGAGTCATAGCGGTTGACCTCGATGAGGATATGATCAAAGGCCTTCGCATCAAGACTTTTGATCTGGATAATGTCGAGATCATCCATCAGGACATACTTGAAACGGATATAAGAAGCCTTGCTTCAGAGGCTATGGCGGAGCACGGACTCAAAGAGCTTCGCATCATAGGCAATTTGCCTTATTACATAACCACACCTATAATCATGAAACTTCTGGAAACGAACACCGGAGCGACAAGCATTACTGTTATGATGCAGAAGGAAGTCGCGGACCGCATCGCCGCGGAACCGGGCACGAGAGCTTCCGGAGCAATCACCTACCCTGTCCATTACCATGCCAGAGTCAGTGAGATCGCGTTCGTACCAAGAGAATACTTTTACCCGGCGCCAAAGGTCGATTCAGCCGTGCTCAGGCTCGACCTGAGGGATGAGCCTGCGGTCGTTGTCAAAGACGAGGATCTGATGATGCGATGCATTAAGGCAGGCTTTTCTATGAGACGTAAAACATTGCTCAACTCCCTCACTTCGCTCGGATACCAAGATAAAGAAATACTGTCGAAAGCACTTGCTTTAGCGGGAATCGATCCGACCCGCAGAGCAGAGACCCTCACTCTGGAGGAATTTGCGAAACTTTCAGACAGCTTGCAGGAGGCATAAACTTGCGAGACAAACTTCATAAGGTCCTGGCGTTTCTGAAGGTCATACTTTTTAAGATCGGAAGCGCTATCAAAGGACTCTTCTATAAGATTTTCCCAAAGAGAACAGCTAAGTATTTCGACGCGGACCGCCATGAGATCAAGTATATCGCTCTCATGAGCATTTACGCGCTCGCGATCAATATTTACATCGAAGAGTTTGCCAGACTGACAACAGGTATCTTCGAAGGTTTCAGGTGGATGTTCACCCACCCGCTTGTGTTCCTTTACAATACGCTCATCATCTTTGCCACGATGACGATAGCGCTTCTGTTCAGACGTCGTCGCTTCGTCTGGTTCATAGTGTCACTGTTCTGGATCGTGATAGGCACAGTCAACGGGTTTATCCTGCTGTCAAGAATGACGCCGTTCACGCTTTATGACGCAAAGAACATTACTGACGGAGTATCCATAGTCAACACGTACTACACGGCGTGGCAGATCACACTGGGTATCATAGGTATATCGCTCGGCATCGCGGCCATAGTCATGATCTTTATCCGCAGCGAAAAGTGGAAGAACATCAAATACCCTAAGAGCTTGCTCGCGATCGCGATCACCATTGGAGCAGTCGCACTTACCACATGGGGCGGGATCAAAACAGGGCTCATAGGAACATTCTTTGGTAACCTCAACTACGCGTACAGGGACTACGGCTTTGCCTACTGTTTTGTAACGACATCCACAGATGCCGGTATTTCCAAGCCTAAGGGTTATTCAGAGGAAATGATCACAGGCATACTCAAGGATAAGACAAAAAAAGGAACTGATACTGTTCTTCCTGAGAAGACAGACAGCACAGAGCATCCTAATATAATCGTGCTCCAGATGGAATCATTCACTGTGGCGCAGGATTACAAGAATATCGAGGTCTCAAGAGACCCTACACCGGTATTCAATTCATTGTATAAGAATTATACGTCGGGATCGTTCGAGGTGCCTGCCTGCGGAGCCGGTACAGCTAATACGGAGTTCGAACTTCTGACAGGCATCAGTGCCAAGTTCTTTGGCCCGGGAGAGTATCCGTATAAAGGAAGGCTCAGAGAGAAAACACTTGAGAGCATGGCTTACGTTACGAGGAGCCACGGCTACAGAACAAGCGCGCTCCATGATCACCGCGCCCTCTTCTACAACCGAAACGAAGTGTACGCGGATCTCGGTTTTGACACATTCACTTCTGTCGAATACATGAACAATGTTTCCTTCACACCGACAAACTGGTGTAAGGATACTGTGCTCACAGATGAGATCATGGAGATCATGACACAGACCGAAGAACGTGACTTCATGCATGTCGTATCCGTTGAGGGACATGGCGGTTATCCGACTGAACAGGTATTCAAGAATCCATATACCGAAGTCACCGCCGACGACATGGATACGAAGTGGAAGTATGAATACTACCTGAACGAATGTCACGAAATGGATACCTTCATCGGCGATCTGATAGAGGCTATCGAGGAAAGCAAAGAGCCAACAGTCATGATCATCTACGGGGACCACATTCCTGCTATCGATGTAAAAGAGGAGAATTACAAACAGAAAGATCTCTATTCAACGCGTTATGTCATCTGGGACAATATAGGCCTTGAGAAAGATGATCACGACATCCACTCGTATCAGGCAGGCGCGGTGCTTCTCGAGGACGCGGGTCTTGCGCATGAAGGGATATTATTCGATTATCAGCAGTCCAACAGTCCTAAAGCCAAGAATTATCTTGAGGATCAGGAGGCTCTGGCGTATGACATGCTTTACGGCAAGCATTATGCATATGGAGGGACAAACCCGTATGATCCGATAGATCTCAAGATGGGACATAAGGAGATCAAGATCAAGGATATAGTGAAGATAGGCGATCGCTATTACATAAGAGGAAACAACTTCACGGAGAGATCGATCATAAGCAAGGGTAGCAAGCAGCTGTCAACTGTATATCTGTCCCCTACCCTGCTGGCTCTCAATGAAGAGATAGACCCTGATGATATCACTAAGTTAAAGGTCAATCAGGTCGATAAATCAGAGGAAACGGTGCTGACTACGGTCGGAGCCAACGAGGAACTCTAATCAAAGGTGCGAAATATGTCTGAAGAATTGAAAGAAGTAATAACAGAAAAAGAACCTGAGAATAAGGAGCCTGTTTCGGCCGATACAGAGGCCATCGAAGAAGTCACAGCTGAAGATATCGCAAAGGATGTGGAGGCTGCGGCAGAAGAAACATCGGAAACGGCGCCTGCTGATGACGGAAAGTACGAAGTCGAGGGAATACTGGAACTTGCCGAAGACGGATTCGGTTTCCTGCGCTTTGACAACTTCCTCACATCGAACAAGGATGTTTATGTATCGCCTACACAGATCCGCAGATTTGGTCTGCGCACAGGAGACAAGATAAACGGTATCGCGAGAAAACCAAGAGGCTCCGAAAGATTTGGAGCTTTGCTGTTTGTAAAAGATGTCGATGGACTCGATCCGATGGCAGCAAGGAGGCGCCCGCATTTCGATAACCTCACGCCTATTTTCGCGGATGAAAAGATAGTGCTTGAGAATTCCAGCATCGATCTTTCGACCAGAGTCATGGATCTTGTCGCGCCTATCGGGCGCGGGCAGAGAGGTCTCATAGTCGCCCAGCCTAAAGCAGGAAAGACAGTGCTTCTTAAAAAGATCGCTGCATCGGTCGAGGATAAATATCCGGATATCGAGCTCATAGTACTGCTCGTCGATGAGAGACCTGAAGAAGTCACAGATATGAAGCGGAGTCTCAAGCATTCCGAGGTAATATACTCGACATTTGATGAGGAGACGAAGCATCATGTGAAGGTAGCCCGGATGGTTATCGAACGCGCGAAGCGTCTGGCCGAGGAAGGCAGAGACGTGATGATATTACTCGACTCCATCACAAGACTCGCAAGGGCATATAATATGGAAGTACCCGCATCGGGACGCACACTTTCGGGCGGTCTCGACCCGGGTGCTCTGCACCCGCCGAAGAAATTCTTCGGTACAGCGCGGAATCTCGAAGAAGGCGGAAGCGTCACCATACTTGCTACCGCGCTGGTCGAGACCGGCTCTCGTATGGACGATGTTATCTTTGAGGAGTTCAAGGGTACAGGCAATATGGAGCTCCATCTCGACAGACAACTCAGCGAAAGGCGAATCTTCCCTGCTATCGACCTTTACAAATCGGGTACACGCAGAGAAGATCTGCTCCTTACTCCGGAGGAGTATCAGGTCATGTATATGCTCCGCCGCGAGATGAGCCGCGGCAATGTCATGGATGTAACAGAGGAGATCATCGACAACCTCTCATCCACCAAGAGCAACAAAGATTTCGTAGATTTTATGCTTAAGAAACTTCACTGATAATGGCAAAACTGGATTACAGTAAAATCTTCATAAAGAACGCCTGTCCTACAAGCATTGGCGGCCAGGCGATAATGGAAGGCGTAATGATGAAAGGCCCTGACAGGACTGCCATCGCGATGCGCCTGCCTTCAGGTGAGCTCTATCTGAGGACCAAGAAGAATCCGGGAAAGAGCAAAGCGATGAAGATCCCGTTTGTTCGCGGCGTCGTTGCTTTCTGGAATTCGCTGGTCGGCGGCATGGGCACTCTTATGGAATCCGCGGATATCCTGGAAGAGTACGCGCCTGATGTGTACAGCGAAGAACCGGGAAAGATCGAATCCTGGGTCAATAAGAAATTCGGCGAGAAGGCGGCTTGGAACTTCCTTCTCTGGAGCGCGCTAATCGTTGCGATCGTTATATCCATCGGATTGTTCGTGATCTTCCCTACCTGGGTAGTAAACTTCGCCGGCAAGTGGATCAGCAACACGATAGTCCTAAACCTCATTGAGGGAATACTCAGGATATTGATGTTCATTGCATATGTCGTGGCGATAAGGCAGATGGAGGATATAAAAACTCTGTTCAGATATCATGGGGCCGAGCACAAGACCATACACTGCTATGAAAACGACAGAGTGCTGGTGCCTGAGAACGCAAGGCAGTTCTATACTCTGCACCCAAGATGCGGGACAAGCTTCCTGGTATTCGTACTTATCATCAGCCTTCTGCTCTTCAGCTTCCTTGGATGGCCGAATCTGGCACTGAGAATAGCATCGAGGATACTCCTGATACCGGTGATCGCGGCTATCAGCTATGAGCTCCTCAAGTGGGCAGGCCGCTCGGATAACGCAGTCGTAAAAGTGCTCAGTTGGCCGGGCCTGATGCTTCAGAAACTCACTACTGCTGAGCCGACAGATGAACAGCTCGAAGTAGCGATACTATCTCTCAAAGCGGTACTGGTCGATCCCGGCGTACCGGAGATAGACAGCTTCGTCGATAAAGATGGAAACATCGTAAGATCTGCTGCCGAGGAAGAGGCGATCGGCAAGGAAATGGAAGAATGGGCTGCCGAAGTAGAGGCTCATACCGAAGTATCCAAGAAGACAGCAATAGACGCCATTGAAGAAAACCGCAGCATGAATGAGCGGACGATTTTCGAGGAGCCCGGCATTCAGCCTGCGAATGAGAGCCAGATCGAAGAGGCGATCAAATTCCTTGATGAGCTCGATACAGACGGCTATACGATAGTAGCGCCAGAGGAGACTGACGGCCGTACTATCGTCAGGGCGATCGTTGACAGAGAAGCAGCTCAGGCTAAAGCGAGGACCATCGCCAGGAGATACACCAAAGACATCAAAACGTATGAGAATGCCCTTGCATGGGGACAAGCTGCCCTGGGCATGCTGCCAAACGGCAAGAACGAGGCGAAGACTATCATGTCATATGCAACAGGTCTCAGTTCTACCGAGATGATCACCAGAGCTAAAGAACTTATGCGCGATGACGACTTCGAAGAATTCGAAAAGCGCATCTATTCCAGAATAGAAGGACTGCCCCTCCAGTACATAGTAGGCATGCAGGAATTCATGGGCCTTCCGTTCAGAGTGAATCCATCAGTACTCATTCCGAGGCTCGACACGGAGATACTTGTAGAACAGGTACTGGGGATCATCGAAGGAAAGGAACTGAAAAAACCTGAGATACTCGATCTGTGTACGGGAAGCGGAGCCATAGGGGTCTCGATCGCAGCCAAGGTACCTGATGCCATAGTAACTATGACGGATGTGTCAGAGGATGCTCTTCAGACGGCAATGAGCAACGCCGGCCTGAACGGAGTAAACAAGCGCTGCAGTTTCCTGCTCGGAGACATGTTTGACGCGATCAGCGAGGACAAAACCTACGATATCATCGTATGCAATCCTCCGTACATAAAAACAGAAGAGATAGAAACACTCGACGTTGAGGTAAAGGGTCATGAGCCGAGAATGGCCCTCGACGGAGGCACTGACGGGCTCGACTTCTACCGGATAATAGCTAATGAGGCTAGCATGCACCTCAAATCCGGTGGTATACTGGCGCTCGAGATCGGTTACGATCAGGCTGTCGACGTCAAGAGGCTTCTCAACAAAGCGACAACATTCTACCCGCCGAGAGTCATCAGAGACCTGATGCACCTCGACAGGGTGATAATAGCGGAAAGGAGATAATTATGTGTCTTTCAACTGTTTATAAAAATGAAGTAAACGACGCGAATCTGCTCGCGAAGAATGTAGCGGACATCAAAGTAGAAAACGGGCAGATCATTTTCACAGATCTTATGGGTATTCGGACTGTCTTTGACGGCTCACTTGAAAAAGTCGACCTCATGGACAATTACGTTATCGTCAAGTAGATTATACATGTAGGCGTGTTTCATATGTGCTGCGGCGAGTGCGTGGAGGAGCCGCCCGGAATCGCACGACGAGGCTGAAGGCGATCGGTCAGGAACCGGCCGTCGCAAGCGAAGCGTCAGACTAGGTTCCCCGAGAGGCAAAGCCGAGCGAGTAGTGATTCCCGGCGAGGGAGCATCAGGAGCCAAAGCATATATGAAACGCGCCTATTCAACAAATGTAAGAGAGGAATAATATGTATTATAACGACTTTAAAGACATCAAGCTTTCGGGGCTTGGTATGGGATGCATGCGCTTCCCGGTAGTAGACGGCAAAGAGTCCGAGATCGATCAGGAAGCGGTTCAGGAAATGGTCGACTACGCGATGGCAAAGGGCATCAATTACTACGACACAGCCTGGGGCTATCACGAAGGAAACAGCGAGATCTCTATCGGTAAGGCTCTGGCAAAGTATGACAGAGACAGCTATTATCTCGCGACAAAATTCCCGGGATATGATCTCGAAAACTTCGCGAAGCACGAGGAGATCTTCAATAAGCAGCTCGAGAAATGCGGCACCGATCACTTCGATTTTTATCTCTATCACAATGTGTGCGAGGAGAACATCGATAAGTATCTGAATGATGATTGCGGACTCACGGATTTCCTGCTGAAGATGAAGGAAGAGGGAAAGATCAAATACCTCGGATTCTCATGCCACTGCAAACAGGAGACCATGCACGCCTTCATAAAGAAATACTGGAGACATATCGATTTCTGTCAGATCCAGCTCAACTATCTCGACTTTGAATTCCAGGATGCAAGATCCAAAGTAGAAGAGCTCAACAACCTCGGAATTCCGATCTGGGTAATGGAAGGCCTCCGCGGTGGCAAGCTGGCTGAGTCGGCTCTCGGCGCCGAGAAGATGCTCGCCAGAAGCAATGCTGATTATACACCGGCCAACTGGGCATTCGGATTCCTTGAATCCATTCCGGGAGTCACTATGATTCTCTCCGGTATGTCCAATCTTGAGCAGGTAAAACAGAACATCGAGTTCTTCGATGAAAAGAAGCCGCTCAACGATGACGATATCGCTGTACTTCTGACTGCTGCTCACTTCGAGATAACAGACACAAAGAAAGGCATGGTGCCTTGTACTTCATGCCACTACTGCGTAGCGAAGTGCCCACAAGGCCTTGATATCCCTGAACTTCTCAGTATGCACAACCAGCATGTTTACGCGAATTGCGATTCAATGGTGCCTGAAAGAGTTCTCTCGTCTTTCGACGAAGGAAAGAGACCGGCGGATTGCATAGGATGCGGAGCTTGCGCCAAGGTATGCCCGCAGCACATAGACATTCCGGGCACGATGACCAAATTCAGCGAGATGATCGCCAAAGCGACTTCTAAGAAATAAGAAGCAGGATAAAGAAATGAGTATACCGGTCGAAACAGTGAAAACAGATGCTTATGAAATGGACTATTTTAAGTTCGGGGCAGGGGACAAAGCGCTCGTGATCATTCCCGGCCTTAGCGTCCAGAGCGTGATGGCATCAGCGGATATCGTAGCAGATGCTTACGGTATGTTTTCCGATGATTACACGGTGTATCTCTTTGATCGCCGCAAGGATCTCCCGGACACATATTCAATTTATGACATGGCAGACGATACGGCAGAGGCCTTCAAAGAGCTGGGCCTTGAAAAGGTGGATCTCTTTGGCGCGTCTCAGGGCGGAATGATAGCCATGGACATCGCTATCGAACATCCCGAGCTTGTGAACAAGCTGATCCTGGGGTCTACCTCCGCTCGTATATCTGATGCCGGTTATGAAACGATAGGCAAGTGGATTCAGCTTGCGAAAGATGGAGATGCAGAGGTTTTATATCTCGGCTTCGCTGAAGCAGTGTACACGCAGGAGACTTTCAAGCAGTACAAAGAGACAATGATCGAGATGGCAAAGACGGTGACTGACGAAGAGCTTGCGCGATTTGTTATCATAGCGGAAGGACTCAAAGGCTTTGACGTTCTGGATGATCTTCATAAGATCAAGTGCCCTGTGCTTCTGATCGGCTCGGAAGATGACAATGTTCTGGGGGCCGAGACGACTAAACAGATAGCTGAGAAACTCGAAGGACACAGAGTCTTTGAGTATTTTATGTATGACGGCTACGGCCATGCTGCCTATGACATGGCGCCGGATTACAAGGATCGCATGCAGGCGTTCCTGGCAAAATAATATATTTACGAATCAACGAAAAACGGAGAGTTCTCACACATCGAGGAGAACTCTCCGCCTTTTATACAATATAACTTAGTACGACTAAGAGTTGGTGGCAATAAAAAAGCAGAGGAAAAAAGTATGAAACTTAAAAAAGCAAACGCTATACTGGGGCTGTTCGCTATATTGATCCTGCTGGGACACGCGGGCTATCAGATCGTGGCGTACATACTCTTTATATACAATCCGCTGGTGACCAAAGTGCTCGCATGGGCGACCGTGGCTGTCGTGTCCATGCATGCGATCCTCGGCATGAGCATGGTGATGTTTGTACATGACGGAGGCAGCCTGGGATCTTATCCTAAGGCGAATCTTCGCACCATACTTCAGCGAGCTTCCGCAATCGGTATAATGGTGACTCTGGTACTCCACATCAAGGCCTTCGATATCCTTAAATCGGGGTCTTTGGGGCTCGCTGCAGCTGAAATTATACAGGTGCTCTTTTTCTCATGCGTGTTCACGCACATCGCGACATCGTTCAGCAACGCTTTTGTCACGCTGGGAATCCTTAGCGATATGGATAAAAAGAAGAAGATCGATCGCGTAGTATTTGTTATCTGCGCGGTGATCTGGGCAGTGGCTGTCGTTGTGGTCGGAAAGACATATGTAGCGTTGGCAGCCATGAACTGATACCGGGCCAAATTCGTATGAAAGAAAACAATTATACAGATAGCAATATGAAGACAGTACTGATAGTCGGAAGCGGTATCTCGGGCATGACGGCTGCCATTTCGCTTGCGGAAAAGGGGATCAAAAGCATTCTTATCTCCCCTTTCGTTTCCGAGCGCTCCCAGTCCGTGATGGCAGCCGGGGGCATAAACGCGGCTCTGGATAACATGGGCGAAGGAGATTCCGTTGAGAAACATATAGAAGATACTCTCAAGGGTGGCAGCATGATCGCGGGCAAGGACGCCGTAACAGCTCTCTGCGAAAGCGCCCCGGATATCATAAGGTGGCTCGAGAAGCTCGGCGTCGTCTTCACCCTGAATGAAGAGGGTCACATAGATCAGCGGGCTTTCGGAGGACAGTCCTGCAAACGCACTTGCTATTGTGGGACTTCGACGGGCAAGCAGATCGTATCCGCCCTCGTCATAGAGTGCAGGCGCTATGAGGCGTCCGGGCTTATCGAAAGAAGACTCTGGAGCGATTTTCATTCCGGGCTCATCAAGGACGGAAAGTGCTACGGAGCCTTGATATACAACGAGGCCTTCGCGTCGCTCGAGCCGATATACGCCGATGCCGTGATAATGGCAACCGGCGGGCAGAACGCGCTCTTCGGAAAGACTACAGGTTCCACTCAGTGCGACGGCTACGCTGCCGGCAGATTATTCATGCAGGGCGCTGCTCTTAAGAACCTCGAATTTATCCAGTACCACCCTACGACAATAGAGACAGGGCAGAAGAGGATGCTAATATCGGAGGCTGCGCGCGGCGAAGGCGGAAGGCTCTATTATGAAGAGGGCGGCAAGAGAGTCTACTTTATGGAAGAGAGATACGGCGAGCGAGGCAATCTGATGCCAAGGGACATCGTGTCACGCTGCATGGAAGAGACAGGAAAAGATATCTTCCTCGATGTCACCCAGCTTGGACCGACAGTGATAGATGCCAAACTCCCTGAGATAAGAGACCTGTGTCTCAAGTATTCGGATCTGGATATAAAGAAGCAGAGCATACCTGTAAAACCGTCAGTCCATTTCTTTATGGGCGGTCTTGCAGTTGATGAGAAGCACGAAACGAATATAGAAAACATCTACGCTGTAGGTGAATGTGCCTCTCGCTATCACGGTGCCAACAGGCTCGGAGGAAATTCTCTTCTGGCAGCTGTCTACAGCGGAATGACAGCCGCGAAGAGCATTGATGGCAAATCGGATACGGATGCAGCCGGCCACTCTGATCCGGCAGAACTCTTCAGCGCATATATCAAGGACGAGAGCGAGAAGATAGTAAAGCACTTTTCCTCAGAGAGCAGGTTCCCGGTCATGTACATAAGAGACATGGCAGCTGAGATAATGAACAAGGATCTTGGCATAGTCAGAGACGAGGAGTCGCTTCAGAAAGGTATAAGCGATCTGGATTATTACATAGAGATAGCCGAGCACATCAATTATGACAGATCAGTCCTCGAGTATTTCAACTACAGCCTGCCGGCTATACTCAATCTGGCAAAGGCGACATTGATTTCGGCTAAAGAACGGAGGGAAAGCAGAGGCGCGCATATAAGGAGAGATCATCCTAAGGCATCAGAGGAATTCGCTGTATCAAGCGTGATCAGCTATGACGGCGGAAAGTTCAATATCACTTATGACAGGGAGGGCCGCTTCGAGCATTAGCATGAAGGTAAAGATCTTACGCAAAAGCCCAATAGAGGACAAGCAATACTGGGAGGACTTCGTATATGAAGGACCTTCGGATATTTCGGTTGCCGGAATGCTCGACGACCTGAATTATAAAGACGATATAGTGAACGCCAAGGGCGAGAACGTTCCGCGTATAGCCTGGGAGTGTTCGTGCCTTCAGGGTATGTGCGGCGGATGCGCTATGGTCATAAACGGAAGGCCGGCTCTGGCCTGCGAGACTTTCGTCAAGGATCTTGGCGATGAGATCACTATAAGACCTCTGAGCAAATTCCCGGTCATCAATGACCTGGTCGTAGACCGCGGCATCATCCACGAAAACGCTTTGAAGGTCAATAGTTACATAAAGGAATACAAGGAGTCACCGGCAGAAGAACATGAACATCAATACTCCGCGGCAAAATGCCTGAAGTGCGGGCTCTGCCTGGAAGTCTGTCCCAATTATATAAAGGGTGAACGTTTCTTCGGTGCGCTCTTCGCGAACGACTGCTATCTGATCGCGACAAGAAGCGATGTGTATAACAAAGATATAAGAAAGGACTACGACAAGCACTTTGCATCGGGCTGCTCAAAATCACTTGCCTGCGTGGAAGTGTGCCCGATGAAGATACCGACGCTGTCATCGATGGCTAAACTGAATCGTTGAAAAACGGAAATATCCCTTGCTTCAGACGACTGCTTAAGAAGCAGTCGTTTTTAGCGAAGTTTCATTGTTATAGTGCTGCCCTCTGACTCGCTATAAGTGTGATCGAGGGTCTCAGTATTGGCTGTGAGCAGTTTGTAAGACAGTTCGTCTCCGCAGTCCCCAGGCTTCAGATCGCCCGGATACTTCACGGTGACGAAAGTGGCATCTTCAGATTTGGAATGCTCCACGCAAACATCGATCTCAGGGTCGCTGAGTGCAGGAAGCAACATCTGTACGCAGAGCTCCTCTACGACAGCCCTGATCCTGTTCGCAGTCCTCGGCGGTATATTGTTCTTGAAGCAGTACTGATCAATTTCAGCATTAGCTCCGATGAAATCAAAGGTCTGACTATCGATATGGAATTCGAGCACACGCAGCTGTCTGAAGAATCTGCGTGTATTTTCTTTTTGCGGATCCCGGAAGACCTGAGCGGTAGGGCCCTCTTCATATATTATCCCCTCATCCAGATAGAAAACACGGTTGGAGACCCTTTCGGCAAGGCTCATTTCGTGGGTGACTATCATCATCGTCTTGCCTGATCTCGCGAGATCCTCTATAACAGCCTCTACCTCCCCTACCATCGTCGGATCAAGGGCGCTGGTTGGCTCATCCAGTAGGATTATATCCGGGTCCATCGCCAGAGTCCTCGCTATGGCGACTCTTTGTTTTTGCCCACCTGAAAGAGAGGAAGGATAACGAAGAGCCCTTTCCGCGAGCCCTACCCTCTGCAGAAGCTCGATGCCTCTGTCATAGGCGTCCTGGCGGCTCATGCCGAGGAGCTTCACCGGCGCGTAAATGATGTTCTCAATAACTGTCATATGTTCAAAGAGATTGTATGACTGAAACACCATGCCCATCTTTTGCCTTACCTTGCTGACATCGCATCCCGGAGCGGTTATATCCTCCCCCTTCACGAGTATCTGTCCGCCTGTTGGCGGATCGAGAAGATTGAGGCACCTTAGAAGAGTGGACTTTCCTGCGCCGGAAGGCCCGATTACGGCTATACAGTCCCCTTCATTGACTGTGGCGTTTATGTCCTTCAAAATAACCGAAGGGCCGAACGCTTTCTGTATATGTCTGAACTCTATCATTTCGTTCTTATCCCTTTCAGTATTATTTCTTCGCTTCTCTTTTCAGGGTCGACATGCCTGGTCAGCCTTCCGGTGATGGCTTTCAGAAGCCCCGCGAGTATAAAGTAGATGACCGCGACAGCTATCAGAGGGAAAAAGGCCTCATATGTGGCGCTCCTGACAATATCCCCCATCTTGGTGAGATCCTGAACGGCTATATAACCTACAACAGCGGTGCCTTTTATCAGTGTGACGATCTCGGCCTTGTATGCAGGCATGAAGTGCCTCGCGGCCTGAGGCAATATGATGCCGAGGAATGTCTGTGTATCATTAAAGCCAAGAGCATATGACGCTTCTGTCTGACCCTGATCGACGGCTTTAACGCCTGAGAGTACCATGCCGTAGAAAGAAGAAGCGAATATCAGAGTAAAGCCTATCACGGCTACCCACATACCGCTTATATTGGCTTTGCCGAAGACGACATAGTAGAGGAGCATCAAAAGCACTATCCCCGGCATGCCCTGCACGAGCCATACGCAAAAGCGCGTGACTTTGTCAGCGATCTTTCCGCCTTTTCTGCACCACATGTACATTATGAAGCCAAGCAGTGTGCCAAAGAGTATTGACAGTACGGTTATGAAGAGGGTCATAATTATGCCCTTCGCGAAAAGTCTGTATCTGTGCTCCCTGATAAAGGTCTTATTGATGCTGTCCCTGATCGATGAGATAAAGGAGCCTCCGCTTTCACTGTCCGCCAGCACGGCAACTACAGCATCCTGATAGTAATCAGGCTCGGAGAAATACACCTTTTCTTTTCGCTCCTCTGTGATGGCGATCCCGGAAGCACCAAAGTCGCATTTTCCCGATTGTATCGCAGGCATAAGAGCGTCAAAATTCATGTCGATGACATTGATCCCATAACCATATTCTTTGCAGAAGCGCACAGCTATGTCGACATCATAGCCGACGATCTTGCCGTCTTTGACGTAATCGAACGGAGGGAAAGTCCCCTCTGTAACAAAGGTAAGAGTGCCATTCTCATCCGGAAGCGAGCTGTAGTCAGGAACGATCTTCAGAGACTCGTCATCCCCGTCCCATACCTCTCTGAGCTTCTCAAGTTCACCGCGCTTTTCCATCCCCGCCAGAAATTCGCTCATTTGATCGGCAAGAAGCTTGCCTTTATCGTTCTTAGGATAAACAAAACCAAGCGGCACAGCGCCTATAGTCCCGTCTACTACAGCCAGGCTATCGTCTTCTAACAGCAGCTGATTTATTACTATATCGAGAGTTGCGACTCCGTCGATCTTATGAGATTTGAGAGCGCTGATCTCATCGGTAAAAGTGTTGAAATATTCTATCTGGACATCGGGGATCGATTCTTTCAGGAACACATCAAATACTGTGCCCACCTGCATGCCGATGCGCTTGCCGCGGAGATCTTCAAGGCTCTTGTATTTCGGCGCCGGAGTACCGCTTGCGGCAGACACACAAACAGACCCCATGCCTGTAGTCAGAGTAAGCAGCACGAGGATAAATAACAGAGTGGCCAGCCTTATAAAAATGTTTTTGTTGCGCAAGAGCCGGATGCCTCCTTTTGTTACATGTTAAAAAGATTGTATCACATACCTGAACATAAACAGAAACGTGTTAAAGTGACTGGGAGAAGTAGTGTATAATGATTAGCAAATAACATATAAAAAAACTCAATGAGATAATAAGCCGGCCGGGATATCCGAAGAAAGTGCTGTTCAAATACACCAGGGTAATAAAGGCGAAGATGCGTGAACTCAATATCCGCTAGAACCGCCCACAAGAAGGAACGACATATGACAGAAAAAGAAAAGATGCTGGCGAATAAGCTCTACGATCCGGGGGATGAAGAGATCTTGGAGGAGCAGTCCGTCTATTCCGCCAGATTAGCCGAGTTCAATAAGCTCGATCCCGGTGATGTTGACGCGATACAGGCGTATTTGAAAGAAGTCTTCGCGGAGTGCGGAGAGAATAACTACATACAGATTCCGTTTTATGCCAACTGGGGCGGGCATCATGTCCACTTCGGGTCCAACATCTACGCGAATTTCAATCTGACTTGCATAGATGACGGGCATATTTACGTTGGCGACTGGACTAAATTCGGGCCGAATGTGACCATAGCTACCGCAGGGCATCCGATCCTGCCGGAACTCAGAGAAGATCCCGCGCTTCAATACAACAAAGATGTCCATATAGGGCGATGCGTATGGATAGGCGCGAACACAGTGATAGTGCCGGGCGTTACAATAGGCGATAATTCTGTCATAGGAGCGGGCAGCGTGGTAACACGGGATATACCGGCCAACGTAGTAGCGTATGGAAATCCATGCCGTGTAGCCAGAGAGATAAATGAACACGATCGTGAATATTATTGGAAAGATGAGCGCATCGAACTGTAAGATATAGACATGAGAACAGTAGAGATTAGAGATTTAACAAAAGATTTTGAAGCAGCCCGCGATCTGGTAGAGAGTTTCCTCAACAGAAACAGGGTCTCTGATGTCATCGTTTCCGAGACTATGGTCATATTTGAAGCTCTTTGCCATAACATTTATGAGCAGCAGGGTGAAGACACTGTGCTGACTGTCTTAGGCAGGCACAGATTCGGCGGCGCCGGAATAATCATCAACTTTGAAGGTGATATGTACATATCGGACGGCGAGCAATCCGGTGAGCTGTCGCCTGAGGACAGGATCCTTTCCGCTTACGGCGACAGGATAGACTACATCTACAGCAGCCGCTTCAACAGTATCAGGATCCAGGCAAGGCGAAGCTATGTCGGATCGGCGATAGCCTTTATGGTCGCGGTCATCCTGGCTGTTATCATCTACGCTATACTGCATGCGACATCAAGTCCCGAAGCGGAAGCAGCTTTACGCAGCAATATCATATTCCCGTTGGAAACACTCTTTTCCAATGCCATTATGATGATCGGTGCTCCGGTCACATTCCTCTCTCTTCTGAAAAACCTTACCGGAATATACATTCTGTCAGAGAGAGATTCCGGCATACGCAAAATAACGCGGCAGACAGTTAGTTCTTCCGTCATTTCAGTGCTGCTGGCTGTAGTAGCATGTCGCATCATCTATACTGTATCTTCATCTATAGAGATCATGCGCGGTGAATACGGAAACCTTCATATGCGCTTGTCTCTGAGTGATTTCATATCCACACTGATGCCATCGGATATCATCACGCCATTTATGACGATATCTCCTTTCCCACTTATACTGCTTGCGGCTATAGTCACGTATGCGTTCTGTTCTGTCGGGAAATACTTCGATAAGATGATGATCGCAATAGACGTATGCTATGCGCTCTTTTCCAGAATACTGACGGTAGTGATGTCCACGCTGCCTATATTTACTGTCTTTGCCATCCTTGACTTAATGCTGGCCATGGGTTACAGCGCGATCACCGAATGCGGCAAGCTCATACTGGTTATGGTCATAAGCCTGATCTTTCCGGTGATCTACTATATGCTCAGACTCGCAGCGCGACACATCTCGATACCGGGCTTTTCGAGAAGACTCTGGCCTATGCTGGGTGAAAACTTCAAGATCGCGTCCGCTATAGAAGCGGTGCCATACAACATAAGATATTGCATGAAACACTATGGACTCGACCGCAAAAGTCTTGAGTCGACGATGCCGGTGCTGGCACAGGTCAATCTGGACGGAAACTGTTATCTGCTGACCCTCACTGCCGGGATCCTGTTCATGTTCAGTGGCTCCGGCTTCCATCTTGGGGAGCTGCTCATTATCGGTGCGCTTATCTTTGTCCTGTCACTTGGTGCACCTAACCAGCCTGGCTCCTGTATCATCGGCATGCTGATAATAATTCATTATTTAGGCGCGTATACGCTGGTGCCATTCGCGATCTTTTCGGAAGTATTCTTCGGCGGAATGCTGAACCTGATGAACGTTACCGGTGATGTCGTCACTGTGGTGACAAAGGACAAACCGGATCTTCGAAATTAATTAACTCTTGAACGAAAGGGTGTCAGAGGTTACAATTTTAATGTAAAGATTTCAAAGACGTGCCTTGACCGTGCTCGTGCAGTCCGGAATCGGGGCGCTCTTTGTATCTTATGGAGAGGGACGTTACAACTTAATAACGAAAGAGGTGTTGTATGAAGGATCTAAAGCATCTTTTGTATTTTGAAAACCTCCTGCAGAACGCTAATAACGAACTGATCGAGCAGGCCAAAGGGGAAGGCAAGGTATGCGCTGCGTTTACGTGCGAAAACATACCTGAGCCACTTCTCAATCTTGGTGATGTGTTCTCAGTTCGTCTTTTTGCGCCTAATTCAGGCTCGCTCGACATAGCTACATACTATATGACGAGCTTCCTGTGCGAAACAAGTAGAGCGCTGCTGGAGAGGGCGATCGAGGGAGGCTACAATTTTGCTGACTGCCTGGTAGCCGCGGACGGATGTACTATGATGAACCGTGCCGCGGAAAACATGGAACTTTTGCATACCATGGATGAAGGCAAGAACAAATTCTTTTATGAGTTCATGGAGATTCCTCTGAAGGCGACCGAGATCGGTGTCGACCTTATGAAACTCCAGGTCACGAACCATATACTGAAGCCGCTTCACGATAATTATGGCGTCGACATTTCTGACGAGGCCATCCGCAAAGCGGTCGAAGAACACAACGAAGTCTGCAGACTGATCCGTGAGCTTGGCGAGTTCCGTAAAGAGGACGATCCGCGCATCACAGGTTATGAGTTTGCGGTATTCACTCTGGCGACATATCTTGCGCCTAAGTATCTCATCATCGACAAGCTTCGCGAGACTCTCGAAGAAGTCAAGACAAGAGAGCCGGATGGTAAAAAGTGGCGCGCCCGCGTCATGGTAGTCGGCTCCGAGGTTGACGATGTCGCGTTCATCAAACTGATCGAAGATACAGGCACTTACGTATGCGCCGACAGATACTGCTTCGGCTCATTCCCGGGCAGAGTTCCTATCGAGATCGACGAGAATTCACCGGACGATATCCTGACTCAGGTCTGCCGCCACTACACCATGATGGGACAGTGCCCACGTATGATGAACATGGAAAAAGTCTACAGCCGCAAGAAATACGTAAACGATATCGCTAAGGAATACAGAGCTGACGGCATCATTTACGAGCAGGTCAAGTTCTGCGATCCATGGGCATACGAGAGGATGCTCGGTTCGCATATGCTGCGAGAGGATTACGGATTCCCTGTGCTTTCCGTAGACAGACCGTATAACATCAGTTCCGGAGCGGGACAGATGCGTACCCGTGTACAGGCCTTCATTGAAAGCATTGAGATCAAGAAGATACAGAAGCAGGGAGGTGAAATGTAATGGCATTCAAACAGGTCAAGAAAGTCACTAACCCTAAGAAGAAAAAGGGAGATCAGACACTGGGAAAACTCTATCCTACCAACGGTAAGACAAAAGTGTTTGTCCGCCGTGAGTGGAGAGGAGTAAAGGATACACTTTACGATTATTCGAGATGGCTTTACATCATGTCCATCCTCGCGAGATTCATCTCGAAGCCAAGAAACATCAAGGCTATGTTCCGCTACAGATGGATGGCCAACTATCTGGCTGTTCCATACATGATGGACAAGTTCACCCTTGGACTCAGAGATGAGCCTCTGCGCATCACTCATACAGCGATGAACTTCGTTATCTACGACGTAGCTAAGACGATGGACAACATCTTCAAGGGCGACCGCCGCACAGGTAACGACGAAGAGTTCTCGAAGACATGCGTGCTGACAGACGAAAACGCGATGACAGCATTCATGATGGGATTCAAGGATACAACAGCTATCCTCAGAGAGGTCCCTACGATGTTCGTAGCCAACCTCCTGACTCAGAACTCAACTACTCACTATCTCGACGTAGCTCAGGAATTCGGACTTCCTGGTGATGTCTGCCCAATGCCTGAGGCTGAGGCCGGTATCTCCATCGATGACGACTTCGCTGTTCTCGGATGCTGCGCTGTACAGGTCAATACTACATGCGACGGCTCCCTGATGGGCAACGGCGTTATCGCTCACAGACTCGAGAGAGAATACGGCATCCCTACATTCCAGCTCTCGGCTCCTATGCGTCACAGAGAAGACGACGTACAGGAATACGCGGCCAGAGACATGCAGGAAGCCGTCAAGTTCATCGAAGAGCACGCCCACGAGAAATGGAGCTGGAAACGCTACTTCGAGAGTGCTGCCCGTGTCAATGATGCCACCAAGCACAGAGCTTTCTGGCTCGAGACAAACAGCACCGATTATCCGCAGTTCTGCGGCTCGGTATTCTCGCTGTACAACGACACCAACTACATGGGCAACTGCGGACGTTCCGAACTCTTCCCACCTAAGGACAAGAAGATCAGCAAGCTCGTCGAGCAGGGATATAAGAAAAAGACCATGATCTGCCCTGAGTACAGGCACAGATGTATCGTTTGGGGCGTACAGCCACAGTACAACATCCACATGCTTTATTGGATGATGCACTGCTGGGGCGTTGTTCCACTGACAGACATGCTCTCGATGGTCAATACTAAACTGATCAATGAAGAGGATACTCCTGAAGCAAGAGAGCAGGCCTGGTACGACATGGCATGGCTCAACGAGAACATGATCATGCGTAACCGTACACACGGCGGATACAAAGTACTTGTTGACGAACTCTGGGAGTTCTGCGAGATCATGAACGCCGATATGGTCATGATGTGGGAGCACATGAGCTGCAAGGCCCTCGACGGTCTCCACGGTCAGTTCGAAGAGCAGGGACGCGAGCGCGGCATCCACGTTGTATGGGTTTGCCACGACCTCTGCGACCCAAGAGTCTATACAAGACAGGCGATCCGCGATGAGTTCAGCCAGTACATGCGTACAGTACTCCGCGAAGAACCGCTTGACCCGACGATCGAACATATACCGGACGAAAACATGTGGTAAATGGCTCGGCCGCTTGCGTCCTCGCTGTGAACGAAAACTACTTCGTGCCAAATTCAATATCAATGTAGAATATGCCGCTTTTGGGGTAAGCCCGGAAGCGGCATAAATCATATCCGAGACTCATTGATAGGCCGTTTTACCAGGCAGCGTTTAAAGAGGAGTTTCGCAAAAAACTGTACAATTTTTACATTTTTTTGCGAAATATGTACACTAAAAACGCGATAATAAGAGTAGATAGTCCGATCACAAGGGTCGACAGGAACCTGTTCCGCAAATAAAAAACAAATGTACGAGGTTGAACAACAAAACCGCGAAATAAGTGTTCCTTTTCAAGTGAAGGAATCTTTTTGTTAATATCAGTGTACATTTTTTGGTTTTTTTCTTTTAAAATGTACACTTTTTCAAAAAAGTCCTTTTTGGTGTCGCTGACTAGATGCCGGTGAATGGACGTCGACGAGCAGAATTCGGTGAATGGGCGTCGCTGAGTATATGTTGAAGTTTAGATGCTGATTAAGAGGTGACCATTATGAAGAAGAACACCAAAGCAAGCGCAATACTTTTAGTACTTATAATGATATGTGTGCCTCTGCTGGTTGCGTGTGGCGACAAAGGCGGATCCGAAGGCAACCCTGACGACGGACAGAATCCCATCATGAATTTTGTAGGAGTGTATGGTAGCGACAGAGCGACCATTGAAATCGCCGCTACAGATGATAAGAACGGAGCAAGCGCGGAAGTAACCTGGGGAAGCAGTGCAGCAGAAAACAGCGAATGGATCATGAGTGGCACCTTTGATTCTGAGTCGCTCCAGTTTGAATACCATGACTGCGTCAAGACCAATTACGTATATGGTGAGAATGGCGAAGTGAAATCCGAGGAGGAAGTGTATACCGGCGGGCACGGATTCATGACTTTCAAGGATGATCCTCTTTCACTCACTTGGCAGGACGATCAGGAGAACATTGCCGACGGAGCGGTGTTCGAGTATTCCGGGATAATAACTGAAGATCCGGAAGGCGGCGAAGTAGGAATGGCCAACCCTTGGAGCGATGTGGGGTCGCTTGCAGAGGCCGCTGAAGGCGCAGGCCTCGACGGTTTTGATATCCAAGAGGGCTCTGAGATCAGCCTTGGCAAGCTGGATGTTTCGGCATACAGATGCATGGATGGCCTCGCTGAAGCCGTCATAGAGTTCCCTGCATCAGAGATAAGGATCCGAAAAGGTCTTGAGTCCGCGACCGATGTGGGCGAAGGAGATATCTCAGGCGACTATGGCGAGTATGCCAAAACCTGGACTCAGAACATCAAAGGTCTTGAGGTTACATGCTTCGGAAATCGCGAAGGCGATGCGTCCAAGACTATTTGGCAGTCCGGAGATTATTACTATTCGATCACAGCAGAAGGACTTGGAGGGGACGAAGACTTCGGCCTGAATGCAGACGATCTCAGTTCGCTGATCAACGGCATCCAGTAGCAATACCCGATCAATTGAATAGAACCGTTTGAAAAATGGCAGCCGCATAGGCGTGTCGTCGTAAAACGCTTTTAACCACAATTGTAAATCAAAGAGCCGGTCACCTCATTTGTGTGACCGGCTCTTCACTTAAACTCTATTCGTTTTCGAGAAGGGTCAGTGCCTGCTCGATGAGTGTATTTGCTTCGTTCATTTCGTCAACAGCGTCGTGGATCATGCCGGCTGTCAGTTCGTCAAAGCTGTGAGCGAGCTCGTGGAGTTCTTCGGCATGATGCCTGTTATGATCGAGCATGTATTTGAGTAGCGCCAGAGCTTCCTCGGGCGATGACACTGATGCGTGCGGATGTGAGTGTGTAGTGCCGTCAGCATGTGTATGTGTATGCGTATGAACTGTGCCATCTGCATGAGAGTGTTCGTGAGTGTGTTCAGACATGTCATTACCTCCAGGTGAAATACTATTCTGATATTGCTTTTAACGGATGATCCCGCTGCCTTAGAGGCCGGGGACATCTTGTATCTGATATAAAGAGTACAGCAAATATCCGTTCGCTACAAGCCTTCGTCATGCTCGAAGCATCACGGATGTATTCGAGCACATTTACCCCATTCGAAAATAGGTGAATAGATTTAAAAACAGGGCTGAAAATAGGTCGCAAACAAGAAAAACAGCGCAAAATGGCAGTGACCGTGATTGGAAAATATAGTGGCTCTCTCCCCTTTTGCACCACTATATAGGGTGAAATCGCAGTTGAAAAAAATAGTACTAAAAAAATACAAAAACTAAATGGCAAAAAGCAGTTTCCACGCTCTTATTCAATTGACACGTTAATCACAAAGGCATTAAAATATAGTCAATAATATTATTGTAGGGAAACTATACTCTCGGGTGTAGTTTCAACTCAGAGAGAGGGAGAGGTAAGGTGACACACTATGCGTGACTTAAAGCATCTGATCTACTTTGAGGACCTGCTGCAGGAAGCTAACAACGAGCTCGTGCGCAAGGGAAAAGAAGACGGCAATCTGTGCCTTGGCTACACTTGCTACTTCATGCCTGAGGTCCTCCTCGATCTGCCTGGCTGCTTCTCAGTCAGACTGAGAGCGCCTAAGTGCACATCGCCAGACATGGCTTCTTACTACATGTCCGGACGTACATGCCACTACGGCAGATCACTTCTCGAGAGAGCTCTTGAGGGCGGATTCAACTTCATCGACGCCCAGCTCGCTACAGAGACCTGCACAGTAACATGCAGATTCCAGGAGCATCTCGATTACATGGACGGAGTTATCAACAACGCTACGTTCAAGACAGAGTTCACAGACGTTCCGTTCAAGAAGAACGCGAACAGCATCGACCACTACAGGAAGCAGCTTCAGATCCACGTTCTTGATTTCCTGAACAGGGAATTCGGAGTCGACACATCTGACGAGGCTATCCTCAAAGCGATCGAGATCAACAACGAAATCAACGATGTCGTAAGAGCAATCGGCGATTTCAGAAAACTCGACAATCCGCCTATCACAGGCTATGAGTTCAGCGTGATCAATCTCGTCTCGATGGTATGCCCTAAGTACCTGATTATCGACAAACTGAAAGAGACTCTCGAAGAACTCAAGACAAGAGAGCCGGACGACAAGCCTAACTACAAGATCAAAGTCCTGCTCGCAGGTTCAGAGAACGATGATCCTGACTTCGTAAAGCTGATCGAAAGCTGCGGAGCTCTCGTAGTTGCTGACAGACATTGCTACGGTTCGCTCGAAGCCAGACACCACATCAATATCGAAGAAGGCGACGATCCGCTCACAGCTGTTGCTAAGCACTATCTGCTTACAAGCCAGTGCGCAAGATTCATGGAACAGCAGGAGATGAGACATCGTAAGAAAGTCATCGCCGACTACGCTAAGGAATATCAGGCTGACGGTATCATCGTAGAGTCCAACAAGTTCTGCGAGTACTGGAGCTTCGAGAGAATGATCGACACGATCGTTCTGCCAAGAGACTTCGGTTATCCGGTATGCTCCATCGAGAAGGAGTACATCAACACTGCATCCGGACAGCTCAGAACAAGATTCCAGGCGTTCGTTGAGAGCGTAGAGCTCAAGAAGATCCAGGAGGGAAAGTAAGATGAAGAAACCAGATTTCAGCAAACTGAAAGACCTCGACGTCAAGAAGGCTGCTAAAGACTTCGTCTACGGCAAACCTCACGGCGAGAGAAGACTCGGTGACCTGTATATTCCTAAGACAGGTCTGTATAAACACAGAGAGTGGCGTGGTATCAAGGATACTATGTACTACTTCAACAACATCTGGCTGTACAACTACGGAATGATCGTTCGCGACATCATGGTTTACGGCGGCGGCCCTAAGGGACTTCTGCAGTTCCTCAAGGGTACCTGGAGATACAGATGGATGGGGCAGACATATCTGACAGTACTCCACTGGTTCGACAGATGCCTTGAAGGTATGAGAGGCGAGACACTCGCGGCATCCGCATGGCACTTCAGAGGAATCGTAAGCGCTTGCCTGTATCAGATCACAGGTTGGTTCAACAGAGACCTCACCATCGGCGGAGACCCAGAGCTCAGAGCCAAGACTATCGGTACAGACGAGACAGTCTGGGGCGGAATCATCTATCCATACATGGATCAGGGCGGCTATTATATCCCTACACAGATGATCCCTTACTTCGTAACTTGCCACTGCAACAACCACACAGTACTTAACTACATCGACGCGGTTCAGGCTTACGGACTTCCGGGCGACCCATGTCCGATGTGCCAG
Organism: Anaerovoracaceae bacterium; assembly: GCA_045545495.1. GTDB lineage: Bacteria > Bacillota > Clostridia > Peptostreptococcales > Anaerovoracaceae > Crickella. The sequence goes on along the minus strand of JAZQBC010000054.1, from coordinate 41,184 downwards.
GCTGAGGCCGGCATCTACATCGAAGACGATGTTCCGGATTCGTACGTTGCGATGGTAACAACAAACGAAGCTTGCGACAGCTCGGTAGGAACATCCGTCATTCAGGACTGGATGATGAACAAGCCGCTCTTCGCTATGCCACAGGTAATGCAGTTCGACGACGACAGCGTACTCGAGAACTGCGCTAAGGAAATCGAGATGGCATGGAGATTCATGGAAGAGCAGACTGGCATGGAGTTCCACTGGGATGAGCTCGTTAAGCACATCAAGCTGCAGAATCAGCAGAACCAGTTCGAGAGAGAAAAATGGGATGTTGCTGCGAACACTCACAGCTATCCAATCAACGGCGTAGCTCAGGCTCTGTACAGGATCTTCTACTCGCAGTACGGCGAGAGACCATTCTGGCATGAGATGGATGCACACGTCAGAAAGATCATGGAGAAGTGTGTAAACGAAGACATCAACACATTCCCTATGACAAGACACAGAGTAATCGCGTGGTCATGCGCTCCTCTGTACTACTCGGCATGGTGCACATGGGCTTACAACTGCTGGGGCCTCAACACCATCATCAACATGGACTCGCTGATGTTCGACCTGGATATCAGAACAGACACTTACGAGAACTGCCTGCTCGATATCGCGAAGTATCACGAATGGGCTCCAATGAGAAGAATGGCTGTAGGCGGACTTCAGCACATCTTCGAACTCTGGGAGAACATGGAGAAGTTCAACTGCGATATGGTCATGATGTATGACCAGCTCCAGTGCAAGGGAATGCAGGGCGTTGTAGGACTCTTCGAAGACGAGTTCAGAGCCCGCAACATCCACGCTATCTGGATGCCACACGCGCTGCCTGACAAGAGGACAGTTCCAAGGTCAGAGATCAGACGTATCATCAGCGACTACATGTCCACAGTAATGGGCGAGGAACCACTCGATCCATCACTGCTCGACTTCGACGATTCTGATAGCTGGTAGAAAGGAGGCCGGTGATGAAGGCAAAAAAGAAAAAAAATAAGGCCGTAAAGTTCCTTACGAAAACTCTCGGCATCGCAGGTCTCGCTTATGCCGGACTGTTCTGCGTATTCTACTTTGACCTTGACGGAAAGCTGCTCTACTACGTTGTTGAGCCGTTCATGAAGAACCACTTCGACAACATGGAGAGAAGAGATCCTCATACAGTACCGTACGAGATGATCGACACCGAATACATGGCAAAGCAGAATTAATACTAAAATCAAGACTAATAGAAAGAAGTTATCGCTAAATGAAGAAGAAGTTTAAAGCCGAATCCCAGCGTCTGCTGGACATGATGATCAACTCGATCTACACGAACAAGGAGATCTTCCTTCGTGAGATCATCTCTAACGCGTCTGATGCCATCGACAAGATGTGCTATCTGGCACTTACCGACAAAAATGTCGGCATGAAGAGGAGCGATTTTGAGATAATCCTGACACTCGACAAAGAGAACAGGACCCTCACAGTCAGCGACAACGGGATCGGCATGAACTCCGAAGAACTCGAAAAGAATCTCGGAACGATCGCGTTCTCGGGCTCTAAGAAATTCTCAGAAGAGCTTGAGAAAGCTGAAAAGGAAAAGAAAGGCACCGCGTCTCAGAGCGTGGCCGATCAGGTAGACATCATAGGGCAGTTCGGCGTAGGATTCTACTCCGCGTTCATGGTTGCCGACAAGGTAGAAGTCGTATCCAAGAAGTACGGCGAGGACCAGGCTTACAGATGGGTATCAGAAGGAGCGGGCGGCTACACTATTGAAGAAGCCGAGCGCGAAACTCAGGGAACTGACGTCATTATGCACATCAGACAGGATGGCGAAGAGGAAGACGAGTTCAGCAAGTACATGAGGGAATACCCTATCTACAAGCTGGTCAAGAAGTATTCCGACTACATCCGCTTCCCTATCAAGATGCTGATGCCTTATCCGAAGGTCAAAGAAGGCTCCGACCCTGAGAACCCTGAGTATGAAGAGGTCTATGAATACGAAGTGTTCAACTCGATGGTCCCACTTTGGCAGCGTAAGCGAGCCGATGTCACCAAAGAGGAATACGAAGAATTCTACAAGTCCACTTTCCAGGATGATATGAAGCCGCTCGAGACTATAACAGTCTCGGTAGAAGGAATGGTCAGCTATGACGCTCTTCTCTTCATCCCTGAGAAGCTCCCGGATAAGTATTATTCGGACGACTTCGCCGGAGGACTCCAGCTTTATAGCTCGGGCGTTCTCATCATGGACAAGTGCAAGGATCTTCTGCCTGAATACTTCAACTTCGTAAAGGGCGTGGTCGACTCGCCGGATCTTTCGCTCAACATCTCAAGAGAGATGCTCCAGCACGACAGACAGCTTCGTCTGATCGGGCAAAATCTTGAAAAGAAGATAAGAGCAAAGCTCGAAGAGATGCTCGAGAAAAAGCGTGAAGACTATGAGAAGTTCTATAAGAGTTTCGGGCGCCAGCTCAAACTCTGCGCTTTGGAGGATTATGGCAAGAACAAAGAGCAGCTCCAGGATCTCCTTCTGTTCTACTCTTCTACGGAAGAAAAACTCGTCACGCTCGCTGAGTATGTCGAGAGGATGAAGGAAGATCAGGAGTACATCTACTACGCTACAGGCGACAGTCTCGAAGCGGTCAGCAAGATGCCTCAGACAGAGCTTCTCAGAGACCAGGGAATCGAGATCCTTTACTTCACAGACAGTACCGACGGATTCATCTCGGATATGTTCGTTACATATAAAGAGAAGAAATTCATGTCGGTCATCGATGGTGATTTCGACTTCGGCGACACAAAGAAAAAGGAAGAAGAAGCCGACAAGACGTTCAAGGATACCTTTGAGTTCATCAAGGAAGCATTGGGCGACAAAGTCGACACAGTAAAGGCAACAGCCAAACTGAAAACGCATCCTGTATGCCTGTCGACTGAGGGAAGCATCACTTTCGAGATGGAAAAGTATTTCACAGCGGTCAGTCCTGAACTCGGAATGAAGGCCAAGCGCATACTTGAGTTCAACCCGGATCACAAAGCCTTCCTCGCTATAGACAGAGCGAGGATCGATGATCCCGAGAAAGCAAAGAAGATGTGCAAGATCCTTCTTGATCAGGCGCTGCTCATTGCGGGTATGCCGATCGAGGATCCGAGCGGTCTCACAGACATGATCTGCGAGTTCTTTTGAGGAATTGTCATGGAAAACAACACTCACGATACAAAAATTTTAACAGTAGCCGGTAAGGGTGGCGTCGGAAAGACCTCGATATCCTCAGCTATGGTCAGGATCCTCACAGAGGAATATCCTGATTCAAGGATACTCGCGATCGATGCCGACCCTGCCATCGGTCTTACGACAGCGCTTGGAGTAGAGCCTACCGATACGCTCGACGGCATCCGTAAAAAGATTGTCGGAAGCGTTGAGGAAGGACGCCCTAAAGAAGCTATCGAGATGCTCAACGAAGCGAGGTTCCGTATTTTCGACACCATGCTCGAAGAACAGAAATTCAGCTTCCTTGCTATCGGAAGGCCAGAGGCAGCCGGTTGTTACTGCAAAGTGAACGCCTATCTTAAAGAGGTCATCAGCCTTCTGGCAAACGACTTCGATTATGTGGTCATCGACGGCGAGGCCGGTATCGAACAGATCAACAGAAGAGTAATGGAGAAAGTTACCCATCTGTTCCTGATCACCGACCCGAGCCGCAAAGGCTGCAAGGTAGTCGACACGATCAAGGGGGTTGCAGATGAGCTCGTAATGTACGACAAGTGCGGGGTCATCGTCAACAGAGTCAAGGAGGAGTCCATCCCTCACATCAAGATCGAATCGGCAGAAGTGCTTGCCTACATACCTGAAGACAAGACTCATGCTGATAACGATATTATGGGCGTAAGCGTATTTGACCTGCCTGAGGATTCTCCTGTAATGCAGGGAACACGCGAAGCTCTAAGGAAGATGGATCTCATCTAAGATAATTAAATGAGCCGAGTGAGGGACGGTCCACCCCCGGTTCATTAATAAAGGTAACCGAGCCGGGGAGGACCGTCCCACAGGCTCAAGTGAGAGGGAGGTTTTAACATTGAAAGACTTGAAGCATTTACTCTACTTCGAGAACCTTCTGGACAACGCCGACAACGAGCTGGTTGAACAGGCAAGGAAAGACGGCAAGTACATCATGGGATATACCTGCTACCACATTCCTGAAGTTCTCCTCAACGTTGACAAGTGCGTATCGGTAAGACTGCGTGCACCAAGAACCGGTTCGATCGATATTTCTACATATTATATGTCGAACTACGTTTGCGAGTATGCGCGTGCTCTTCTGGAGAGGGCCATCGAAGGAGGATACCAGTTCCTGGACGGACTTGCCGCGGTCGATGCCTGCTCGATGATGAACAGGTTCAATGAGCATTTCACTATCCTGAATTGCAACGACAAAGAGCATTTCTTCCTGCCGATACTGGACGTTCCTTACAAGACTGAAGACTTCTCTTATGATCACATGCAGAGACAGCTCGAGGAAAGACTCCTCAGCGCTATGCATGAGCACCTCGGAGTTGATGTTTCCGATAAGGCTATCCGCGAGGCGGTCAAGGAGCACAACGAAGTCTGCAAGGTCATGCAGGAGATCAGTGAGATGCGTAAAGCGGACAATCCGGTCATCACAGGTTATGAATTCCACATTCTCAACCTCGTGACCTATACTTGCCCTAAGTACCTCATCCTGCCTTATCTCAAGGAAACACTCGCAGAACTCAAGAAGAGAAAACCTGACGAGAAGCTTCCAAGAGCGAGAGTCGGTATCGTAGGCTCAGAGATCGACGACCCTGAGTTCACAAAGATGATCGAGGCAGCAGGCGCAAGAGTAGTATTCGACAGACACTGCTTCGGTTCCATCCCTGGCAGAGAAGTCATCGAACTCTCAAAGGACGAGGATGCTCTTCCGCAGATCGTACGCCACTACATGAACACTTCTGAGTGCGCACGTTACATCGCTGATAACAAAGTTAAGCAGAGAAGAGAGACAGCTGACAGACTTGCCAAGGAATTCAAGGCAGACGGTATCATCTACGAGCAGATGAAGTACTGCGACTTCTGGGGATTTGAGAGAGCTCTCGTCAGCCACATCATGTCCGAGGAGTATGGATGGCCTGTACTGTCGATCGACAGACTGTACAACGCGAAGGGTTCAGGACAGCTGAGAACAAGATTCCAGGCGTTCGTAGAATCGCTTGAGATCAAGAAGATCCAGAAAGGAGGCAAGAAGTAATGACATTGACAACAGAATTGCTCGGCCTCAAAAACACATTGGTTGAAAGCCTCGAAAAGAGAGCTATGAGAAACGCCAAGAAAGAAAAAATCAAATATCCAAATCCATCGTTCTGGAAGCATAAAGACAATATCGACTGGAAGGCCCAGGGCAAGAACCTCATGGAAGTCGGCAAGATCATCGTTGAGATGACAAAGGAAGCTGACGTCAAGTCGTTCTGCGCACTGCAGGTAGAGAGATGCAGAGACGATCTCGCCAGATGCGCTCTCGAGGCTAAGCAGGCAGTCGAGATGGGCCCACAGGAGTTTATGGAAGTATTCCTCCACGGAGAGAAAACTCTCGGTAAGCTCTACAGAAAAGGCGATATGGTTCCTGTAAGAAGAGAGTGGAGAGGCGCCGCTGATACAGCGTACGACTTCTACAGATGGGGAAAGATGTGGCTGATGCTGCTTATGACATTCAGCAAAGACCTCATCCCTGCTCTTAACTCGACATTCTACTACAGATGGATGATCTCGTACTTCTGCTGCGTAGGATTTATGGACAAGAACACCATGGGCCAGAAGGGCAGCGCCCTGAAGATGTCACACCTGATGACATACGATATCTTCCGTTATGTAGCTGAGAACCTCGTCTTCCTTGCTAAGTGCGACAAGAAGAATGGTAACTCTGAAGGCCTCAACAAGAAGGTCGTACTCTTCGACGAGATGACAATGGGCCAGATCATGGCAGGATTCCCGGATCTTCTGGGTATCCCTTATCAGCTGATGCCGGTATTCCTGGTATCCGAGATCGACCAGCTCACATGCGTACCTTATATCGACGCTGTTGAGTCGTTCGGACTCCCTGCTGATACTTGCCCTGTACCATCCTCAGAGTGCGGCGCGCTCGTTATCGACGCTCTGCCACACATGGGCTCCTGCTTCATTTCAAGCTCGATGCCTTGCGATGGTTCTGTAATGGCTTCAGAGTACATGAGCAGAAGATTCCCGGATCTGCCGGTTTATCACCTGACATTCCCTGTAAGATACGAATATGAAGAGACAACTCAGGATGCCGTTCAGGACATCAAGGGCTGCATCAAGTTCGTAGAGGAAGACACAGGCGCTAAGTGGAGCTGGGATGCTTACTTCAAACAGATGAAGCGCTTCAACGAGGAGACAAAGTACGAGCTCCAGAAGTGGGAAGTCAACAAGACTGATTGCCCACAGATCATCGGACCATCGTACGAACTCTTCCGTAAGTGGAACTACGAGATGGACGGCGGAGCTGACCCTCGTGTAATTCCTACTTTCAAGAAGGTCAACGAACTCATGATGAAGGGTTACGAGAGACGTGAAGAAGCATGGCGCGGCAAGATGAAGTACAGAGGAATCGTATGGTCCTGCCCTGCTCACTACTATGCTAACTTCTCTAACTGGCTCGCTAACTGCTGGGGAATCGACATCCTCGTTGAGATGGAATCCCTCAACTTCACAAAGGAACTCGAAACAGAAGATCCTGAAGAGGCACTCATGGACCTCGCCCGCCTCTACGAGCGTATGGTAATGAGACGTCATACAAACGGCGGATATCACAACGTAGTTGACGAGATGTGGAGACAGGTCGAAGCATGGAACGTTGAGATCATCATCATGTACCAGAACGTAGCCTGCAAGAACATGGCTACACTCCAGGGTATCCTCGATGATACATGCAGAGACAGAGATGCTCACATGATCTGGATCGAGCATGACCTCATGGACCCTCGTACAGTATCGCGTAAGACGATGAGAGACAAGGTCAATGAGTACATGAGAACAGTCATGAAGGCTGAGCCGGTAGACCCGACACTCCTCGACTTCGACGACGAACTCGGCATGTAGTTGTGGAGTCCAAGGGAAACCGATTAGTGTTTGACAGTTTCTTAACAGTTGTGATATAGTGTGGTCGCCGAATAGACGGTAACGGCCGAGGTGATCGGCGACCGCAAATTCAACACAAAATAATGTCACCAAATCAATTCATTAATTGTTTAAAGGAGAGTAAAGATTATGAAATATTATGGCGGCTGTGATGTAGGTTCAACTTATACCAAGGCAGTTATCCTCGACGAGAATGGCAAGATCGTAGCTGATACTACCATCAAGAGCAAGATCAATTCCGAGCAGTCGGCTAAGCTGGCTATGAAGGAAGTTCTCGACAAAGTAGGTCTCAAGGACTCCAAGGAGCTCGAGTACCTCATCGGTACAGGATATGGACGTAACAAAGTTCCTTTCGCTGACGAGAACATCTCCGAGATTTCCTGCCACGCTATGGGCGTACACGTAACTGACCCAAGCGTAAAGGCTATCATCGATATCGGCGGACAGGACGTTAAGGGTATCGCAGTTGACACAGACGGCACAGTCAAGAACTTCCCTATGAACGACAAGTGCGCTGCCGGAACAGGCAGATTCTATGAGGCTATGGCTAGATCCTTCGAGATGAGCCTTCCTGAGTTCTCCAAGCTGTCCCTTACAGCAAAGAACGTGATTCCTATCACAGCTCAGTGCACAGTATTCGCTGAGTCTGAGGCTATCACACTCGTTGGTGAGGACAAGCCAATGGACGAGATCGCTGCTGGAATCCAGATGGCTGTTGCTAAGAGATGCTTCGTAATGGCTAAGAAGGCTGGCGCTACTGACTCCATCACTCTTACAGGCGGATGCGCTAAGAACGACGGACTCAAGGACGCTATCGAGCACGTACTCAAACTCAAGGTTATCAACCTCAAGACTGACCCACAGCTCATGGGAGCTCTCGGCGCTGCTGAATTCGCTCGTCAGAAGGGACAGGCTAAGTAGTAAGTATCCGAAAGGAGCGTTACAATGAAGAATAAGAAGAAAAACCCTGTTTGCAAGGCTCTGGGTCTCGTTTGCAAGATCCTCGGTATCGCAACAGGAACTCTCTTCGTGGTCTATTTCCTCAATCTCGACCAGAAGCTCCTCGCGTGGGCTTACAAAAGAGTAAATGAGATATTCGACCGCAAAGAGGTGGATATCAAGTTCTAAGAAAATGCAAGGGGCGGGGAATGTATTACCTTTGTGGAGTACTGCCCCGCCCTTCCGCGGTTTTTGAGCAGAGGATAGAAGGAAAACTATGGAACTGTATAATTCAATTATCGAAAAGATTGACGGTATGCTCGGCTCTACTCAGCCTAAGCACTATGACTATAACCCGAATAAGTGCTGGGAAGATGTAGGCGGCAATCAGCTGATCATGATGAAGGAATCCGCATATGAACTCGGCGGCGACGGAAAGCCTGCCGTCAACTATGCGTGCGTTACATCGGGCGATTATGCTGATAAAGACGAGATCCTCGTATACGGAAAAGACCTTAATCAGATCAATGGCAGCACTTCATTTGCCAGGATCGTCATTATAAAAGTAGATCTTCTCAACGGCGAAGGAGAAGAGGATACGGAGCCTCTCTTCAGAGCTATCCAGGATATCGACTTCGTAAAATATCACGTATATCCAAAGGGATACATGATCAGATCCAGTTCAGACAGCTACAGAGAGCAGGTAAGAGTTTCGAAGGAAGCTGTACGCAAAGGAATCAACTTTGAGCAGGTAGGTAATTCCTATATCTCACAGTATAAGAAGAACCCTAGCGTCAAGGCTGTTAAGGTCATCTTCGTAACATCTGATGATGCTGACTACGCCGGTATGAGATCTGATGCCAAGAAGACAAGAGATATCACCCTGACACTTTCGAAGATCCTCGAAGGAATGTCGACAGACTGCCACAGCTGCAGCCTCAGAGAGATCTGTGACGAGGTCGAGGGACTCAAAGAACTCCACTTCGGAAAAGAGAAGAAAGAGTTCAAGGGATAGGAATACATTCCGAAAACCGATATACCGGAAACGAAATCAGGAAGCACCTGTAGAAGCGACAAGTAAGTTCTGCAGGTGCTCTTTTTGTGCCATTAGAATCCTAAAAAACATTTATAAATACGTATAGTAAGCAAAGTACAACTTTTGAGATGAAATAAATAATGATACAATTATTATGTATAAGTACGTGAAGTAGGTGCCGCAAGAGCGTAAGCGCATTGGTTGACGAACGGCATCTTTCTCTCCAGATTAAAAGAAAACGGGGAACGAATATGGATACATTACATGCTCAGACATTATGGCAGGTCATGGAGGCACTCCGTGATGCGAATCAGCTTGAAGACGCACTGTCACGCTGCTTGGACATTTTCAGCGAAGGCACAAAAAGCCCAAAGGGCACAATATGGATGAACGACGATCAGAGCAGAAGAGCAGTGGCGATCATGACTTACGGGACAGATGATGCTACCGGAGAGAGTGCTGCTCCCGGTGAAGGTATTGTCGGACGGGTCCTTTCGACCGGCGAAACAGAGGCTCATACGGCTGCCGAGCAACAGGTCTTTAAGCTCGCGGGAGCGGACAGCCCCGGAATTGGCGGCAAGAATATCATCTGTGTGCCTATCAAGACACCTAAGAACATTTTGGGCTGCTTGCTACTTACAGGTAAGGAAGAGCCGTTCTCAGACTATGAAAAGACTATGCTGGAGCAGTGCTGCGCGATACTTGCTCTGGACATAGAAGACAAGGGATTCTCCTTCAGACCGTTTGAAGACAGAGTGCCTATCGTTAATGTGCGCAACGTCATCAAGGAGTATCAGAACGGTGAAGAGATACGTCAGGTGCTTAAAGGTGTTGACATCGATGTGTATCCGGGCGAGCTTATGGTAGTGCTCGGAGAGAGCGGATGCGGCAAAAGTACCCTGCTGAATATTATCGGCGGTATGGACATGATGACGGACGGTACGCTTATCGTAGAGGGCAAGGACATGTCCAAGCCTACGGAGGAGGAGCTTACTGAGTACAGAAGAGAATATATAGGATTCATATTCCAGGCTTATAATCTTATGCCTAATCTTTCGGCATACGAGAATATTGAGTTTATTGGAGAGATCGCTGACGATCCTATGGATTCCATGGAAGCTCTTAAAATGGTAGGGCTTGAGGATAAAGCGAACAACATGCCATCGGCTCTCTCCGGTGGACAGATGCAGAGAGTTTCTATCGCAAGGGCGCTGGTAAAGAATCCAAAGATCATTCTTGCCGATGAACCTACAGCAGCACTCGACTACGAGACATCCATCAAAGTGTTAAAAGTGATCGAGGATATCGTTAAGGCCAGAAGCACTACAGTCCTTATGGTTACCCACAATCCTGAGATCGCGAAGATGGCAAACAGGGTCGTCAAACTGAGGGACGGCAAAATATCCAGTATCAGAGTGAACTTGCATCCGCTTAGCGCGGAGAAACTCGTTTGGTAAATCGAGATAACATGAAAAAAACCCAAAGAAAAGACGCATTTAGAAATATAAAAAAGCGAATAGTATCGTTCTTGTCTGTGTGCCTTGTTGTTGCGCTCGGACTTGGCGTGCTCTTTACTACCAGATATGCTGCTGCAGGCCTGAATAAGGAATACAGCGACTACTATAATGCCAGGAATTTCAAGGACTTCGAGATGATCTCATCTCTTGGAGTGACGGAAGCAAATCTGGAAAAGATAAGAAACATTGATGGAGTAACAGCAGCCGAGGGCGTGATGCAAGCTAACGGCGTCATAACATTTGGGGAGAACAAAAGAAACGCGGTCGTAAACTCCATGACACGCGAAGTCAGCGTGCCGGAACTTGTCGATGGCAGACTACCAAGCGGAAGAGATGAGTGCGCGATCGGCGAAGATTTCGCGGAGATCGAAGGCCTTCAGGTGGGCGACGAACTTGGGATCGCCCTTCGCGGTATGGATTCGCTGGGTGACGAGAGTCCTCTTTATGAGAAAGATTTCACCGTTACCGGATTGGTGCACAATCCCGAACAATTCAAAAGAAAATCCGTAAACACGGTCACACTGCCGCTTGAAGCGTTCAATGAAAAGGCAACCAAAGGGCTTTACACAGAAGCATATGTAAAGGTAGCCGAGCCTGAAAAAGTAAGCATGTTTTCGGACGCTTATTTTGATGAGACGGCAGATACCAAAAAGGCTCTGGAAAAGCTGGCTGTTGAGCTTGGGGAAGACAGAACTCAGGACATGAAAGATGAAGCCAATGCTACCATCGATGAGGAGTGGGAAAAAGCACGGGCTCAGATGGACGATGCGCAGGCGCAGATAGATTCAGGCGAAGCTGAGCTCGATTCCAGGCTTGCTAGCGGAAGAAAGCAACTGAAAAACGCAGAGACGACTCTTGCTAAGACCGTCGCTAAATACAAAAAGCAGATACGCGAAGGCGAGGCAAAGATAAAAGACGCAGAAGATAAAGTAGCGAAGATAGATAAGGCGCTTCCGGGTGTGAAGAAAAGAAACGCGGAGATGCGCAAAAAATATAACGGCGATATAGAAAACAATTTGAACGAGATCGCGAGCCTTGAAAAGAACCTCGAAGAACTCGAAAAGATCAAGGATATAACATCCGGTGAATACGGCGATGCGATAAAAAAGCTCGCTGAGCTCGTGGTTGAAAAGCAGAGCTTAATATGGGATATCAGGGATTTCTTTGCGCGAGATGACGTAAAGAAGATAGCAGAAGAGACCAAGGACATCACAGATGGCAAACTTGATCCTACAGTAGCAGTCGATGCGATCGGCAGCTTTGATGTGGAAGGTCTCATCGAGACCGCATGCCGTATAGCAGACTTTGATCCCGTCAGCGTAGATGACACTAAGGCGCTCATAAAGAGCCTTAGAGATTACATTAACAGTGTCAAGAAATCCATCAAGGAACTCGATAAGATCGACGCATACATAACAAAATATGAAAAGAACAGATCTTCAATAATCGCTCGCATAGAGAAAGGAAAAAAGAAGATCACCAACTATAAAAAAAGGCTTGCGGCTGAGCAGAAGAAATATCAGAAAAAGATAGATAACGGATGGGCGACCTACTACTCCGAAAAAGCCAAGTATGAAACAAAGCTCGAAGAGGCCAAGCTGCTGTTAGAAGAGAATAAGGAAGAAGCGGAAGCCAAGCTCAAGGAAGCAAGAGCAGAAGTCGATAATATGGATCCTTGCAGATGGATCACAATGGACAGAAATGCCAATGCGGGATATATAACCGCCAGAACCAACATTGCGGCCACGACCACTGCTGGCAACGTCTTCGGCGTACTCTTCATGATAGTGACAGCTATAGTGTGCTTCTCGACCCTCGTCATAATAATAGATGAACAGAAGACGCTTGTTGGTACATCAAAGGCATTCGGGTTTTCAAAAAAGGAGATACTGGGCAAATATATCACATTCGGAGCTGCGGCAGCTCTTGCCGGCAGTGTACTTGCTGTAATGATCGGACTGATCCTCTCGAAGATCGTTCAGAGCAAACTTGCGGAAGCAGGTCTTGTTCAGGCAGGTGTTGCCCCTACTATATTCACACCGGGCATAACGATAGGCGCGTCTATACTTATCATTGTCATAGCGATCATCGCATCATTCATCGCATGCAGCGACATACTCAGAAGTCCGGCCTCTATGCTGATGAAGGGCGAGGTGCTCAGGACAAGCGGCAGGCAGCGTAAGGAATCTACGGGTAAAGGAAGCCTTTACTCAAAGCTCATTATGCGAAATATGGCAGACGACAAAGCCAGAGTCGCGGTCACCATAACGATAATCGCGTTTAGCTGTATGCTTATCGGAATGGGCATGTCCATGAAGCTCGCTTTCGAGGGGATGATCGAGAAGCAGACAACGGATATCAATAAGTATGACTTCCTGGTCAGCATGGGCGATTCTGTCACCGAGAAGCAAGAGGCGAAGCTCGTAGAGGTTCTTGACTCCGAGAACACGCCATATCTCCCGGCTACAGTCACAGCGACACTTTACAAGTGGGATGGCAACGTAGACGGCCTCCAGATGATATGTGCTGATACTTCCAGACTTGGAGCATTCTTCGCGGTAACAGATCCGAAGACCGGAGAGGCAATAGAGATCCCGGATGAAGGGATCCTGGTTCAGGAGAAGATGCAGGAGGACTACGGTATAAGCACCGGAGATAAGTTGCCGCTGCTCGATGCTACACTGAAGGAGAGCGATGCTGAGGTCAAAGGATACTTCAAGAACTATGTAGGTCGTACGATAGTGGTATCTCCTAAAGCATATAGAGCCATATTCGGAAAGGCGAACGACATCAACGGCTATTACGTCAGGCTGGATGGAGTCGACCATGACACACTGAAGAATAAATTGCTTGCGGTCACAGATGATATCAGTTTCTCGGAGAAAAGCGACTTCAAGGCAACGCTCGATTCTGCGTCGCAGCTTTATAACATTATGGTCGCGGTGATCACCGGATTAGCGATACTGATCTCATTTATGATACTGACTAATCTTTCGAACATCTTCCTCAACCGCAGAAAGACGGAACTTTCAGTGATGAGGGTGAATGGATTCAGCATCAAACAGGCCAAAGGATACCTGATGAAAGAGACCGTCTTCACGACTCTTGCGGGGATAGCTCTTGGCGTGCTTCTTGGCGCCTTGCTCACCCCGGTCGTCATGACATTGCTCCGACAGAACGACATGGAATTGCTCAAGAACTTCCAGGGTCAGGCATGGGTGTTCGCGGTAGCAATAGAGGCTGTCTTCGCTGTCATAGTAAACAGCCTTGTGTTCAGTAAGGTCAAGAAGCTCGACTTCAGAGATATAGCACAATAGATGAGAAATGAAGGTATCGTATGAAGAAGACGCAACGAAAAGACGCATATAGGAATATAAAGAAGCGTATAGTATCGTTCTTGTCGATATGCCTTGTTATTATGCTCGGACTTGGCGGCGTTTTTATAACGCGATACATGGGAGCCGGCATCGAAAAAGAGGCAACAGATTATTACAACGATCACGCGTTCAAGGATTACGAACTCATCTCATCGCTCGGTATAACAGATGACGATCTTTCGCAGATAAAAGAGACCGAAGGCATTACCGACGCGGAGGGCGTGATACGATCATCCGGATCGATCGTTAAGGGCGATCTCAACTTCCCTGTTGAGCTTATCAGCATGACCGAAAGGATCAGTATCCCTGAAGTTATAGATGGCAGGGCTCCATCCGCAAAAGACGAGTGCATGATAGCTGAAGATACGGCGCTGGTGAAAGGCATCAAAGTCGGGGACAAGGTCAGTCTTACGATGGACAATGTCGCTTCTCCGCTCACAGATCAGGACGCGGACTTTGAGGTAGACACAGATCAGGAAGATGCTGCGGCTGAAGAAGAGCCGGAGGAAGCGGAAGAAGAGAAAGCAGCAAAAGACGCTCTCCTTGCCGATGAATTCACCGTAACGGGCCTGATGAAGCACCCTGATTACCTGAGACGCAAGTCGGTCGATACTGTGGCATTGCCACTGTCAGCATACGACAAGGAAGTGACCGAGGGCTATTACACACACGCCTTTGTAAAGGCCGAAGAACCGGAGAATGTCGGCATCTTCAAGGACAAGTATTTTGAAGAGACAGCCGGCACCAGGGCGGCTCTTGAGAAATTGACAGAGACCCTTGCGGTCGATTCGACTGACAGAGCAAAGAAAAAAGCCTACGACTATATAGATGCTGAATGGAAGAAAGCAGAGGCTCAGCTTGATGATGCTCAGGGCCAGATAGACGATGGAGAGGCTCAGCTCAATGCCGAGCTCGCAGATGCCAGAAAACAACTGGCAGATGCGCAGGCTCTTCTGGATAAAAAAGTCGGAGACTATAAAAAGCAGATCGCTGAAGCCGAAAAGAAGATAAAGGCCGCTGAGAAAAAGATCAAAGAAGGCAAGAAAAAGATCAAAGACGGCGAAAGCAAGATCAAAGAAGCAAAAGAACAAAAGGCCTGGGTCGACGAGAATCTTCCTGAATTCAAGAAACATGTCAAGGAGATGACGGAAAAATATCAGGGCGATCTTGAAGCGACTCTTACAGAACTCAACAAGATCCAGGCAATGATAGCCAAGCTTGACAAACTGAATGTCGATTCTGAAGAGTACAAGGAAGCAGTGGCTGATATCGCTAAGTTCATTCTTGAAAAGAAGGAACTTATACTGAAGGTGCGCGATTTCTGCAGGGATGAAAACGTACAGGAACTGGCAAGAAAGATCAAGGAGATCACCGACGGAAAGGCAGACGCAACCGGAGTGATCAACAATATCGCCAGCTTTGATTATGATACATTCTTTGTACTTGCGGAAAAGGCTGCCAACGGAGAATCGATAGAGGAATTTGTGAAGCAGCTCAAAGAGCATGCTGAAGAGATGCAAAAACTGCTCGATGAATACAGGCAGTATCAGGAGTACATAGACCAGTACGAATCAAATAAAGCGGACATAGAGAAGAGGCTTAAGAAAGAGGAAGAAAAACTCAGAAAAGCCAAGAAAACGCTGAAAGCTGCTGAGGAGGAACTGACAGCAGCAAAAAAGAAGGTCGCTGACGGAAAGAAGCAACTCGCTTCCGAACAGAAAAAATACAAAGCAAAGATAAGAAACGGCTGGAACCTGTATTACTCGCAGAAAGCCGAATATGAACAGAAGCTCGCTGAAGCGATGGAGCTTCTCGCCGAGAACCGCGAGATGGCAGAGCAAAAGCTCGCTGAAGCAAAGGCTGAGGTCGAGGAGATCGACGGCAAGTGGCTGGTATTTGACAGGCGTGCCAATGCGGGTTATGTGGACGCGAAATCCAACATCGCGGCGGTTGCCAGTGCCAGCGTCGCTTTCGGTATACTCTTCATGCTCATAAGCGCGGTAGTCTGCTTCTCGACGCTGACTATAGTGATAGATGAGCAGAAGAAGATGGTCGGCACTGTAAAAGCTTTCGGCTTCCTCAAAAGGGAAGTCCTCGGAAAATACATGGTGTTTGGTGTAACTGCCGCAATAATCGGATGCATTGCGGGCATACTCCTGGCTCTGGGTCTCTCGGGACTGGTGCTTAGGGCCTACCACAATGCGGGCATGTATCAATTCGGCATGGCAAAGAGCGTAGTGACTCCGGGGCCGACTCTCCTGTCCTGCGCGATCATGATCGGCATCTGCGCGATAGCTACTGTGATCGCTTGCTCCGGCATACTAAGGAGCCCGGCTTCAGTTCTGATGAAGGGAGTTACACTCAAGGAAAGCAATGGCTCTACAAAGACGACGTCCAAGAAGGGAGGATCGCTGTATTCAAAGCTTATCCTTCGCAACATGAGGGATGACAAGGCGCGTGTAGCTATCTCCATCATCATAATAGCGTTCAGTACTATGCTAATGGGCATCGGTATCTCGATGAAGCTCGCTTACGACGGCATGAGTACGAAGCAGATCGGTGAAGTGTACAACTACGACGTCAGAGTGGATCTTGGCGACAATGTAAGCGACGCAGATAAGCAGAAGATCGAAGAAGTGATAAGCGCCGACGGAGGAGAATACATGTCGGCGTCATATGAGACGCATATATTCCATCTGGGAGACAGGCTTGACGCACTGTATGTCCTTACCGCCAATGCTGACAAGCTGGGCAACTTCTTTACTGTCAGGGATTCGAAGACGGGCGAAGTTATGGAGATCCCAAAGGACGGAGTTCTGGCTCAGATGAAGATGAAAGAGAGCTACGGATTCGATGAGGGAAGCAAACTCAGCATCATGAATTCCGAGCTTGACAGCTGCGACGCGCCGGTCAAAGGCATATTCCAGAACTATGTCGGCAGGGTCGTGATCACTTCGCCTGACGGATACAGGAAGATCTTCGGAGAAGACCCTACCTTTAACTGCTATTATGTGAAGGCAGGCGGAGCAGATGTGGGTAAGCTGCAGAGCGATCTTGAAGCCGTGAACGATGGCTTGTCGTTCGAAGTCGCTAAGGAGTTCACCAAGAAGTTTGAGGCAGTATCCCTGCTGTACAACTTGGTCGTATACGTGACGACAGGTATCGCCATACTCATGTCTGTCATGATACTCAGCAACCTGGCCAATATATTCCTCAACCGCAAAAAGACTGAGCTTTCGGTTATGAGGATCAACGGGTTCAGTATAAAGCAGACCCGAGGATACCTCTCCAAAGAGACGTTCGTGACTACCTCGGTAGGCGTGGTGCTGGGTGTACTGGCAGGCGCGGTCATAACTCCTTTCATAATAAAGACTATGGAGCAGCCTGATCTTCAGTTTATCAGGTCATTCCATCCTGTCGCGTGGATAGCGGCTGTAGCACTGGAGGTGCTGTTCGCGGTGGTCATCAACAGCTTAGTGTTCAGGAAGGTCAAGGATCTTGATTTCAGAGATGTGGCGTAACAAGAGCTAAATGGGTAAACAGAAGAACAAAGCTGAAAGCAAAGTGAATGAACGAGAAAGGGCAAACAGGCGGCGGAGGCGCGCCTGGGCCTTCGCGCAGGGCATAGCCGGATCGTGGATCAGGAGAAAGTTTAATTTCTCCTTTTCTGATTTTGAACCTGCTGACATAGACGGTCCGTTGCTTGTTGCGGTCAATCACAGCTGTGCCTATGACCCTCTCTTTATCGGTGCTGCGTTTAAAAACAAACCGCTCACCTTTATAGCCAGCGAGCATATTCTGAGAATGAGGCCGTGGGGACCTATACTCGACAGGTACTTCTCCATCATACCTCATCAGAAAGGCGCGAAAGGCAGCCGCACAGCGCTAGTCGCAATGAAGCGTATCAAACGCGGCGAATCGGTATTCCTTGCTGTAGAGGGTGAGCAGACCTGGGATGGGCGGTCACTTCCTGTGATGCCCTACACCGGTAAACTGGTAAAGGGAAGCGGAGCGACTCTTGTCACATATATGATCGAGGGCGGATATCTGTCTGCTCCGAGATGGGCCTTGAACACAAGAAAAGGAAAAGTGTACGGCCATCCCGTAAAGGTGTATAGTCCCGAAACGCTCAAGGAAATGAGCGATGAGGAGATCGAAGATGCTATCGCTAAAGACATCAGCTTCGATACCTGGGAGTGGCAAAGGTCACAGACAGGCGGCCCGGCAAACTTCATTCCTGCGAAAGGCGGAAGCGCGGACGGACTCGAAAGGGCTGTGTTCACCTGCCCTTCTTGCGGCAACTTAGGAACGCTAAGTTCTGATGGCGATACGATAGCTTGTACTTGCGGATTCAAAGTTAAACTCGATGATACGGGCTTCTTTGAACCGGCAGAGCCGTTTAAGACCATCCCTGAGTGGATGCAAAATGACAGAGATGCGCTAAGGGACAGATTGAATAAGATCAGCGCAGCACCCGGTAGCTCCGGAGACACCGTGATCTTTTCGGACGATGAGGTGATGCTCACAAAAATCGGAGAGGGTCACGTAGAAGAATGGACTGAGAAAGGACCGCTTTCACTCATATACAGAGATGGCGAATATATTCTTTCTGCTTCCGGGCATGAATTCATTACCAGGGGCATCTCAGCGATGACCATGGTATTGGCGGCAAGGATCGTCTTTGGAGACAAAAGCGGATACTACGAGATACGAGCTGGCAAGGGCTCAAAGATAAATCTGATAAAATACGTTATTGCAAGAGAATTGATCAAGGAGTAAAAGAGTGGATTATTCAGCAGCTAACCATGAGTTGTGGAATGTGATAATACAGTTTGGATACATCGCCGCCGTGATACTTATCGCGGTCGCGTTGAGACAAAGGATAAAGCCGATTCGAAAGACTATGCTTCCGATCGCGGTGCTCGGAGGTTTTATACTTCTGATCGCGAAGCAGATCGGTATCGTGCAGCTTGATGAGGAAATGCTCTCCGCACTCACTTATCACGGCATAGCGCTTGGCTTTATTGCTATGAGCCTTCGTACACCTGTGAAGAGAGAAGGCGGAGACGAGAGCAAAGTAGGGCTTCGCTCCGGCGCGGTCATCGTAAGTACATATATGGTCCAGGCTGTAACGGGCCTCGTAATAACGATGGCGCTTGCATTCACGGTAATGCCGGATATGTTCAAAGCTGCCGGCCTGCTGCTCCCAATGGGCTTCGGCCAGGGACCTGGACAGGCGAACAACATAGGATCGAGCTACCAGTCGCTCGGCTTCGAGGGAGGCCACAGCTTTGGCCTTGCCATAGCAGCAGCCGGTTACCTGGTTGCGTGCATCGTCGGAGTCATCATCCTCAATGTGCTCAAAAAGAACGGCAAACTCGTTGTTGCTGCGGATGAAGTTCAAACGACACTCAGCGCGGACTATCTCGACAGTGATGAACACGGCGATCTTTCTGCATCGATAGACAAGCTCAGCATTCAGCTTGCGATGATAGTGATCGTATATTTGGCCACATTCGCAGTTACTGCGGGGCTGACAGGCGGTATCGCGAAGATCAGTGAAGGCCTGGCGGGCACGGTCAACACCCTCCTCTGGGGATTCAACTTTATCGTCGGCTCGGCGCTTGCGATACTACTTCGTGTGATACTCGAAAAGCTCAAAAATAAAGGCATGATCCAGAGACGCTATCAGGACAACTACCTGCTCAATCGTCTGTCGGGAGTTTTCTTCGACATCATGATCGTTGCCGGCATAGGCTGCATCAATATCGAGGATATACGCGGACTGGTGCTGCCGTTCGTTCTGCTGGTGGTAGCGGGTACGATCACTACTTGGATACATCTTCGTATAGTGTGCAAGGCAGTTTACGGAGACTATTACTATGAGGGCTTGATCTCTATGTATGGCATGATGACAGGAACGATCAGCTCGGGCATACTGCTTGTGCGCGAGATAGATCCGCAGCTTGAGACGCCTGCCGCGAACAACCTTGTTATCGGTTCAAGCTTCGGCATCCTTCTAGGAGCGCCTGTGCTGGTGCTTGTAGGACTGGCAACAAAGAGCACAGCTATGTGCTTCGCGACCATTGCGATCGCGCTTGTCTACTGGGCGATACTCGACCTTATCATCTTCAAAGTCGGTCGCGGCAAAAAGGCTTAGGCAATAAAAAGGATGTTGACACAAATAATTGGATAAACCCCTTGCAATCACTATTTTTGGGTGGTATACTACGTAGGCTGTCGCTCTGTGGGCGGCCGCGTAAAGAACAGTTCGATATAGAACAACTCAAAAGGAAGGAATTCATCCTCTCTTTCATCCGTTCTTTACAGGCCGGCAGAAGTTGCTAACAGAGGCGGCCGCAATGAAACGTTTCAATTATATTTTTTAGAAAGAGGTACCAGCATGAAGGAAGGAATCCATCCTGATTATAAGGAATGTAAAGTAACTTGCGCATGCGGGAATACATTCATGACTCTCTCCGACAAGGAAGAGATGAGAGTAGACATCTGCTCGGAATGCCACCCGTTCTTTACAGGCCAGCAGAAGTTTGCTAACAGAGGCGGTCGCGTAGAGAAGTTCAAGAACAAGTACGGCCTGTAGATCAATCAATCAGGAAACAAAGCCGGAGCATCAGCTCCGGTTTTTTCTTACAATATAATATTATTTGCGAAGTCTTATTTGTGGCCGATCAATGCACAAGTTTTGGCATTGCGCGGGAAATCAGGAGAGAGAGAACGATGCCGGCGGTGAACTGTCCGAAGTTCCACGGCAGCGCGATAAATGCTGCAGCCCAGTTGCCATACATGAGACGCTCGGCGATCAGATAGCCGGCGCACATCACCAGACCTCCGGCGGTCAGCGCTGTTATATACAGAAGGGTTTTATCTTCTGTATCGCTCCTGCTGATGGTGCGCTTCTCGATAATGAAGCCTGCCGTGAAGGCCATCGCAAATTTGATCACAAGAGACCATGGTGCCCAGTAGGAGAAGCCCCCGAGCAAGTCCGCCATGGCAGAGCCTATGCCTGCAGCAGCCGCCGCGTTCCTTTTGCCGAGAAGCATCACACCCAGGCAGATCATGGTATCGCCGAGGTGGATGTAGCCCTGTGTCATAGGAATGGGCACTCTGAAAAGGAGCGTTCCGAGCACAATAAGGCTGATCATCAGAGCCGTGATCACAAGCTGTCTTGTTTTATTGTCGGCGCTTTTCTGCGCAGAATGACTATCCATAAAACGCCTCGGTCCTATTTGCGATGCCGGATTGACCGACAGATTGACATAAACTATAATAACAGCGGATTGTGTTTAGATAAATACACACTTTATCAAAATTTTTAAGATACACTTTAACGAAATTTTGGGATTTAACGATGATTTCATTCGAAATTGATCACAATTCGGCCAAGAGCCTTTATGTACAGCTGTACGAAAAACTCAAAAGAGAGATAAGCGAGGGCAGGATCAGCACAGGCGAGAGACTGCCTTCGCTCAGAGGTATGGCTGATTCGCTTGGCATAAGCGTGACTACTGTGAAACTGGCATACGATCAGCTGATCGCGGAGGGCTACCTGCTCAGTAGACCGCAGTCCGGATACTACGCTGCTTCAGGAGCTGGGGCCTCGGCAGGCACTGAGCCGGACCGTAGCAGCTTTGAAGACGGCGATCCCGAAAGCAAGGATGGCTCCGAGATCAGTCACGAGCCAATTAACTGCGACCCTGAGACCTTCGACTTTGTAAAGTGGAAGAGGTGTATGGCGAGCGTTCTGAACGATTCGCCAGAGCAACTGCTGACCGGTGCAGACCGGCAGGGCGAGCCCGCGCTCCGGGAGGAGATAGCCAAATACCTCTACCAGTCGCGCGGCGTCATATGCACACAGAGACAGATCGTGATCAGCGCCGGTACGCAGCAACTCACCGGCCACATAGCCAGGTTGCTCAAAATGATGGGCATCGGACATGCATCAGTCGAAGATCCGGGCTACATGCCTGTCAGAAGTATATTCCGTGATTGGGGTTTTAGCCTCAGCTGCATACCGGTCCGCGAGGACGGCATAGAGATCGAAAAGCTTCCGGCCAATATCCGCACCGCTGTATACGTGTGCCCGCAGAACCAGTTCCCAACAGGCGTGGTGATGCCTGTCGGACGCAGACATCAGCTACTCGAATGGGCAGAGAGCAATGACAGCATAATAATTGAAGACGACTACAACAGTGAGCTGAGATACAGCAGCAGGCCAATACCGGCACTGCAGGGGATGGATCAGGGCAGAAGAGTCGTGTATATCGGATCGTTTTCGTCCACCCTCTTCCCTGCGGTCAGGATCAGCTATATGGTGCTCCCGCACTGCATGGTCGATCTTTACAGCCGTATCAGCGAAAACTATGACCAGACCTGTTCGAAGACCGAGCAGCTGACCCTCGCCGAGTTCATGAAGAGGGGCTATTACAGAACGAATCTGAAGCGTGTACGTAAACTGTACTCACGCAAGCTGCAGGAGGCGCTCGCTGCGATCAAAGAGTATGGCAGTGACGGAGGCTTTATCACTGCGGAGAATACACAGTCAGGTATCAACATCACGCTGCGCCTGGATACACATGTAAGAGTCATCACCGAGGGCCGCCCGGGCCGGAACAGAAGTGACGAGGTCCAGCACGAACTCGCGGAAAGGCTGGTAGGAACAGCAACGCGCGCAGGAGCCAAGGTGAGAGACATCGAGCAGCTTGATCACGACGGACGTGTATACCTGATCTTCAACTACAGCCAGATCCCACTGAGTGAGGTGCGGGCGACAGTCCAAAACATGATCGCTGCCTTTAAGTCTGCCGTGAACCTCGGAAGTCTCGATATGCCTTCGGTATACGAGGTGGTGCGCGTAACAGGTGGCAGACCGGTATTCCTAAAAGAGCACTATGGAAGGCTTGAGAAGTCACTTGCAGCCATGGGAAGGGTGCCTGAGTTCAGCTGCGAAGAACTGCGGGAATGCATCGCGGCTCTGGTCAGTGAGAGCGGAGTAAAGGACCACAATATAAAGATCGAGGCAGACGTGGAAGGATTCTCGAGGCTCTACCTCAGCCCTACGCATTATCCGGAGCCTGAACTGTACGAGACCGGCATAAAGACGGATCTATTCCGCGGAGAGCGCAGAAGCCCTAATATCAAAATGATAGACAGACAGCTGCGAGAGGCGACTGACGAGGCCATCAAGGCAGGCGGGCTTTACGAAGTGCTGCTGGTCGACAGGAACGGGCAGATCACAGAGGGGAGCCGCTCCAACGTATTCTTCATAAAGGACGGGGAAGTATTCACCGCTCCTTCAGAGAAGGTGCTTCTGGGTGTCACGAGGAGCAAGATAATAGAAATAATAAGGTCCTTTGGCATCGCGCTCCATGAAGAGGCCGTTGCTGCAGCAGACATAGGAAACTTCGATGCGGCGTTCATAAGCGGCACGTCTCCTAAGGTGATGCCGATCGCATCGGTCGGTGAAGCATCTTTCGACGTGAATGACCCGATACTCAGGAAGATAATGGAAAAATACAACGAATACTGATATAATAAACTGCTTTGAACGTAACACATAACAGGAGAAAGCAATTCACATGTTTGATAAATTAGACTTCATAATAGAGAAATATCACGAGCTCGCCGAGAAGGTAGCCGATCCGGCAATCATCGCCGATCAGAAGACATTCCAGAAATACATGAAGGAAATGTCCGAACTCGAGCCTATCGTCAAAGCATATGAGGCATATAAGAAGATGAAAGAAGATCTTAAAGATGCCCGCGAAATGATCGAGCTTGAAGACGATGAAGAGGTAAGAGAACTCGCCAAAGAAGAGGCCAAAGAACTCGAAGACAACATGGCAAAGGCTGAGGACGAGCTTAAAGTGCTCCTTCTCCCTAAGGACCCTAACGATGACAAGAACGTCATCCTTGAGATCAGGGCAGGTACAGGCGGCGAGGAGGCTGCTCTTTTCGGAAACGATCTTCTGAGAATGTATCTGAGATATGCCGAGCGTCATCGCTGGAAGGCGGAGATCATCGAGATCAACGACACAGGGATCGGCG
Source organism: Anaerovoracaceae bacterium (assembly GCA_045545495.1). Lineage (GTDB taxonomy): Bacteria > Bacillota > Clostridia > Peptostreptococcales > Anaerovoracaceae > Crickella. The sequence continues at coordinate 17,076 of JAZQBC010000054.1, read as the reverse complement.
GCATCAAAGAAGCTGTTGTCATGATCAAGGGCAAGGGCGCTTATTCGAGACTCAAATTTGAGTCGGGCGTTCACAGAGTGCAGAGAGTCCCTGAGACAGAATCTTCAGGACGTATCCACACTTCAGCCGCTACAGTTGCGGTGCTGCCTGAAGTAGATGACGTTGAGGTTGAGATCAATCCTAACGATGTAAAGGTCGATGTATACAGAGCTTCCGGCAATGGCGGACAGTGCGTAAATACCACTGATTCAGCAGTTCGTATGACTCACCTTCCTACCGGCATCGTGGTTACATGCCAAGACGAAAAGTCACAGATCCAGAACAGAGAGAAGGCCATGAGAGTACTCAAGGCCAGGCTTTATGATAAAATGGTACAGGAGCAGAACGACAAGATCTCGGCGGACAGAAAGAGCCAGGTAGGCTCCGGCGACCGCTCAGAGAGGATCCGCACCTACAACTTCCCACAGGGCCGCATGACAGATCACCGAATCAATTTGACCCTGTATAAACTCGATCAGTTCCTCGACGGAGATATCGACGAGGCTATCGACGGACTTATTACAGCTGATCAGGCAGCAAAGATGCGCGACTTCGGCTAAAGCTCGTCTTTTTCGCCCGTAGCTTTGTCAGCAGCGCGCTTCTGCGGTGCTCACATACTTTTAGGTATGCTCCGCTCCTCGAGCTCTTGCTTTCGCGCTACGAACGAAAAATACGTCGCTCTATATAAGTAATGTGAATAAAAATGGAAACACTGAGACTAAGTACGAGTGATGAAGATCTTAGGCGTGCCGGCGGTATCATTAGAGCCGGAAGCCTTGTCGCGTTTCCTACCGAGACGGTATACGGGCTGGGAGCGGACGCTCTCAATGCCGAGGCCGTGGCTTCTGTGTACGAGGCGAAGGGCCGGCCGTCGGACAATCCGATGATAGTCCATATCGCCGATGCGACCGATCTTTACTCGCTGATCAAAGGCGGCAGGAGCGGGATAAGTGCGGAAGCCTCAAAGCTGATCACAAATCTCTGGCCGGGTCCGCTGACAATGGTGTTCAAAAAGTCGTCCAGGGTGCCTGACGTCACTACCGGCGGACTTGATACAGTAGCCGTAAGAATGCCATCCAACCCGACAGCTCGCAGGCTTATCAGAGAAGCGGGACGCCCTATAGCAGCGCCTAGTGCTAACCTCTCGGGCAAACCGAGTCCTACCACAGCAGAGGATGTGCTCGAGGATATGGACGGCAGGATCAGAGCGGTCATAATGGGAGAGCAATGCGATGTCGGCATTGAATCGACTGTACTGGATCTCACAGGAGATTTCCCTCAGATACTGAGGCCGGGCATGATCACCAAAGAAAAGCTGAGCGAAGTACTTGGAAGGAAAGTCTATTATGATCCGAGTCTTCTGAGAAACCCTGAAGACAGCGAGCCCGATGAAGATTTCAAGCCGAGATCACCGGGCATGAAATACAAACACTACTCGCCTGATGCAAAGGTAAGGATCATCGAAGGGACCGATGAAGACTTTGCGACTAGGGCGAAGGAGATCGGCCTCGATGCTAAAGGACGCGGCGAAAAGGTAGCCATACTCGACTATGGCAAGGATGCCGGCAAGGCGGCGCATAAGCTGTTTGCTGATCTGAGAGAGCTGGATAGACAAGGCTACGATCTGGTTCTCATAAAAGCACTCCCTAGCATAGGATTTGGCTTCAGCGTGATGAACCGCATGCTAAGAAGCGCAGGGTACGATGTCGTCAAATAGGCGCAGGCCATTATATGGTCAAATGGACGCAAGTTACGGCGAAATCAAACGGACTAGATAATAAATTTACAAAATTTCATAATATATTTATAAAACGGAGGTAATTATGGCAAAAATAATGGTATTCGATCATCCGCTTATTCAGCACAAAGTAGCGCTGATGAGAAATAAAGATACAGCATGCAAAGAGTTCAGAGATCTCGCCCGCGAGGTAGCTATGCTGATGACATACGAGGTCACAAGAGATCTGCCTACAGAGGAGATAGAGATCGAAACTCCTATCTGCAAGACAACAGTTAAGATGCTGGCAGGTAAGAAGCTCGCTATCGTTCCTATCCTCAGAGCCGGACTCGGATTCGTAGATGGCATGCTCGAGATCATCCCAAGCGCTAAGGTTGGTCACGTTGGTCTTTACAGAGACCCTGAGACTCATGAGCCTGTAGAATACTACTGCAAGTTGCCTGAAGATATAGATAAGAGAAAGATCATCATCGTAGACCCTATGCTCGCGACAGGCGGCTCCGCTGTAGCAGCTGTTGACTTCGTAAAGCAGAGAGGCGCAAAAGAGATCACATTCATGTGCCTTATCGCTGCTCCTGAAGGCATCGAAGCACTCACAACAGCACACCCTGATGTAGATATCTATATCGCTGCCAAGGACGAAAAGCTCAATGAGAACGCGTACATCGTACCTGGACTCGGCGATGCCGGCGACCGCATCTTCGGCACCAAATAATCATAATCATTTTGAGGAGACATATAAATGAAGTCACTTATCCCTGATAACGTAAGCAAGCACACAAACGTATACGACGTCCTCGAGGAAAGAGGGCTCCTGGCACAGTGCACAAATCCCGAAGCATTCAGAGAACTGCTCGGCAAAGAGAAGATCAAATTCTATATCGGATTTGACCCGACAGCAGACTGCCTCCACGTAGGACATTTCGTTCCGATGATCACCATGATGTACATGCAGAAGTACGGACACACTCCTGTGTTCCTGCTCGGAGGCGGCACAGGCGAGATCGGAGACCCTTCGGGCAAGGCCGACATGCGTAAGGTAATGACCATCGAAACCATCGACGAGAACTGCAGACAGTTCAAGAAGCTCTTCGACAAGTACATCGACTTTGACGATGAGTGGAAGTATGAGGGCAACGAGGGCGTATACACACCGGGACATCAGAACAGAGAGCCGCTTCCTGGCAAGGCCATCAGCGTCAACAACGCCGAGTGGATCAGACCTGCGAAGTTCACCGAGTTCGCAAGATTCATCGGCTCGCAGTTCAACGTTAATACAATGCTCCGCGCAGACTGCTTCAAGATCAGAAGAGAACGTGACGCCGGGCTCTCCTTCTTCGAATTCTCATACATGCTGCTCCAGAGCTACGACTTCTATGTCATGCACAGAGACTTCGGTCTCATGGCTCAGCTCGGCGGCAACGACCAGTGGTCGAACATTATCGGAGGAATCGATCTTACAAGAAAGCTCACAGGCGACGAGGTCTACGGCATGACAGTATCCCTGCTCACAAAGTCTGATGGCGAGAAGATGGGTAAGACTGTAGGAGGAGCGCTCTGGCTCGACGAGAGAAAGACACCTGTATACGACTTCTTCCAGTACTGGAGAAACGTCGATGACGCAGACGTAAACACTTGCCTTCGCATGCTGACTTTCCTCCCTATGGATGAGGTAAACAGGCTCTCGGCCCTCGAAGGATCCGAGATAAATAAAGCCAAGGAAATACTCGCTTATGAAGTCACCAAGATGGTACATGGTGAGGAAAAGGCCAAGAAGGCACTTGAAGCAAGCCGCGAAGTATTCGCGGGCGGCGGTGTTTCCGCAGACATGCCAACTAAGACATTTGACGCTTCGCTCTTCGCAGGCGACGGAATGGGCCTTGCAGCTCTCATGAAGGAAGCAGGCCTTGAGCCATCGACATCCGAGGCTTACAGAACTATCCAGGGCGGCGGCGCCAAGCTAAACGGCGAGAAGGTAACTGACAAGAGATATTCAGTCACAGAAGCCGACTTCAAGGATGGCGAGCTTATCCTCCAGAAGGGCAAGAAGAAATTCATGAAGATCACACTGGGCTAATGGCCGGCGGCAAGTTGGACATAAAAAAAGATCAAAGATAGTGAGCGGGAGCCTTTGCTCCCGCTCTTTCTTGTACCCACCACCGACGGTCGAAAATGGAACCCGCCGTCTATAGAGGCGGGGGACATCCGGCGTCTGTTATATATTGCCATTTAGAAAGATCGTGGAAATATCGTATAATGTAATCGACTAATCATGGAGGGATAAGAGAAAGAAGCGCAATGAAATACATTGAACTGAAGATACAAGTCGCGGCAGACAAGGCTGAGGAAGCTGAAGCCCTGCTTATAGAGAACGGATACGATTCGATGCAGATCGACGACAGTTCGGTCGCAAGGGAGATCCTGGAAAACCCGGAATTATACAAATATGATTACCTGAATGACGAGATCAGGGATTTCGCAGAGAAAGAGACAGGGCGCGTTGTGATCACACTCTACTTCACAGATGATGAAGCGGGGCGCGATGACCTTGCAAAAGCGGAGGCCCTGGCCTCGGAGCTGGCCGGAGCTTCGTGGGCGACTCAGGTCACGGGCGATGACAGTGAGTGGCTTTACAAATGGCAGGAGAATTTCAAGCCTACTAAGATCGGTGAGCGGATCGTCGTAAAGCCTGGCTGGGAAGAATACACGGCGGGCGAAGGCGAGCTTGTCATAGAGATGGATCCCGGAATGGCGTTCGGAAGCGGCCTCCACGAGACTACAAGCATGTGCATAAAGGGCCTCGAGAAAGCTCTCGGCGGAGAGTACGGAAGGTCTTTCTGTCCTGAAGATGAGGAAGCTGTGAAAGTGCTCGATGTAGGGACCGGAACTGGGATACTTTCGATAGCAGCAGCTCTTCTCGGCGCAGAAGTATGCCTGGGTATAGATATAGACGATGAAGCTGTGAGAGTCGGTTCTGAGAACGTCGCCCATAATGGACTCTCAGACAGGATACGAATCGCTAAGGGCGATCTTGTCGAAGGGATAGATTTTGAGGCAGATATATTGGTCGCGAATCTTATGGCGGATCTTGTGATGAAGCTTGCTCCTGCGGCATCTGAACATTTGAAGGCGGGTGGGCTATTCATAAGCTCGGGCATCTTGGACATAAAAGAAGAGACGGTCTCTAAAGCTGTTCGGGAAGCCGGCTTCGAAATCCTGGAAATATTAGCTGATGGCGAGTGGAGAGCCATTATTGCAGTACGCAAAACAGCTAAATAATGCTATAATTTATATGTTAGCGAATTACTTCCAAAGGAGGGTAAAACTATGGCAATGGATATGACTGATGTAATGAAACTTATGAGCAACAGCGGAGCGCTCGGTCAGGTTGCTGAGATGCTCGGTGTAGATGAGAAAGCTGCAAACAGCGCTATCGACACAGTGCTTCCTATGCTTCTCAAGGGTATGCAGGGACAGCTGAACAACAAGGATACCAAGGACGGTTTCCTTCAGGCTCTGACAGACCACAGCAAAGACGACACAAGCGATCTCAAGAAGGCTGTCAAGAACGTAGATACTGTAGACGGCGCTAAGATCGTAAAGCATCTCCTCGGCGCAGGTCAGGAAGAGGCTGCAGCTAAAGCAAAGAAAAAGAGCGGACTTGACACAAAGACTATCCTCAAGATCATGGCTATCCTTGCTCCGATCCTGATGTCAAAGATGGGCAAGACTGCTAAGACTGAGACAGCAAAGGCCGGAACAGACGATATGTTCGGTATCGTAGGCGGACTGCTCGACGGAGTAGATGCCGGCGATGTTATCAAGATCGTAAGCAAACTTATGAAATAGTCTCCGGACAGATTTAATACAAAGCATTTTAAAACCCGCTGATGATCATATGCTCGACAGCACGATGGTCCGAAGCGGGTTTTGTGCGTGTTTGTGATTCTGTTGTAAAGGTCAGCGAGCTGCCTTGACGGCGGCTTTGTTATCGTATAGCTTCGTATCTGCGCGTTCAAGACATTTCTGGAAACTGTCGCCATCTTCAAAGGCCAGTCTGTCGTAGCCGATTCCGACATCGATGATGAACGGCAACTTGGAGTTAGCGATCCCTTCGTTTATGCACTCGCGTACGATCTTGTCTATGGCCTCCATCTCAGCGGGCTGCTGAGGATGCACGATCATAATGAATTCGTCTCCTCCATAGCGACCGAGAAATCCCGGAGTGCCTGATTTGCCCATGGCCTTTCGGAGAGCGTCCGCGATCGTGACCAGCGCCTTATCTCCGTTACTATGGCCGTATGTGTCGTTGATCCTTTTGAAATCATTGATATCTATCATCGTGATGTAAGTCAGCCTACCCTCACGTCTTAAAGTGTTGTCCTGTGCTACGTAGCGTGACAGCTGCGATCTGTTGTTGAGACCTGTAAGAGAATCTGCGGAGATCTGGTTTTCCATGGCCCTTATGTAAAAGATGATCATCAGTACAGTAGAGCTGAAGCAGAATATAGGGGTGTCGGCTTCGGACACTACCTGTGCGATACCGCCGATGACTACCATGAGAGGGAATGCTCCTACTGAGAGGAAGTAGCGCTTTTCCTCAGGGATCTGGGATTTGCGCGCCCTTCTGATAGTAAAGAATAGCACAGCAATAATGTAGATGATTGGCGGGCCTACCTGGAGCACGGAATATAGCGGCTTGAGCATGTAATCCTCATCAAGAAGAGTGCTCGGCCTGACTATGAACATGATCGTCACGACGGTCACTGTCAGGACAAGAGGAAGAGCCGTCAATATCTTGAACTGCCTGTTGCTCCTGTAAGGGACTTGCTGTGCCGCAAGAGCATAGCGAAACCAGCAGTATGTGATGGTCGCCATGAGAATGGTATTTGCTATGTTCGGAATAAGGACTGTGTAAGGGGTCTTGGGGATCGCTCCTGCGATGACAGCCGCCCAGAAGCTGTCCGAAACAAAATAAAGCATGAAGGCAACCAAAGTACGATCATACTTGATCTGTTTTTCCTGACTGTCTATTTTTTGCAGGTCGTGTATGAGCATTATCGCGAAGATAATGAAGCATACGATATTGGATTCGGCGTAGTAAAGTAGATATTCGCTCATAAACCCTATCCCTCAAAATCCCCCGACGCAATAATTATAGCATACATAGATGGATCATGACGTTAAAAATGAAAAGCCCCATCCGGAGACGGGGCTGTCTTTGCGAAGTGTTTATCAGCTGAAGTTTATCAAACAGCGAAATTACTTAGCTGCTTCTTCCTCTGCTGCCTTCTGTGCTCTGAGTTCCTTAACGACATCGTCGATCCTGTGAGCTACGGCTCTGAAGTCGTCCTCAAGGTATCCTCTTGTTGTCATTGGAGCAGTACCGATACGAACGCCGGATGTCTGGAACGGTGATCTCTTCTCATTAGGAACTGTGTTCTTGTTGAGTGTGATGCCTACCTCATCGCAAGCAGCCTGGAGCTCTTTGCCCGAGAATGGCTCGTCACTGAGGTCGAGCAGGAATACGTGGTTGTCTGTTCCGCCTGTAACTACCTTGTAGCCCATGCTTGTGAACTCGTCAGCAAGAGCTGCGCAGTTGAGTCTTACCTGATGCTGATATGTCTTGAACTCTGGCTTGAGAGCTTCCTCAGCGCATACAGCCTTACCTGCGATGATGTGGCAGAGTGGGCCGCCCTGTGCATAAGGGAATACTGCGGAGTCGACTTTCTTAGCGAGATCCTGTCTAGCGAAGATGAGTCCGCCACGAGGTCCTCTCAGAGTCTTATGAGTTGTTGTTGTTACGATGTCAGCATAGCCGAATGGTGTTGGGTGCTCACCTGCTGCTACGAGGCCTGCGATATGAGCCATGTCTACCATGAAGTAAGCGCCAACTTCCTTAGCGATCTCTGCGAATGCAGGGAAGTCGATGATCCTTGCGTAAGCGGATGCTCCTGTGAGGATCAGTTTTGGCTGATATTCGTGAGCTTTCTTTCTTACGTCTTCCATGTCGATGCGTCCGTGCTCGTCAACATCGTAGGAGATTACGTTGTAGAGAGTTCCGCTGAAGTTTACAGGGGAACCGTGTGTGAGGTGACCACCGTTGGAGAGGCTCAGTCCGAGGATAGTGTCGCCTGGCTCAAGAACAGACTTGAACGCAGCGAAGTTAGCCTGTGAACCGGAATGAGGCTGAACGTTTACGTGATAGTCTGTGTCGAATACCTTTCTCCAAAGATCACAGCAATACTCTTCCAGAGCGTCAACGTTGACAGTACCACCGTAGTATCTGCCCTTGTTACCGGAATATCTTACAGTTGGAGCCTGTGGATAACCCTCGGCATACTTCCAGGACAGGCAGCTTCCGCAAGCGGCCATTACAGCCTCGGAGCAGTAGTTCTCAGATGCGATGAGCTCTACGTTGTTCTTCTGTCTCAGATACTCTTTTTCGACGAGCTCTGCAACATGTGGGGAGACCTTTTTGATCTCTTCAATGATCATCTGGTTATAGTTGCTGTTGTCATTACCGTTTCTGTCAAACATTTTAGATCAATTCCTTTCGTAAATATCTAGATATTTAACTTGGACCGGCACGTCTGCCGACCAATCGTTACGTAGTTTCATTGTAACATAAGGCAAAATAGAATTCTTTAAAACCTTCAAAAAATACAAAGAAATCGAGCGGGACCGTCACATTTTTGCTATTATATTTATTGACGGAAGTCCGCTTGCTCATTGATAGAGAAAAGCGGCGGTATCAGAAAAAAAGGAAGGAAAAATAAATGGCAGAGATTTGGAAGGGATCCCCGGTAGCGGCAGCTATTTCGGAGACACTTGTACAGGATGTAGAAGAGCTTAAAGCGAAAGGCGTTGAGCCTACGCTTGCTATAGTCAGAGTCGGTGAGAGGCCAGATGACCTCGCTTACGAGAGAGGCGCAATGAAGAGAGCCGAGAAGGTTGGCGTCAGGGTTTTGAATGAAGTATTCCCTGGGGATATCGAAGAGGAAGTCTTCTTCAAGGAACTCATTCGTATCAACCACGACCCTGAAGTACATGGCATTCTTATGTTCCAGCCGCTCCCTAAACACATCGATGGTACTAAAGCCAGAGCCCTGATGGACCCTGCTAAAGATATGGACGGCTGCACTACCGGTTCTATGGCAGGCGTTTTCACTAACACTCCTATCGGATATCCTCCATGCACCGCTCAGGCAGCAATGGAGATGCTCCATTATCATGGGGTTGAGATCAAAGGGAAGAAGGCAGCGGTCATCGGCAGGTCGCTGATCATCGGAAGGCCTGTAGCTATGATGCTCATGCATGAGAACGCGACAGTCGTCAATTGCCATACACGTACGGTAGATGTTCCGTCGATCACTCGCGAGGCGGATATCCTTATCGCTGCGGCCGGAGTTCTTCGCTCGGTCAAGCCGGAGTTCACCAATCCGGATCAGGTAGTCATCGATGTCGGCATCAACTGGGATGAAGAGGCAGGATCGATCGCGGGAGACGTTGATTTCGAAGCTGTAGAGCCTGTTGTAAAGGCTATCACACCTGTACCTGCAGGCGTTGGATCCGTGACTACAAGCGTGCTTATGAAGCATGTTGTCGCGGCCGCCAAAATTGTGGCTGAATCCCTGTAAAAATATATTGACCGCGGACATGTGAATTGATATTATGTTCGTGTAAAAAGACATTCGAAAGAGTGTCTGAAAATTGAATAGTAACCTATTGGCGAAGTAGGGATGGCGCGTGAAGTGCTTCAGGATGGGAAGTTGCCTGTTGACGAAGGGTTAAAAGCCCGCGGTGCCATACCCGCATCCGTTGCCACAACCAAGAATAAGCTTCTTTGTGGCAGGCTCGTAGTGTTGGCGTTTGCCGGAAAGGAGTTTTTATTATGGAAAACAATGCAAATGTGAACAAGCGCAATTTCGCGGATATGTTCAAGTTTAAACTTGATACGAAAAGCCTCGTGACCATAGCCCTTCTCGTTGCTATGGAAGTAGTGCTGTCACGATTCCTCTCGATCAGCGCATGGAACATCAAGATCGGTTTCAGCTTCCTTCCTATAGTGATTGGAGCTATACTTTACGGCCCTATAGGGGGCGGGCTCATCGGAGCGTTGGGTGATCTTCTTGGAGCCACTCTCTTCCCTATCGGGGCATATTTTCCGGGATTCACTCTGACAGCATTCCTTACAGGATTTGTCTTCGGGCTTTTCCTGTACAAGACTCAGAGCATCCCTAGGGTGATCGGTGCCGTAGCGGTAAATCAGTGCGTGCTGAGCCTCTGCCTCAACACGCTGTGGATCTCCATACTGTATGGTTCTCCATACGGACCGCTGTTCGTGACGAGAATCGTCCAGACGCTTATTCTCGTCGCCGTAGAGATCGTCACCATCGTCGCTGTCGCAAAGGTGATGCCGAGATTCAGAAGGATGGTCGTTACCGGAGCATAAAGCCAAATGACGATAAACGAAGCTATAGAATATATTACTTCAGCAACCTGGAGCCAATGGAGGCTCGGGCTGGATAGAACTTACGAGCTGCTTGAAAGGGTCGGTCGCCCTGACAAGCAGCTTAAATTCGTTCATGTTGCGGGCACCAACGGCAAGGGCTCGACATGCGCGATGATTGAATCGATGCTTAGAGCCGCCGTCTATACGACAGGCACTTACCCTTCCCCGTATATCGAAGATTTCAGGGAGAGGATACAGGTGAATGCTGAGCCTATTCCGGAGGAGGCGCTCTGTGAACTTACAGAGACAGTTAAGACTGAAGCCGAGAAGATGGAGGATCACCCTTCGCAGTTTGAGATCATCACCGCTATCGGGATGCTCTGGTTCGCCAGAAATAATTGCGATATCGTGGTGCTCGAAGTGGGTCTCGGGGGGATCTACGATTCGACGAATATAATCGATCCGCCGGAGGTGGCAGTGATCGCTAATATAGGGCTTGACCATACAGATTATCTGGGAGATACGCTCGCTGAGATAACGCGCAATAAGTGCGGGATCATAAAGAGCGGCTCGGACGTCGTGGCCTACCCGAATACAGCAGAGGTCACGGACGTCATCGAGGCGGCCTGTGAAGCAAAAGGCTGCCGCCTCGAATATGCGGACTTCGCCCGCATCGAGCCGCTGTCAGCTGACATTTCCGGCCAGTCGTTTGTCTGGAAAGCTAAGGGCATATCCGATGAAAGATCAAGCGAGAAGGCCGGCCTGATGATCAGAATGCCGCTGATCGGAGAGTATCAACTCAGGAATGCGGCAACAGCGCTCACAGTTATCGGAGCGCTTAAGAGACGCGGCTGGAATATCAGTGACGAAGCTATAGTGAAAGGTATGGCCGGAGTGAGCTGGCCTGCCCGATTCGAAGTGCTGGGGACAGACCCTGTATTCATACTTGACGGCGGACATAACAAACAGTGCGCCGAAGCGGTGGCGGAGTCGCTGGAGAAGTATTTCTCTGAAGGCGGTTTGACTTTTATCATCGGAATTCTCTCGGACAAGGATTACGGATCTATATTGGATGAACTGTTGCCGTACGCGTCAAAATGCTGTTGCCTGACGCCTGTTTCGGACAGGGCTCTTCCTGCAAAAGACTTGGCAGAAGAAGTGCGAAAGAGAGGAAAGCAGGCTGAGGCCTTTGATACTGCTGAAGATGCTATCCGCGCGGCGATCAGCGAGGGCGCTCCGGTGCTTGCATTCGGTTCGCTTTATCTTGCCGGCGCCGTTCGCAAGGCGTACAGAAGAGTTAAGAATAATAAATAGGAATTATCACATGCGAGGAGATCTGCAATGGAAGATGTAAAAGCTTTTAAACATGCATTGAGAAAAGAAAAGATAGCCGCCAGAGAAGCTCTCTCGGAAGAGAACCGCATAGAGTGGTCGAAGATGATCTGCAAGAGAGTCATAGAGACTGAAGAGTATAAGAAAGCCAATGTCATATTTGGCTACAAATGGTACAAAGGCGAAGTAAAACTGGACGCACTCGAAGAACAGGCGAAGGCTGATGGTAAAAGGCTCGTGTATCCTCTCTGCATCTCAAAGACCGAGATGGAAGCGATAGAACCCGGCAATGATGAGGGCTCCTGGGTCAGCGGATATATGGGCATCATGGAGCCTGTCCGCGAGAAGGGCATCATAGTGTCTCCGGAGGATATCGACCTGGTAGTTGCCCCTTGTTCCGCATTCGATGATAAATGCAGACGCTGCGGTCAAGGCGGTGGATTCTATGACAGATATCTCCCGAAATGCACGTCCGCTGATATGATAGCCGTAGCCTTCGAGGTCCAGAGAGCAGAAGAGATACCAACAGATGAATATGACTTTGCGGTTCCTGCGGTTGCAACTGAAAAGAGGCTCATTCGCAGAGATACAAAATAGTACAAGATGATAGAGAACTTCTATGGTAAGCGCCAAATTTTAAATCAATGGCGCTTGCTTTTTTTCTGTAGATTACAAGGTTCATGCTATATAATATTTCCGAGTGGTAAATTGCAACTACTTCTTTTTAAATATAATGGAGGAGATCAATGAAAGTAAACACCGGAGAAGAGAGAACCGCAGTCCACGACAGGATTTCGGAATTACTTGATCCCGGCAGCTTCATGGAGATGGGCGAGCAGGTATCGGCCAGATACACCGAGTTTTATCATCCTGATTCAGTAGTTGAGTCTGATGGTGTTGTTACCGGTTATGGTACGATCAACGGCAAGCTCGTTTTTGTTTTTGCTCAGAACGCAGAAGTTATGGGCGGAACCTTTGGTGAGCAGCATGGGCGCAAGATCATCGATATCTATGAGCATGCTATCAAGGCAAACGCTCCTGTTATCGGACTTCTCGATTGCGCGGGATTCCGTATCGAAGAAGGCCTTGACGGACTTTACCAGTTCTCGAAACTTTATAAGAGACAGACTGAGGCTTCGGCATGCATCCCTCAGATCATGGCTGTTATAGGCCAGTGCGGAGGCGGCATGTCCATCGCTGCCAAGCTTGCGGATTTCGTATTCATCGAAAAGGACAAGGGCAGCATTTTTGTTAACCCTCAGAATGTAGTATCGAACGCTATCGGAGATAATCCTTTCGTATCCTCAAGTGATGACGGCACATTTGAGTGGGAAGAGATCATGACAAATATCAGAGATCTGATATCCATACTCCCTCCTAGCATCAAATACATGCCTGATGTACTTGAAGTAAGCGATGAGGCTCTCAACCGTGAGTGCGACGACATCGAATCGATGAAGGGCGACGCCAGAGCTATCCTCGCAGAGCTTTCCGACGACGGTCATCTGATCGAGACACGTACATGCAGAGGCGAAGATATGATCACAGGATTCATGAGAGTCGCCGGTCAGCCTATCGGATTTGCTGCCTGCAACACAGTGGACGGCGAGAAGAGGATCACAGCAGAGGGTTGCGACAAAGCAGCTACGATCGTTGAGCTTTGTCAGAGATATCATATCCCTGTTCTTACTATCACGGATACAGATGGCTATCAGACAACATCCGAGAGTGAGAAGTATCTGCCGGTTATGGCTGCGAGACTGATCCACGCGTTCTCCACATCAACAGTTCCAAAGATCAACCTGATCACAGGCAACGTTGTAGGAAGTGCATACGGAATGCTCAATTCAAAGGGCATCGGTGCTGACTACGTATTCATGTGGGAAGACGCAAACGTGAGCATCGTCAATCCAAGACAGGCCACAGAGGTAATCTTCGGAAAGTGGACAGAAGAACTCGAGCAGCAGTTCAAGGATGACCAGTCCAGCGCTGTAGCACTCGCAAGACACGGCTTTGCCGACAAAGTTATCGCTCCTGAGGAATCGAGGAAGTACCTCATCGGGGCTCTTCAGACATTCGTTAACTACAGGTAGGTGATTCTATGGATGTAGGTAATGCTTTATTACACGGGCTTGAATACACCGCCATCGGAATGGGCACCGTATTCGCCGTTCTCATCTTCATATCATTTTGTATCATGCTGATGGGAAGGCTTATCGGAGGTGTAAAGCCTAAGGCAAAAACTGAAGCAGCCGCAACCGCTGCCGCCGCAGAGAGCGAAGCTCCTGCAGCCGAAGAAGAAGGCTTATCGCCTGAGATAGTGGCAGCCATTATGGGCGCGATTCAGATGAAACTAGACGCTGAAGTTGGAGAAGGCGGATATCGCCTCAGGAACATAAGGAGAGCAGAATGGAGACATATGTAGTAAGAGTAAACGGAACCGAGTACGAAGTTGAAGTCGAAAAGGTCGGCGGAGACACACGTGCTGAGGTAGCTTCAGCTGTACAGTCCGGAGTGGCTAAGGTAGCAGAGGCAGTTAAACCTAAAAAAGCAAGCAAGGCCGGTGGAGCAGGCAAGGGTGAGCCTGTAGTCTGCGGTACAGCCGGAAGCGTATGGAAGATCGTCGCTAAGGAAGGCGACTCTGTAAGTACAGGAGATACTATCCTCATCCTCGAAGCAATGAAGATGGAGATCCCTGTGGTAGCACCTAAGGACGGAACAGTATCGAAGATCGTCGTATCGGAAGGCGACGCTACAACTGCAGGAATGACAGTAGCATACGTCGAATAGGAGGAGCAAAATGGCTGAAACCTTATCCAATTTAGCTCATCAGACGGCCTTTGCCGGCTTGACAGGTGGCAACTACATAATGATCGTTGTCGCTCTGATCCTGCTGTATCTGGCCATCGCGAAGGGATATGAGCCGCTCCTGCTGCTTCCGATCTCATTCGGAATGCTGCTGGTAAATCTCTATCCTCCTATCATGGAGGAAGGCGGGCTGCTCTGGTTTTTCTTCCAGCTCGATGAGTGGACCATACTCCCATCACTCATATTTATGGGAGTAGGAGCGCTGACCGACTTTGGTCCGCTGATAGCCAACCCGAAGAGCTTCCTCCTCGGCGCGGCGGCGCAGTTCGGAGTATTCGGAGCGTTCTTCCTGGCCATAGCTCTGGGATTTACAGAGCCACAGGCCGCAGCAGTAAGTATCATCGGAGGAGCTGATGGTCCTACATCGATCTTCCTCGCGATGAAGCTTGGACAGAAAGAACTCATGGGACCTATCGCAGTAGCGGCTTACTCATACATGGCTCTCGTGCCAATCATCCAGCCGCCTATCATGAAGGCCCTTACAACAGAAAAAGAGCGTAAGATCAAGATGGAGCAGCTCAGAGAAGTGTCGAAGAGAGAAAGGATCATCTTCCCTATCGTCGTTACTATCATCGTCTGCCTGGTACTTCCATCGACAGCGCCTCTTATCGGAATGCTGATGCTCGGCAACCTCTTCAGAGAGAGCGGAGTAGTCAGACAGCTGCAGGAAACTGCATCCAACGCCATGATGTATATCGTAGTTATCTTCCTCGGTACATCTGTTGGAGCTACAACAAGCGCTGAAAGATTCCTTAAACTTACAACTATCAAGATCGTAGTTCTCGGACTCCTCGCCTTTGCGATCGGTACAGCATCCGGAGTTCTGCTCGGCAAACTCATGAGCAAGCTCGACGGAGGAAAGACGAATCCTCTTATCGGATCCGCCGGTGTATCGGCCGTACCAATGGCAGCCAGAGTATCGCAGAAGGTAGGTGCTGAAGCAGATCCTACAAACTTCCTGCTGATGCACGCGATGGGCCCTAACGTTGCCGGAGTTATCGGTACTGCGGTAGCGGCAGGATGCTTCATGGCAATATTCGGAGTACACTAAAGGAGAATATAAATGGCAAAGAAACTCAAAATTATGGAAACCGTGGTCAGAGACGGACAGCAGTCACTGATCGCGACGAGGATGCCTTTTGAAGACATGGAACCGGCTCTTGCGCTGATGGACGAAGTCGGCTATGAGGCGATCGAGTGCTGGGGCGGCGCTACATTCGACGCATGCATCAGATTCCTCGATGAGGATCCATGGGAGAGACTCAGAAAGTTCAGAGAAGCTATGCCTAACACAAAGCTTCAGATGCTTCTCCGTGGTCAGAATCTCCTCGGATACAGACATTACTCTGATGACGTTGTTGACTACTTCGTAAAGAAGTCCATCGACAACGGAATCGATAGGATCAGGATCTTCGACGCGCTCAACGACCTTCGTAACGTAGAGACAGCAGTCAAGTCCACAAAGGCATACGGAGCACACGCTCAGGTAGCTATGTCCTACACAATAGGCGAGCCTTACACACCTGCGTACTGGAAAGACCTCGCTCTTCGCATCCAGGATCTCGGAGCAGACTCGATCTGCATCAAAGACATGGCAGGACTCATGGTTCCTAAGGCAGCAGGAGAGATGATCTCCATGCTCAAGGAAAACGTTGAGATCCCTATCGACCTTCACACTCACTGCACTAGCGGCGTAGCTCCTATCACATACTACACAGCTGTACAGGCAGGCTGCGACATCATCGACACGGCTATCTCTCCGTTCTCAGGCGGTACATCCCAGCCGGCTACAGAGGTAATGGTAGAAACATTCCGCGGCACAGAGTATGACACAGGTCTTGATATCAACAAGCTCAGCAAGGTAGCAGAGTGTTTCCAGGGCGTAAGAGAAAAAGCTCTCGAGAGCGGACTTCTCAACACAAAGGTGCTTGCTACAGATATCAACACACTTATCTATCAGGTACCTGGCGGCATGCTTTCAAATCTGGTATCCCAGCTTAAGGACCAGAACGCAGAGGACAAGTACATGGACGTTCTCAAGGAGATCCCACAGGTAAGAAACGACCTCGGAATGCCTCCACTGGTAACTCCATCATCCCAGATCGTCGGAACACAGGCTGTTCTGAACGTGCTCATGGGTGAGAGATATAAGATCCTCTCGAAAGAGACTAAGGATATCCTGAAAGGCAAATACGGTGCTACACCAATGCCAATGAATCCTGACGTTGTTGCTAAGGTCGACAAGAGCGAGATCATCTCCTGCAGACCGGCCGATCTTCTCGAGCCTGAACTTGACAAGCTCAAAGAAGAAGTTGGCGAATACGCTGAGCAGGAAGAAGACGTACTCACATACGCGCTCTTCGCTCAGGTCGCTATCGACTACTTCAAGCGCAGAGCAGCGCTCAGAGACAAAGTCGATCCTGATGCTATCGACACAAAGAACAAAGCTTATCCTGCATAATGGATGAATAGCACAGCGGCTGTCGCAATTACGCGGCAGCCGCAGACTGTAGACAAAGTCTCGATCGAAAGGTCGAGGCTTTTCTCGTGTCACAACTTTTGGACCTGCCGTAAACTTCCGCATGAAACCGGAGCGGGAGCAGAGTCAAGAGGCAGAACGCTGACCGCGGAGCAAGGCATAAAG
>JAZQBC010000053.1:0-3421 GCA_045545495.1 Anaerovoracaceae bacterium | reverse complement strand
CCGGAGATATGGTTATATCGATGTTTCTGAAGGCAGGCATGGAGTTTGTCGTTATATAGAAACCTGAATGGTTGTCAGCAAATTCCTGAGCCTCCCTTATATGCGCGCGGTACTCTTCCTCGGTATATCTTATGTCCGCGGCAGGGAAGAGCTCGGACACCGGAAGCCGGGCCGGGTAGTTCTCATAATCCTCATGAGTTACTTCGCTGATCTCGAGCATGTAATGTAAGCCACCGAGTTTGGATCTAGCATATGCCGAGTACTTTCTGTGGTATTCACGCAGTCGGTCTTTTTCTGAATCGCTCGCGCCGCTATGGGCGAGCACCCTTTCCAGCAGATCCTCAGACATTGTAAAGAGCGGAGGAACATTGCTGAGCGAGTGTAAAGTTTTGCTCTTGTCTACGATCTTGACGATATCTTTTCTGAAGTCTTCCATCTGAGGCTCCCGGTAGATATGCATCAGCGGCTTGGCTCTGCCGAGAAGATCTGTCGCGCGCTGTCTGTAATACGATACGTCGTCTTTGTTACGAGTCACAGTGTAGCGGCCGTTTGCGTGATGCCCGAAGATAGCTTCGCCGGATATCGCGACAGTGCCGGCAGATCGCAGGAAATGCATAAAGTGCTGGTTAGTCTGGTCGCTCAAATAATAAGGATTGACCTGGCCTGTCATGTACATCGGGATCCAACCTTCGAGTCCGAGCAGCATCTCTGGAAGCGGCCTGTGCACATCGTGTATCATCCAGAGCTTAAGACCCTTCCGGATCATTAGCGCCATTCCCATCATCCACTTCTTAGGGAAATCCTCGTCCTTCGACATTTCTTCCATAGGCATATCGCTGTAGAGGATGACATCATCGTTTGCTTTTGATAATACTGCATATTTCAGAAAATCGATTTCAGCCTGCATCATTTCTTCGATGCCCGTGTATGTCTTCGAACCCGGAAGCTGAAACGGCATAGTGGGCAGCTTGATGTCGTCAAAGTGTATGGAAGCCATGAACTCATTGAGATCGAATTTGTCAAGACTGCCGAGGAAGTGAGCGATCTGAGGAGCTTCTTTTTCCTGAGGTTTTCCAAGCCATTCCAATATGATGTTCGAGAGTTCATCTTCGCCTGCGACTTTCCCTTCGTGCCCGATCCTGCTGAGCAAGGACGCTTCCTGAGGGGTGTCGTAGAATTTACGACTCAGATAGTGGGATACGTCAGATAAGAACTGAGGCAGGTCTGAAGGGCGTCTTGTTCCCTTGAGTATCCTCGAGATGTGCGATGGGTCATAGGCGAGAAGGCGAGCCAGCTCGTTATTACCTATGTTTAGCATGCTGATCAGCGTTTTTAGATTCTCTATACATGTCTCATAGTCTGACTCGATGCCTGAGGCGGAGCGATGCAGACGTGAATAAATCTCCTCAGCGGTAATGATGCTGTGGTCAGATGCTCCGTTTGACATTTTTCCTGGGGATCTGTTCACATTCGAAAGCGAGGCAGCGAGACCTGACGAGATCTTGCGCAGAGCGTCGTCGCCAGGGGTCTGCTTTCCGCTCAGATATCTGCTGACAGATGACACGGATAATCCCGCCGAGTCAGCCAATTGAGTAGCGCTTAGGGACGCAGCTTCCATATACTCTTTCAGGCATTTTGAGAAATCCATGATCGACCTCCGCAATTCAGTTCAATCCTCTCAAGCCAATGATATCACAAAGACATAGACTTGCGCATTTGTCAATGACACATTGCGCAAGGCGGAGTATTTAGATGTGAGGTTTTTATATAATTATCTTGTAAAAGTCTAAGGAGCAGAAAATTTGGAAATATGCCGTGAATCAAGGCTGACAAATAATGCCAAATAATAAAGGTGGCACAGATCGAGTGGATAAAGATCACAGGAGGGGACGAGATGAAGAGGATATATAAAAACTTTATCAGCGTGCTGGCGATATTGGCGCTGGTGATCGCAATGATGCCGGGTCTGTCGATGTCGGCATATGCGGAAGACGAGGCAGTAGATATCAGGGAGACTGTCGAGCCTATTACGACCGTGGATATCGGGAACATCTGGACCAAGTTGGATCCTGTGAATAAGGTGCCGTTTACCGCAGAGGTCCATGACGAAATGGACTCTGATGGAGTCAACTTCAATGACAAAATGGAAATCTATGAAGAAGCTTGGGCGGCTGATCATATCATCAATAAGAATGATGGGTCAGGATTCCCTATGGTCGGAAAGTCATATAATTATTCAGTTGTGCTCAAGGCGAAAAAAGGCTGGGCTTTCTCGGATGATTTCATTTTCATATACGGCGGGAGCGAGATGACCGGATATGAGAAAGATATAAGTGATGATGGCAAAGGCCTTATGCTTTGGGGATTTATAGATCCGATTGAAGTAAAGGCAGTAAGTGTTTCCGGAGCTACTGTTACGGGCATCTCGACCAAGACGTATAACGGTAAGGCTCAGACGCAGAATCCTACAATCAAGATGAATGTTAACGGAACTTCGGTCACTCTGAAGAATGGCACGGACTATACGCTTGCATACAAGAACAACACAAATGCTGGAACAAAAGCAACTGTGACAATAACCGGCAAGGGTAACTTCTCCGGTGCGATAAGCAAGACATTTACCATCAATAAAGCTGCCAATCCACTGAAGGTCACCGGAAAGATTGCAACGGTCAAGTTCAAAGCGCTGAAGAAAAAAGCGCAGACACGGGCGGCAACTAAGCTAATGAAATTCACAGGCGATCTGAAGGACAAGAAAACATATACGATCTCATCCGCAAAGAAGGGAAGCAAGAGTTTCAAGAAGTATTTCAAAATCAATAAAACAACCGGCAAATTGACGGTCAAGAAAGGTTTAAAAAAAGGAAAATATAAGATCAAAGTAAAAGTCACAGCTTCAGGAAACGTGAATTATAAGGTATCGGGTGCCAAGACGGTCACATTTACAGTAAAAGTAAAGTAATGGAGAGAGTCATGAAAAAAAAAGCGCTTATAACATTGCTGGTTCTCGCGTTGACGGGAGCGACGTTCGTGTTAGCAGCATGCGGCGGTGGCGAAAGCACTGAGCCGGAATGGTCTGCAATGGAGAAACTGGAGGCCATATCTGCGGAAGATATCACACAAGTCAAATACATGCGCGCTACGGAGGGCGGCGCGATTGAGGATCAGACCGGAGATCCTACGGAAGTGGAAGATATTTACCTCAGACTCAAGGACGTACAGATATCCGGCAAGACCGATGCAGCGGTCGATGATGACGATATGTTCATCAGCGTCGAAACCGGTGGTGAGACTTTAGAATTCTCATTCATGGGAGATATACTTGTTCTTGATGAAGCCAACTACAAAGTCGATAACCTGGGTTCGCTCAAGACGTATATCGATGGTCTCCTGGAGAGTGCTGTTGGTCCTAAAGAAGGCA
>JAZQBC010000052.1:0-13800 GCA_045545495.1 Anaerovoracaceae bacterium | reverse complement strand
AACACGTGAGGACGTTGAGAAAGCAGCAGCTGACGCTCAGCTCAAACTGGTATTCCTTGATCCTGCTGATCAGCCTGAGGATACAGCTGACAACATCTATCTGCTCGCGGCTACAATGCGCCACAGCGGACTCGGTGATGTCGTAAGCGAAGAAGCTATCACAGACCCTATCAAGGCTCGTTGGCCTAAGGGCGCTGAGCGCAACATGCGCAGCTTCGAGGCAGGCCTCGCAGTAGAATAATAGAAAATCGCGAGACAAAGCAATAATAAACAGAGCCATCACGTTCACTCGTGATGGCTCTGTTTTTACGTTTAAGTTCGTTTTATTATTGGGTAGCTCAGATCTTTCTTGCGGCAATGAACTGATTTGGAGTACCTTCATGGATGTTCTCGCTCTCCAGCACAGTAAAGCCGGCCTTCTCTATAGTCTTAGCGAGTTCATCAGAAGTGAAGAAGCCTACGAAGCTGAGTTCGCCCTTCTCTACTCTCCTTCTTTTCTCTTTCGCATCTTCATTATCCAGCCCTCCGACGCAGTCCGATGCCGAAAGGAACATACCTCCGGGTCTGAGCAGACTGCGTACTCTGGAAAGCACCTCATCGATATTTTCCATATACAGGAGCACATTATAAGCAGCGATGGCATCAAAGCGCTTGTCATCAAATTCATGATCGAATATGTCGGTGTGTTTGATCATCAGATTGGTATAACCGCCCTGTGCTTTCTCGCGCAGCCTGTCAAGCATACCGCTCGAGATATCTATAGCCGTTAAGTGGCTAACATGATCCACGATTCCAAGAGTCATTACGCCGGTACCGCAGGCGATCTCCAGCATTTCATCAGTGTTCTTTAAGTATACGAGCGACCTCGAGACCGTCTGCTCGTTGGCATCGGCATACTCTCCCATTACCTGCTTGTCATATGTGGCAGCGCGTTTATTCCAGTATTCTTCGTTCTTCATTATTTTATTATGTTTAACCTAACTGCCGGCTGAAGTCAGCTGTAAAATCCCATGTCAAAGCGATTTTAACATAGTTGAGACATTCCCACAACGATGCCCTCTTGTGATGCGAGCAATAGGATTCCCAAAGCGAAAGTGTTACAATACGCTTATGGAAAAGAAACCTACTATATGTTTATTGAATGACTCATTCCCGCCCATCATAGATGGCGTATCTAACGCAGTCCTAAATTACGCGCGTATCATAGAAAAGGATCACTCACGCTCATTAGTAGTTACTCCTCAGGTGCCGGGCTCAGATGACAGCAACTACGATTTTCCTGTTGTAAGATATCCGAGCATAGATACAAGGAAGCTCATAGGATACGTTACGGGCTATCCTTTCTCACCGGAGGCAGCGCACGAAGTCGAAAAAGAGCAGGTCGCTGTCCTTCACACACACTGTCCGGTCAGCTCATGCCTGCTTGGAAGAGCGCTTTCAGAAGCATACTCCCTGCCGTTGGTGCTTACCTGGCACACAAAATACGATATAGACATCGCCAACGCGGTAAAAAGCAAAGTTCTTCAGGAAGGTGCGCTTCAGGCTCTCCTCCGCAACGTGAATGCTTGCGACGAGATCTGGACCGTCAGCGAAGGAGCCGGTGAAAACTTAAGGTCGATCGGATACGAGGGAAAATACATCGTTATGCCTAACGGCGTGGATCTTCCAAGAGAGCAAGTATCCGAAGAGTTTATGCGTGAAGTAACAGCCGGTCACAATCTGCCCGAAGGAGTGCCTTGCTTCCTCTTTATCGGCAGGCTCATGTGGTACAAGGGCCTTCGCATCATACTAGACGCGCTTAAGACGCTCGAAATAACCGGCACTGATTTTCGCATGATATTTGTAGGCAGCGGAGGAGACGAGAAAGAGATCAAGGCTTATACCGAAGAACTTGGTCTGGATCACAAGGTGTTCTTCACAGGAGCTATCTATGACAGAGAAAAACTGCGAGCCTGGTATCGCCGCGCTGATCTGTTCCTCTTCCCTTCTACTTTTGACACCAACGGCCTTGTGGTAAGAGAAGCCGCCGCGTCAGATACAGCCTCAGTGATAGTGGCAGGCAGCTGCGCTTCCGAGGGTGTAACGGATGGACGAAACGGTTTTCTTATAGAAGAGAATTCAGAGTCGCTTGCCGAAAAGCTGACTCAGCTCTGCGCTGAACCTGAGCGCATGAAAGTTGTCGGCAAGGGAGCCGGTGACGAACTGTATATCTCGTGGGAAGACGCGGTCGCCAGGGCTTATGACAGATACGGAACCGTGATCGACAATTACAGGAGCGGTGTTTACGGAAAGCATGATCCATTGAGAGGTTCCTGGATGCAGTCACAGGGCGAGATGATGCAGATCCTCGGTGATATAGATGCGACAGGCAAAACTCTACGGCATGATATAGCAGAGATCCACGAAGATATCGAAAGATCTATCAACGCTATGCGGAGCAAGGCGATATCCGATGTCAGGACCGCAAGAAACGAGATCAAAGATCATATTCTGGAGACCGGAGAAGATATCCGGGAAAGACTTGACCATTATCTGTAGCAGACAAGCCTAAAGAAAATAAATCCCCTGAATCTGCGCTGAATCGCGCATTTCAGGGGATTTAATTTATTACACATGCGATATTGCGAGGTATTATTTGCTCGCAGATAACAAAGCTGTGGGCGAAAAGACGAGCAATTAAGCGTTTGCCATCTGAGCGGCAACTTCTTCAGCGAAGTTCTCTTCCTTCTTTTCGATTCCCTCGCCTACCTCGAATCTTACTACCTTAGTAAGATCAAGAGCCTTATCTACGCTCTGCAGATACTGAGCCACAGTCTGCTTGCCATCCTCAGCTCTTACGTAAGTCTGGTCGAGCAGGCAGATCTCTTTGAGCTGCTTCTTGATACGTCCGTCTACCAGGCCCTTGAAGATCTTGTTCTCGGAGATCTCCATCTTTGCAGCGATAGCAAGACCCGCGAGTCTTGTCTTAGCCTCTTCCGAAAGGAAGTTTGGAAGGTAGTTGAAGTTGAAGCTCTTGTCAGCTCTCTTCTCGTCGAGGATGTCGATATCTGCCTTGTCCCAAACGTCAGCTACCTTGTCGAGGAGCCCGTTGAGGATAGGCTTAGGAAGTGTGAACGGATCGTTAAGAGCGCTCTCAAGAGTGATCTTTCCGAGATTAGCAAGTTCGTCCTCAGAGATATCGTCTCTGCTTACATACTGAGGATTCATAGCAGCTACCTGCATAGCAACGTTCTTCAGTGCAGCAACGTTCTCAGCATTGTCTGCTCCGTTTGCAGCAACGATCACGCCGATGTTTCCGCCACCGTGAATATAAGTAGCCATGACATCTCCGGATACCTTCTCGATCCTTCTGATGTTCATGTTCTCACCGATCTTAGCGATGAGTGCTGTCAGAGCTTCACCGACTGTCTGGCTCTCATCGAATGCCATAGCCTTGAAAGCATCCATATCATTGCTCTCAGCATTAAGTGCAAGTGCAGCGAGCTTTTCTACGAATCCGATGAACTCGTCATTCTTGGCAACGAAGTCTGTCTCGGAGTTAACTTCTACGATAGCAGCTGTCTTACCATCTTCTGAGAATGCAGTCCTTACAAGACCCATAGCAGCGATTCTGCCGGCCTTCTTAGCAGCCTTGGAGAGTCCCTTTTCTCTTAGGATCTCTACGGCTCTGTCCATATCTCCATCAGCCTCAACCAGCGCCTTCTTGCAGTCCATCATACCTGCAGCGGTCATATCGCGCAGTTCTTTGACCATCTTTGCTGTTACAGCCATTTTATTCCTCCTTGGTGTGTCCTTATATCAATGCCCCTCCGTCGAAGGGGCATATCATTTCAATTTATATATTAGTTCTCTTCAGCTTCTTCTTTAGCCTCAGCTTCTGCTTCTTCTGCAGCTTCCTCAGCTGGAGCCTCTTCTGCCTGAGTTTCAGGAGCTTCCTGGAAGCTTTCACCCTGCTTAGCCTCAACGATAGCGTCAGCCATGCAACTTGTGATCAGCTTGACCGCTCTGATAGCGTCGTCGTTTGCAGGGATGATGTAATCAACATCATCAGGGTCACAGTTAGTGTCTACCATGCCTACAACAGGGATTCCGAGGATCCTTGCTTCCTTGACAGCGATCCTTTCCTTCTTAGGGTCTACTACGAAGATAGCGCCAGGCATTCCCTTCATGTCTTTGATTCCGCCGAGATACTTCTCGAGCTTGTCAGCCTCAGCGATCATCTTCAGAGCTTCCTTCTTGGCATACTTTTCGATAGTGCCGTCTTCCTGCATCTGTCTGATCTCTGCGAGTCTGTCGATTCTCTTGCTGATAGTCTTGTGGTTTGTGAGCAGTCCGCCGAGCCATCTCTCGTTTACGAAATACATTCCGCATCTCTCTGCCTCATCCTTGATAGCAGCCTGAGCCTGCTTCTTTGTACCTACGAAAAGTACAGGCTTTCCGCTCTCGCCTACTTTTCTCATGAAGTCGTAAGCCTCGTCGATGAGTCCGACTGTCTGCTGGAGATCGATGATATAGATACCATTTCTCTCTGCGAAGATGTATGGAGCCATCTTAGGGTTCCATCTTCTTGTCTGATGTCCGAAGTGGACGCCTGCTTCAAGCAGCTGTTTCATTGATACTACTGACATAAATCTAACCTCCGGTTATGTAACTTCCACTGCAGGCTTTGAGCCTTCAACCCCACTGATTGCAGGGCACCGCGGCCCACCGCAGTGTGACGATTGATATGCATGCACAAAACGCATGCCCATATATTATAAGGAAACAGCATAGCGTTTGCAAGGTTTTGATAAGTTTTTTTGTCCTTATTATAGTGCAAAAAAAACGAGCGGAATATATCGTGAAATCGCCATTATTGATTTGTAGACAGAGCCGTTTTGGACTATCATAGAATCGTTTTCTTCAATAAATAAAACTCAAAGGAGAATAATCAAAATGATCAAAATGGAAAAGTTTTTCAAACTCAAGGAGAACAACACCGATGTTCGCACTGAGATCGTAGCCGGTGCGACTACATTCCTGTCGATGGTTTACGTGCTTGCCGTCAACCCGAGCATTCTCGCGGCATCCGGCATGGATCCTACATCCATCTTCACAGCGACAGCTATCTCGGCTGCATTCGGTACGCTTCTTATGGCATTCCTCGCCAATTACCCTGTAGCGCTCGCTTCAGGCATGGGACTCAACGCATACTTCGCGTACACAGTATGCCCTATGGTAGGCACAGACAAGCCTTGGCAGATAGCGCTCGCAGCAGTCTGCGTAGAAGGTATCATCTTCATCCTGCTCTCGTTTACTAACTTCAGAGAGTCTCTTGTAAATGACATCCCGCAGAATCTTAAATCTTCTATATCTGTAGGTATCGGGCTCTTCGTCGCTATCATCGGTCTCAAGAACTCCGGTGCCGTAAGCGTTACCACAGAGAATGGTATCGTGCTTGGAAGCTTCGCAAACGCAGCAGTTACACTTTCACTCCTAGGCATCCTTATCATCGCCGTATTTGAGCACTTCAAAATCAAAGGTTCGATCTTCTGGGGCATCATCGCAACATGGATCCTCGGAATGATCGCTCAGGTAATTGGCTGGTATGTTCCGGATCCTGAGGCTGGTGTTTACAGCGTTTATCCTACACTCGCATTAAGCGGTGTAAAGCTTGACTACTTCTTCGACTTCGACTTCGCATGGATCGGTTCGCACATCCTCGAGTTCGTAGTCGTCGTATTCTCGTTCTTATATGTAGATATTTTCGATACAGTCGGAACACTCATCGGAGTAGCCGAGAAGGCTGATCTCCTCGACGAGGATGGCAAGCTGCCTAACGCTAAGCAGGCTCTCCTCTCCGACGCTATCGCTACAGTAGTCGGTGCTATCTGTGGTACTTCCACAGTAACATCATACGTTGAGTCTTCGGCAGGCGCTGCAGCCGGCGGAAGAACAGGACTCACTTCGGTAACTACCGGTATCCTCTTCCTCATTTCGCTCATCCTCTCGCCTCTCTTCCTTTCGATCCCGAGCTTCGCTACAACACCTGCTCTGGTTTACGTAGGGTACATGATGATGACTCAAATAAAGAATGTTAAGTTCGAAGACGCTCCACTGTCCGATATCATCTCGGCGTTCCTCGCGATCATCATGATGCCATTCACATCTTCGATCGCTAACGGAATCATGTTCGGTATCATTTCCTACATCGTTCTCAAGGTCATCGAGGGCGGCGCTAAGGAGATCAAGCCTGTAATGTGGATCAGCGGCGCGCTGTTCATCCTCTACATTATCGTAGGCTAATGGAGACTCACGCGCCGCGATAGAATGATAAAAACAACTAAAAATGCCGGAAGGAGTGCATTCTCTTTCCGGCGTATTTTTGTGGATAAACTTAGGGTTATGGTTATAGGACAAAAAGTGTTGGCGAAAACCGCCACGACTGCTGAACTTCTTTCATTTTATACACAGCCCCGAACTACATCGGTTATT
This sequence comes from Anaerovoracaceae bacterium, assembly GCA_045545495.1. Classification (GTDB taxonomy): domain Bacteria; phylum Bacillota; class Clostridia; order Peptostreptococcales; family Anaerovoracaceae; genus Crickella. The sequence goes on along the minus strand of JAZQBC010000052.1, from coordinate 7,326 downwards.
TCTTCTCACATAGAATATGTGCTTCAATAAACAACATTGTTATTCATCCACCCTATAAATATTGCTTTTAATTACAACCTTGCGAAACACAACGAGTGCTGATGCCTCAAAATAAATGGTGGATCTGAGTTTGATCATCTGAAAATCTTTCAAATATACATAAACCGTGAATAATTATACAAATTTGCAGCACTCAGGCTCATTACACTAAGTTTTATCAAGCTTATTATCCTTTGTAAAAAAGAAATGTTTGTCCTTTTAATGCCTTCAGCTATCAAAAGGACAAACGTTGTTATTCACAAATGCAGGAATATGGGATACAAGGAATAACACCATAACAAGGGATGTCGCCTGGTGCCCACTGCTACTCTTCCAATTTCTTTTTGGCGTCTTTTACAAGAGATGCTATGTTCTCGCGCTTCACCATATCCACGCCTTTATCTATGCGGTCTCTCATCATATTGGCTGCACTTCTGGCATCCTTTGTGCTTCCCGATACCAATACTTTCCTCATTATCTTCATAAGGAAGCTGTCAAAGCCCGTCACAGCAGCGGGATCATATTTTCCGCCAAGTATATAGAGTATCGAGCCATTCTCATTCTTTGGATCGACCTTGCCTATGCTGTAGCCCCATACCTGCGCGTAATTATCAGCGGTCTCATCAGCGAAGCCCACACCGAATACAATCAGGCTCTTCATCAGATCCGCGTCCAGATGCCTTGCGAATTTGTTGAAGTCTACTATCCCGGAGCCTCTTATCCAGCCACCGTAGACTATGCAATCATAATCGTATAGATCGGTCTTTTTGAAGTCCACTTCAGAAAGAGCCATGGTCTCACAGCCGAGTTCCTCAGCGATCCATTCGGCGTATTGTTTTGTGGATCCTCTCTTTGATGTGTAGATCACTATTGCTTTTTCCATACAATGTCCTGTTTATAAAACTGTTTGAGAATACCCTTATTCTGAGCCTTAGCGCAGGCTGCGTGAGCATTCAAAAACCTGCTATCCCTTTACATTATCACTGCCAAGCATGCGCACAAGTTTTTCACGAAGATCATCTGTCAGTGAGATCCTGAGGTCTTGATTGCAGCGGACAGGCTTCTTGCCCGGCAGATATACCAGCACATCACGGTCTCCCGGGAACAAGCTTATCATATCCGTTATGTGCATCAGGACTTTGCGCCCATCCCCTCTATGAGCCGTCATCACATCGTCATTTACTCTGAGTTTTACAGGGTCGTTGATCGGCGCAGTATTTGGAGCTGTTCCCGGACGCTCCTGACGGTTCTGACGTTCCTGACGCTCCTGGGGTCCGGTCTGCACTGGCTGAACATACCTATCTCGTGGCGCGTCATAGCCGCCCTGATAGCTGCGGTCACCACCGCCTCTTCTGTTATTTCGCGCGAGCCTTGCGATGTCTTCTATAGGCACTATATCTTCCGTGAGTATCTCAGCTTCACTCTCATCCTTGAAGCTGACTCTGCCGGACAAGCCGACTATCATATCGTTACGGATGAGATTTCTGTTCCTCTCGTAGACCTTAGGGAATACTATGGCGTCTATCACTCCGTCGAAGTCTTCAAGAGTCAGCCTTGCCATCTCCTGGGACTTACGCGTGATCATAGTGCGCACTCCGCTTATCATTCCGGCAAGCACTACATAGTCACCATCGTTGAACTTGGAAGTGTTGATGACCATGCTGTCAGCGTCATCTCCCTCGGCAGTGAACTCCTCATTGCCACTGGTGAGATCAGCTGTGCCGGCAGTGGTATTGTTCTTTATCAGCTCTGTGTATTCATCGAGAGGATGGCCGGATATATATACTCCCAGCATCTCCTTCTCGAGCGCGAGCTTGGTATCTTTGTTGAAATCGGCCACTTTCGGAAGATCGGGGCTGGCTATCGCCTGATCCTCGAAGCCTTCCATCTGGAATATGCTTATCTGATCCTGCGTGCCCTGCCTTGCTCTCTTCTGGGCCCGCTGCACGGCATCGCCCGAAACGGCCATCATCTGAGCTCTGTTTGGATTTATATCATCAAACGCGCCTGCCTGAATAAGCGACTCTATCGCCTTGCGGTTGAGTTCACCGGCGTCTATCGAGCTTATGAATTCATAGACATCGTGAGGATCTCTGACCGAATCCCGTCCTCTGATTATCGCTTCTACTATGCCCTCGCCTACGTTCTTGACTGAGAGCAGGCCGAATCTGATGCGTCCGTCCTTCGCAGAGTAGTTCTTTGAGCTCTTCATGACTGAAGGCGGATCGAGAGGGATGCCCATCTCGCGGCAATTGCGCACATAGTTGGCAGTGTGCTTGGCATCGCCCGCCATGCTGCTCATGAGAGCCGCCATGAATTCGGCAGGGTAATGAGCCTTGAGATACGCGGTCTCATAAGATATGACCGCGTACGCTGCCGCGTGAGACTTGTTGAAGGCGTATGACGCGAACGAGACCATGTCTTCAAATATTGTCTCCGCGGCAGCCGCAGGCACACCGTTTCGCACGCAGCCTGCGAGCTCAAGGCTGCCGTCGTCCGCTGTCTTACCGTTGATGAAATACTCCTTCTCTTCGAGCATCACATCCATCTTCTTTTTGCTCATTGCGCGACGCACTAAATCGGAGCGCCCGAACGAATAACCTCCGAGATCACGCACTATTTGCATTACCTGCTCCTGATAGATCAGGCAGCCATAAGTTACGCCGAGTATAGGCTCCAGCGCCTTATCCACGTACCTTATATGATCAGGATGCTTCTTGTTGTCTATATACTTCGGGATAGAGTCCATCGGACCCGGCCTGTAAAGGGCTATTCCCGCCACTATGTCCTCGAAACAGCTAGGTTTAAGGTTCTTCATGAAATCGGTCATTCCGCCGCTCTCAAGCTGAAATACGCCTGCTGTGTTGCCTTCTGATATCAGTTTGTAGACCTCAGGATCGTCGTAATCCATCGAAGCGAAATCTATGTCCACTCCATGGTTATCCTTTATCATTTTCAGAGCATCTCTTATGACTGTGAGATTCCTGAGACCGAGGAAATCCATCTTGAGAAGACCGAGTTCCTCTATTGTGGTCATATTGAACTGAGTCGCCACACCTTTATCTGACGAATAAAGCGGAACGTACTCATCAAGTGGCATCTTGGAGATAACTATGCCCGCGGCGTGAGTAGAAGCGTGCCTCGGAAGCCCTTCTAGAGCCATCGAAAGATCGAGCACCTGCTTTACGAGCGGCTCGTTCTCATAGCGCTGCCTGAGATCAGGATTCACTTCAAGAGCTTTTGCGATCGTGATGCCGAGTTCGTTCGGGATCGCCTTCGCTATCGCGTCACCCTCAGCATATGTCGCATCGAGAGCCCTTGCGATATCTCTGACCGCGGCTTTGGCTTTTAGCGTTCCGAAAGTGATTATCTGCGACACTTTGTCACGGCCATACTTACGCGTAACATAATCGATGACTTCCTGCCTTCTCTCGATACAGAAGTCGATATCTATATCAGGCATGCTGACACGCTCAGGATTAAGAAATCTCTCAAAGATCAGATTGTATTTGATCGGATCTATCTCTGTGATAGCCAGGCTGTAAGCTACTATTGAGCCCGCTGCTGAGCCTCTGCCCGGGCCTACCGCTATGCCGTTTTTCTTCGCGTAATTGATAAAATCCCATACTATCAGGAAGTATTCGACGTAGCCCATGCCCTCAATGACGCTGAGCTCAGTCTCAAGCCTCTTTCTGTATTCACAGCCGGGGTCCATAGCGGCATCGCCATAACGGCGCACCAATCCCTGATAGCAGAGCTCCCTCAGATATTCGTGTGTGCCTTTGCCATCAGGCGGGATATATTCAGGCAGATGGTAATTGCCAAATTCAAACTCAACATTACAGCGATCCGCTATCTCCTGTGACCTGTCTATTACATCAGGCATGTCAGGGAAAAGGGTCCTCATTTCGTCTTCGGACTTCATGTAGAACTCGTCATTCTCGAATCTCATGCGGTCTTCGTCGGTGACCTTGGACTGTGTCTGTATGCACATCAGCACATCCTGAGCCCTGGCATCTTCGCGCTTCATATAGTGGGCGTCATTGGTAGCCACCATCGGGATATCCAGTTCGCGGCTGAGTTCCTTGAGCCCCTCTATTACGACCGCGTCTTCCTGAAGAAGATGATTCTGCAACTCGAGATAGAAATTCCCACGCCCAAATATGTTCTGTAATTCGAGAGCCTCTTTTTTTGCACCCTCATAGTCATGATTGAGCAGCATCCTCTGGACATTGCCCGCCAGGCAACCCGAGAGGCAGATAATACCTTCGCTGAACTCGCGCAGGAGTTCCTTGTCGACACGCGGCTTATAGTAGAAGCCATCAACGTAGCTCTTGGAGACGATCTTTACAAGATTCGAATAACCCTTTTGATTCTCAGCAAGAAGTATCAGATGACCGCTGTTACGATCTCTGTCAGGGTCCTTGTCATATAGCGTCCTCGCAGCGGTGTAGACCTCGCAGCCTATGATCGGCTTGACGCCGGCCTTTTTGCATGACTTATAAAAATCGACCACACCAAACATGGCTCCGTGATCAGTGATCGCGCAGGCATCCATACCAAGCTCCCTGACATAAGCAGGGAGCTCTTTTATCCTGCTCATACCATCGAGCAGGCTATATTCGGTGTGTACATGAAGGTGTGTGAACATTATTTGCTTTCATTATTCTTCTTTCCTACGGCGAGATTGCCGCCCTCGATATCGTAGTCTGTATAGAATCCGGAGCCGCTCTTCATTCCGAGATGCCCTTCTTCCACCATTTTCACAAACTTTTCAGGCGGAAGATCATCTGGGTCACCGCTCGCGTTATAATATGAATACTCGATATTAAGTATAGTGTCGAGACCGATAAGATCCATCAGTTTGAACGGCGCAACATCTGTATGCCACTCAGCCATCCATCCTCTGTCGAAATCCTCAGGCGAAATGCTTCCGTTAGCCCATACTTTGAGGCATTCCTTTTTGACGGCGCGCCATACGCGGTTTATCGAATAGCCCTTCTGCTCGAATTCCGTGACGACAGGCTCAAATCCGAGTTCGTGATAATGATCTAAGGCGCGCTTCTTTGTCTCATCGGAAGTCGCGTCGTTCCACATCATCTCAACGTAACTGTTTCTTACCGGGTCGTCGTGGTCGACCTGGAAAGTCATCTTTCTGCGTTCAGCAGGAACCTTAGCACAGATCTCACTCATAAGGAGCGAGGAAGTATTTGAACTGAGGAGTACGTCCTCGTCGCATATCTTGGCAAGCTGCTCAAACATATCCTGTTTAAGTTCCAGTTTCTCTGGGATATTCTCGATCACCATGTAAGCGCCTTCGCAGGCCTCTTCCAAACTTGAAGCATAACTGATCCTTGCCTTCAGAGCCTCAGCCTCTTCGGTCGTCAGCCTTCCTTCTTCTACATAAAACTCCACGAAGCGCTCTATCCTGGCACGGCATTTTTCGCGGGAAGACTCGTTTCTGCTGTAAGCACTGACGTCTTTTCCGTGAAGCGCGTTTCTGAAAGCGATCATGCTTCCCTGTGTCCCTGCACCAATCACTGTTACCTTATTGCTCATGGTATTCCTCCTTATTTAAAGCACATCGTCAGCGATCTCCGCCGGCTTCTCTGAGCTTATCAGTTCATACATATTAAGAATGTCCCTGTAAATATCCCTATTGTCATGAAGTGGCGGCACTACCTCTCGTACCGCGTCGTACAGCTTCTGTGTCGCTTTACCGAGCCTTACGTATCCGCCCTCTCTCAGGTCGATAGCCTGAGCAGCATACATCGCCTCCATGCCGATCATATAGCGAAGATTGTCCACTATTTTTCTGCACTTTGATACAACAAGCGGCAGATTGCTCGAGTGGTCTTCGATCGACCCCTGTATAGGATAGAAATCTACCGAAGACGGATTGAGAAGATATCTCGTCTCCGACTCGAGTGATGAGATGGTGACCTGGACTTCTTCATATCCATGTGAGCTCTTGTCATGAGGCTCGAGGAATCTCGGAAGCCCTGTGAAAGCAGGGTCGCCAAGCCTGATCATGCGGTAATAAACTGTGCGGGACAAATGCCCGAGCGCAACAGCCAGCATTTCCACTCCGAGCGCCAGAGTCGGTGTCTCGAAATTGGAATTAACGAATGTGTCTTCTTTATCCTGCAATATGCACGGATTGTCGGATGGCGAATTGATTTGTATAGACAGATATTTCTTCACAAATTCGAGGGCATCTGTCACAGCCCCGGTTATAGCGAAACCGCCACGGAAAGTCAGCGGATCCTGAAGAGCGTGATCCGGTCTGTCCTCATCGTGAAGGTAGCTTCCCTCAAGGAAAGCTCTGCAACGGCGTGCGCATTCTATCTGTCCCGGAAGCCCGCGAAGCTCGTTAACATCCTCGCGAAGCGACTCTATATTACCGTTGAGCCCTTCATAAGCCAGGCAGTAAATAAGATCTGACATCTTGAGAAGCTGTTCGGTCTCGCGCACCAGTACAGCGGCTGTGCCCTCTCCTTGACCATTGGAAAGCATGATCGTGTGCACATCCTTAAGTCTCAGTTTAAGAGGTGTCAGGCCTTCTTTCTCCATGGCTTCCGTGGCAGGAACAACGCTCCCTTTATACCGCACATTGTCTTCGCCGATGAACGCGAGGCCGAGGTGAGTGATCGTCGTTATATCCGCCTCTCCTACCGAGCCTCTCGACGGTATAAGCGGAGTGATGCCCGCGTTCAGGAAATCTCTGTATGAACAAGCGAGTTCATCCGTCGCGCATGACGCCCCTATAAGCATGTTATTGAGCCTTATTACCATCATCGCACGGACTTCTTCGTCACTGTTATACGGCGGAAGCCCAAGGGCGTGCGTGCGCAGCATAATATTATTCTCAAGGTCTATCGCAGCGTCATCTACGACAACGTCCTTATTTTGGCCTACACCCCGGTTAAATCCGTAAATAGGTTTGCCCTCATTTGCAAGCTTTTGCATGATCTCACGGCCATTTTTCAGGCGTTCAAAGGCATCATCAGATATCTCGACCCTGCGGCCGTGATACGCTACATCCCATACGTCTGACAGCGTAAGACCTTTTCCGTTCAATACCAGTGTATCCATGCTCACCTCCTCAAGAACAGCGCAACATAAAAATGCAATATAAGTATAGCATAATCACCATATCGCATATCAGAAAAATCGCTCACCCCGAAGCGAGGTGAGCGATCAAGATTTGAATTTATCAGGGGATCCAAAGTTTTCTGGGGACAGTAAAAAAAAGAAATAAATTTCGGGGGCACCCCTGTACAGCCG
>JAZQBC010000051.1:0-7856 GCA_045545495.1 Anaerovoracaceae bacterium | reverse complement strand
GCCGCAAATAACATATTAAAAAAGGGCCTAGAGATGCTTGCATCTTAAGCCCTTGTAGAAACTAACACTAAGTACCGTGGGTCGCACGGGATCTCAAGCCTGTGGAGAGAGTGTAAGACGCCGGATCTTCGGATGAGGCGCGGTTCTCTGTGAAGCAGGAATCCCCCACCTCTAAGCGTTAGCGTAGGTGGCGGGAGCGTTCAATCTGTCCCCTTCAGCGCCTCGACCATATTGATGTGGCGGTTCTTACGCGCTATCATAAGCCCCACTATCACAGCCACGCCCAGATTAAGCGCGACCGCCGGGATTATGCTCTCAGCGCCAATGATGGTCTTCATCTCATACTCACCGGCCAGTTTGTCCATAAGGAAGTTCAGAACCCAGATCCCGCATGGAATGCCGATCAGCGTTCCGGCGACCGCGATCCAAAGGTTCTGCGAGATCAGAAGCTGTCCTATCGCCTTGTTCCTGAAGCCCAGCACCTTCAGAGTCGCCATCTCGCGGTAGCGCTCCATATAGCTCATGATACCGAGGTTGTAGAGCACTATGAGGCACAGCAGTACTGACGCGACTATGAGCGCGATAACGAAGAAATAGAATATCTCCATGAATGCGTCAAATGAGTCGATGATGTCCTGCTTGCTCTGTATGCTGGTGATGTTTGCGTCAGATCCGATCTCATCCTTTGGCGTCATTGTGTACACGCTGTTTATCCTGTACGCGTCGCTCTTAGTCAGCCCAAGCGTTTCAGCATAATCTTCCGTCATGGCGATGCTCTCCGTTAGCGAGCTGTTGATGCCGCTGATCTTGATATCGTAGCTGTCGCTCGTGCCGTATGGCTCTACAGTCACAGTGTCACCCGGCTTTACCTTGAACTCCTTCGCAAGCCTCTTGCAGATGAGAGCGCCATTTTCCGGAAGAGGCATAAGCTTGGTGTCCTCATCGATGAACCTGTACGTGTCATGCATGATGTTATAGACATCGACAGAGATCGCCTTATCGCCCACCTTTGAACTCACAGATGCGCTGTAGTCACCGTCCAGCTTGTCCGCGAGCTCGATAGCTTCCTTATTAGAAGCATCTGTCGATACGAACACCTTCGAAGAATAGACAGTTGTATCGTCGTAGAACGTGTCCAGGAAACCGTCTATGGTCTGGTTCATGCCAAACGACGCGACAAGCATCAGCATGCAGCCGAGTGTCCCGATGAATGACATGGCGCTCCTCGATTTATGTCTGAAGATGTCTCTCAGGTTCCACTTGGTGCCAAATCTCAGTTTGTCCCAAAGCGCAGTCTTTTCGAGCGCTACTCTGCGGATGTGTCTAGGCGTGTACGGACGAAGCGTCTCAGCAGCCGTTCCCTTAAGGAGGTCTTTGACCGACAGATAGCCGACCAGGATCGTCAGGAGGATTATCCCCACAACTATTGCCCAGATCCAGATAGGAATGTGTATCGTCCAATCAGGCATCACGAAGTATGTGCCCATCATGCCGTCCTGCGACATTACCATCTTACATAGCCCAAATCCCAGCACTATTCCAAGCGCCGAACCGATGAGCGCGATGACCACGGCGTATGACGTGTAGTGGCGAAGGATCTTGCTGTCCCTGAAGCCTAGGGCCTTGAGTGTTCCGATCTGTGTCTTCTCGCTGATGGTGATCCTGTTCATCGTAGTGATCATCGTAAGTATGGCGATCGCGAGGAAAAGCACCGGCAGGATCAAGCCCATCGTCTTGCCTTCGGTCATCTCACCTCTCGACTCGACATACGAGACATTTTCGTCTTTGGACAGCACCAGAAGTGTACGCCCGAGAGTCTTGTCGAGGGCTTCCTGCATCTCGTCCTTGCTCATCGATGAGCTTATATTGACCTGCGGGAACACCTCGTCAACGACAGCCTTGACCGCGATACTCATCTCGTCGTCTTCAATGTCCGGCTCTTCATCTCTCACTTCGCGCTCGACCACTTTTCTCAGCATCGCGGGCGTTCCGTAGACGTATCCGTAAGTATCGAAATCCGGCATCAGCTGCGACTCATCGCGCACACAGATAAGATATTCTGCTGATTCGATCAGACCTTTGACTGTGCCCGTAAACTCCATATCCTCGAACGTGACGCTCAGCTTATCGCCTATTTTTATGCCGTTACGCTCGGCGTACTTGTCCATGAGCCAAAAGCCATCGGGGTCATCCCTGTCGTATTCTGCGCCCTCCATCAGCACAAATCCCGATGTGTGCGTGCTCTCGTTGATAGTCAGCGCCAGCTGATCGGACGAGCCTTTGACATCCGCATTGACGGAAATATACCGCCCTGCTCCCGAGATCCCTTCTATCCCGAGTATCTTCTCCACGTCTCCCGACGAAAAACCATCTTCATCCACTACCCTGTAGTCGGCAAAGCCGCATTGCTCAAAGAATTTATTAGTATCCTCGCCGATCGTGACCCACTCCGCATTGAAACCGACGAAGACGCCAATACCAAGCGCCACAAGGAGGATCATGGAGATGAACTGCACTTTGTAGACCTTTGCGGTCCTCCATAGTTTACGTGTAAGCATTACCAATCCACCTCTTCCGCAGCTAATGGATGCGGCTGCTCCTCTACTGAAGTCACCTTTCCGCTTCGAATGTGGATCACGACATCAGCCATTTTGGCGATGTTCTGGTTGTGCGTTACGATGATGATAGTCTTGCCGTGGTCTCTTGCCATCTTGAGAAGCAGCTTGAGCACGACAACACCGGTCTCCGAGTCGAGAGCTCCTGTTGGCTCGTCGCAGAGAAGTATTTTAGGGTTCTTCGCGAGTGCTCTGCATATGGATACACGCTGCTGCTCGCCTCCCGACAGTTCGTGTGGGAACTGATGCGAATGGTCGCCAAGTCCTACTTCTTCGAGAAGCTCGCTTGCGCTCATGTGATCCGGCGCGATCTCGTCTACCAGCGATACGTTCTCGAGCACCGTAAGTGTCGGGATCAGATTGTATGACTGGAAGATGAATCCGACCTTGGCCGCTCTGTAGTCAGCCAGCTCGTCATTTGTGAGTGTCGAGATATCTGTGCCATCCACGATTATCCGGCCGCTCGTTGGATTATCCAGGCCTCCGAGCAGGTTGAGGAACGTGCTCTTGCCTGCCCCGGATGGACCGAGTATGACCACGAACTTGCCGTCTTCTAGTTCCAGATCGACATTGGAGAGCGCGTTCTGAACATGCTCTCCCGTCACATAAGTTCTTGTTACATCTTTGAATTCTACGATTTTCATTTGATCAATAACTCCATTTGTTTTTTATGATTCCAATCGGATCCAAAAGTTCTGTTCAGATTCGGTTCAACTGTTCAAAACGAATAGCTGAGCTAAAGCCGAAACCAAATGGATCCAACCAAAAAGTACTATTAGTTAGTTTAAGCTAACTAATAGTACCACTCTGCTTTAAATAATTAAAGATGTTTAACTATTATTCTGTGCACTTTTTCAATTGCTGAAAAATGTCTTCTTTCTTTGGAAGGTCCTCTGTCCTATGGCTATGCACCGACTTCGCGCTTTGAGATCAGCTTTGTCATGGTGTTTATAAGATTGTCGGGCTCTACAGGCTTGGACAAATGCGCGTCAAGGCCTGCCTGCATGCTCCTCTGCACATCCTCATCAAAGGCATTGGCCGTAAGGGCTATTATCGGAATGGTCTTGGCATCATTTCTGTCAAGTGCCCGGATCCTTTTGCTTGCCTCAAGCCCATCCATCTCAGGCATACGCATGTCCATAAGTATCACATCGTAATAGCCTTCAGGCCGCGATGAGAATTTCTCCAGGGCGATCTTGCCGTTTTCGGCAAGATCTACTTTCATGCCCTTTGATCCGAGCAAAATCTTCATGATTTCGGCATTGACCGGCATATCCTCCGCAAGAAGAACAGAGATGCCATCAAGATCGACTACTGTCTCCCCAAGAGCTCTGCCTATATGTGACAATGCGTGTCTGAATTCCTCAATGACTTCCGCGGCAAAGAGCGGCTTACGTGTGAAGCAATCCGCACCTGCCTTTCTGGCGTCATCCTCAGCGTCTTCCCAGTTGTATGAAGCAAGCATGGCAACGGTGCCTTCGTTTTCCGGGACCGATTTTATCCTGCGGATAAGTTCCACGCCGTCCATTTCAGGCATCTGCCAATCTACAACGACAAGATCATAAGGCTCCATTCTCGCCCGCCTTAGGTCTATCATCTCAATAGCTTCCGCTCCGGACAGCGTAGTCTCGCAGCTTATACCCTCTTCGCCCATCGCCTCAACAGCATGGTCTATCGAAAGCTGATCATCATCGACAATCAGAATAGTGAGGCTTGCATGATCGATCTCATCATCCTGCTCAGGATGGTTATGCTGTGCATCCCTCGTATTCATAAGTGTGAGGACTACCGTAAACTTCGAGCCTTTGCCCTTTTCGCTCTCGACATCGATAGTTCCGTTCATAAGCTCAACTATGTTCTTTGTGATAGGCATTCCGAGGCCTGTGCTTCCGTACTTGTTTGTGGAAGAAGAATCCTCTTGTGTGAACGCGTCAAAAAGATGAGGCAAGTAATCAGCGCTTATACCTATACCGGTATCCTCAACGGTGAACTTCAGCGTCGTCTTGTTGTCGAGCCTCGCAGTATCTTCTATGGTGAAGATCACGCTGCCGCCAGGCGGTGTGAATTTGACGGCATTTCCGAGTATGTTGATCATCACCTGCCTGATCTTGACCTCATCAGCGATATAATACTCGTCTATGTGCCCTATAAGATGGCATTCATACTTAACGCCTTTGTCGCGGCATTGTCCGCCGATGATCGTATTCACATGTTCGAGAGCCTTAGCGAATGAGAATTCCTCGTTCTTCACAGTCATCTTGCCGGATTCTATGCGCGACATATCCAATATGTCATTGATTATATTCAGCAGATGGTGAGCCGAAACTCCGATCTTGCTGAGAAGCTCGCGTGTCTTTTCAGGAGTCTCCGGATCATCGACCGCAATATTATTGAGTCCTATGATAGCGTTGAGTGGCGTCCTTATCTCATGGCTCATGTTGGAAAGGAATGCTGATTTGGCGCGATTGGCTTGCTCAGCGCCGGAAAGAGCGTCAGCCAAAGCTCTGTTCTGCTCAAGAGTGTGTCTGGTCTCGGCATCTGTATCAGCAAAGCAGGCTCCGACATGATTGATATTCTTATCGATAGATCCGTCAGGATTCAGCATACTGGCAAAGCGTACAGTCTCATATGATTCGACTCCGTTTCTGCTCACCATATACCTGAAAGCAATGACCCTTTCATCCGCAAGGCCGGCCCTGATGGAATCCGGCTGTATGAACCTGAGAAACTCATCTCTGTACTGATCGGTAATATACCTTTTTGCATAAGCAGTAACAGCCTCGAGATAACTGAATTCATCCCCTACCTTGAACCCGTCATGAATGTCGGAGTGCGCCTGATAGCAAACACCCCAGTTGCGGTCGAGTTCCAGATAGTATACGCTCCAGTAGTCCGCCGTAAGAGCGGTGATCATCCTGGCCTGCTGGCCTGATGTGCTGATCACCTCTTCATGCACATGCGATACTATTCCGATATATGCGAAAAGTACGCCCAGGAAGAAACAGCATGGCTGGAAAGGATATATGGCATCAACGGAGATCCAGTATGTGTAAATGAACACTCCGGCGGCAGGTATCACAGCGAAGCCGAGTACCCTTCGAAGCGTCCTCATACCGGCTCCGCCGCCTCTTATCATAAGTGCCACGATGCCGATCACGGCTATGAAGTAGTAAAGAAGATTTACCTTGGTAAACAGGCCGAAAAGCGGTCCTCTTGTATATCTTTCCTGCGCGCCTCCAATGATCCACAGGAGTTTAGGACCGATCATCGTCAGTATAACGAGGGTAAGATTGAAGAGCCACGGAATGGCAAAGATAAAATTGATCTTTCGATCTGTGAGGCGGCTCCCCGCAAAGTGTTTGGCAAAAAGGAACCAAATGTACGGGAGAGTGATATACAAAAGGTAAAACAAACAATTCAAGACAACGAACAGACCGCGATTGAAATCTTCAGCCGTGTAGACCACTATCCACAGACAGTCAAGCAGGACATAAAAGATGGTAGTGGAAATGAGTGTCACGGTAACGCGATTGTGCTCGCTGCCTTTAAGCTTGATGATCACGTCAACAAGCATAAGCACAAGCCCGATAATAAGTACGGATGCTGTCAATGCGTAAGAAATGGTCATAATGCCTCCGTATGCCGGCTCTTTCGCCTCTCTACTGGTTCTTCAGCCTCTACTCTTAACGAACTCTTTCAGACCAAGATAGATATCTTCCTTCTTAGGAGGACATCCTTTTATGCAAAAATCAAATCCGGACGTGCAGTTGCCTATGCCCAGCACGCCTGTCTTGCCGCGGTGGCCCTGCCCTATGGCGATGCCCGGAATCTTGTCCAAAAGACCCTCTTCTTTGAGTCTCTCGAGCGCCGGGATCAGTACGCCATAGCAGGCGCTGCAGGAATCGACATCGTCGACAGCGTAGCTGACATCGAGCACTTTGCGTGAAGGCAGGTCCTCAAATGGGTCTCCCTCGCAGGTTATGAGCCTAAGATCAGACAGATCGCTGCTTCCTATGCCAAGCTCTTCCGCGATCCCGACATACGGCACTTCATCAAGCTCATACCCCAGAAGCGAGCAAACATATGAATCAACGAGCACTGGATCGACCGCGGTCATCACGCAATTTCGAGTGACAGGGCTTCCGCCCTCCTCAAAACTCAGGTCTCCGCAAATGTGGTCTATTACGATGAAGTCCGGCTTTATGCCCACGTTGAGGTGCGCTATAGGCTTATGGAGACCCATCGTGTGGAACCTCCGCTTTTCGGAATTCGGTATAAGGCCCTTCATGTTCTTAAGAGCGCAGGTTATGTGGGTCTGGCAATGCCCCTTGAGCACAGGCACGTTGATCAGGAAATCGAAGTCCTTGACGCATTTGCAGATGTTCAGGTCTATGCCCGCGCAATCCACCTTCTCGCTCTTTTCCTTCTGGGTGTCGAGCAGCTTCACGCCGTACTCGCGGGCAAGTGAATTATAGCCGCAGTACTCGAAAGCCTCCTCGGTCTTATCGCCCACCCAGGCTCCCTCAGCGATCACGATATTGCTATAACCGCGCTCCTGAAGGAATTCGATTATGCCCTCAACGATTTCCGGATGCGTCGTAGCTCCGAAAGAAGCCGGCGATGGCGTCACAAGATTGGGCTTGATGGCGATACACGGATCATTATCTGAAACCGCTGGCAACAGCTCCTCAAGTCCGCACTCAAGAAGCAGCTTCTTAGTCATTTCCTTGTATTCAGTTCCGTATGAGCGCCATATCTCGTTTCTTTGCAAAGCCTTTACCTCCTTTCTGGTCCCATCGGATCATTCCTGATGATTCCTTCCCGGAAGATCTCAAATAGTATGCCAATCAAAAATATTTTTCTTAAGTATATCAGAAACCCGGTCGCTTCGGACCATTTCATTGATATCTTGAGTGCTACAGTCGTATTCCGTCAGCTGGTACCCAACATTCAACCCGCGCCTGTCGTGATAAAGAACGAAAGTTATGGGGAAATCGCTCTAAAACGCCCGATACCACATAACTCTGGAGAACTCAGCATAGTTTTTATATAATCTATTAATCAAATTGATCTTCTGACAGTTTACAACAGACCTTACATTTAATTATTAAAAACCGCAACTATAACAGACGCCGGATGTCCCCCGCCTCTATAATGCTTCCTCCGGATTAAACGGCTTTGCCGTAAGGTCGGAAGCATTGATCTTCGGAGGCTAAGCTCCTCCGATAATGGCGGCGGGTT
>JAZQBC010000050.1:0-11476 GCA_045545495.1 Anaerovoracaceae bacterium | reverse complement strand
TAAATAACTTGCAGTTTATCAGCTTAAGCATACTACTTCTTGTTTAATCTCTTTCTCAACATCCTCTTCTGACAGCAGCACATAATCTGAAGCAGGCAGTTCTATGACCTGAGCATTCTCTGAAACTGCTCTTATGAGCTCAGGATCATATACAAGCTCTATCGATGATCCTGCATCCTTGCAACAAGGGGGACCGGCGCAGATGGTGGATTCCTTATTGCGCCATGGTTCTCCGTGGATATACGGGTCAGCTTTTCCATCCGTCGTCATTCTGACTGACGGATGCTTCAGGATGTCATACTTGAGATCCATGACCGGTCTTTCTCCAGTGTGGCGTCAGACCCGATCGTCTCCGGATCAAAGATAACTATATCGGCATCGTATCCTTCTTTTATGTGACCTTTTTTTATTCCAAGAAAATCTGCCGGCAGCGAGGTGCTCTTCCGCACTGCTTCCTCAAGACTTACTAAATGCTTCTCTCTTACGAAATCCGAAAACACTTTGACCTGATTGGCGTATGCCCTCGGATGCGCAGGATATCCGCTGCCTGCTCCAAGTCCGTCTGCGATCCTGATATTGCGAATCAAGAAATCATCCATCTTCGTCCCCCTTCTTGTCTCTCTAGTCGGTGATCCTGGCGCCATTTAAATAACGGGCTTCTATATTGTGCTTTGTACCGATGTAGCAGAATCTTTCAACGGTCTGCTCCGGTAAGAGTTTTCTGGCAGTATCGGACAGTCCGTCAATGACCAGGGCGTCAAATACTGAGCCCGGCTCCAGTGATCCTGTTGCACCGAATAGCTGTCCGCTCTGCTTTGTAGCCATCCAGAATGCTTCCGGGAAAGTGATCTTGCGATTACCTTCCGGTTCATAGAAGTTTTTCAGTTTTGACAGCTGAACCGAGCGGGCAGCCTGAGTGTAAACTCCTATATGATGGCCGGCAGAGATGTCACTTCCCAAACCTATCTTCATACCTTTATCCAGAAGAGTCCCCGTCTGCATGATGCCGGCGATAACACTTATAGTCGCATCCGGGCATTGAACAGCGTAACAGTCGTATTTCTGCATAATGCGGATATCATCTTCGGACGGAAAAATAAAATGCCCTCCTATGACAGGTCCGTTATCCATCAGTCCGGCTCTCTCATAGATCTCAGTATCGCACGAACACTCCGGGAACAGCGACCTTGCCTGCTCTGCCTCCCACATTGATTCAACAAGATGAGTCTGCATTCCGACATTATACTTTTTGCCAAGTTTGCCAAGACCATTGATAAGTTCGCGTGTGCACGTAGGTGCAAATCTCGGAGTAAGGATCGGCTTCGTATTGCAGTTGCTGCTGTATTTTTCCAGGAATTCCTCGGTCTCGCGGATCGATCGCGCTGTATCCTCCAGAAGGTCCTCCTGCGCACTGCGATCCATGTTTACCTTTCCGACAAATCCTTTGATACCTTTCCTGTCCATTCTTTCCAGCAGATATGATGTCGCTTCAGAATGGATGGTTCCATATACGCACGCATGCATAGTGCCATTGGCGATCATGTCGTCTACAAAGGCGTCATAAGCCAGTTTTGCAAATTCCGTATCAGCATACCTTGCTTCCATCGGAAAGGTGCATTTGTCAAGCCAATCCGCCAGCAGCAGATCCATTTCCAGCCCTCTGTTCAGATACTGGGGTGCGTGAACATGAAGATCCGAGAATGCAGGAATAAGCACCCCGGTCTTATAGTCTGTGACCGGGATATTTGCATACTCCTCAGGCAGCACAGCCCATATGCCCTTTACCCTGCCGTTTTCTACAGCAATATAGCTGTCAGGGTGAGATGCCAGATGTTCTCTGTCTTCTGAATAGACTATATCCGCATGGATTATTTGCATTTTATATACCTTTCTTATCAGACATGGCTTGCGCACTCACAGACTTCCGTCCGTCAAATTGCGATCTGTATTTCTGTCAAAAAGAATAGCATAAAGAAAGACCCACTGGAATTTCACCAGGTGATCATGGTGGAGATGGTATGCTTTCCGAATTCGCTCTTCCCCTTGATTTTACTTTGCTTTCGGCCTGTATCTTTCTGAATTGCCGACCAGATTGACGACCATTTCGTATATCTGAACGAGGTCTGTATAGGTCGGTTTTTGTCGCCTTCTCCAGGCATGAAAAAAGGCCCGAGATCATATGAATCTCAAGCCCAAATTATGGTGGAGATGGTGGGAGTCGAACCCACGTCCAAGAATGTTTCCGAAAAACTTTCTCCGAGCGCAGCCGCTTGTTATTGATTCGCTCACCCTTCGCCTAACGGCAAACTCGGGGCTTCGCTATCCCGTAGATACTCTTACGCTACCGGGAGATCACGCAAGAGGTCCCTGCATGGTCGACGCCGGATTCTCAGACTGCAGGTGATCTGAGGCCGACGCGCGGGGCTGAACTATGCAGCCAGTGCGAAATTGTTGTTTGTTTTAGCGTTTCTTTTTAACGGGTACTTTTTTACGTGGATCACCACCACGGCTCGCTTATCCTTGTTCCACATACCTGTCGAAACCATTACACCCCCATAAGTTAAAGGGACGACAGATCTCTCTGCCTTTGATTGCAATAGTAAGTTCCGCCACCGTCAATAGCTTGAAATTGCAAGGCTTAGTTCCGATGGCTTGAGCTTAACCCTTGCACATAATCACAAATTGAATTTAATATCCATCAAAAATGATGTAGTATATGCTTACACCTCAAATCTTGTAAGTATTGAAAACACGCCAATCTGACGAGTGTCATATAGTCGTGCGGGACTAAATTCCACTCGCCTCAGACAGGGCATTGTGGAGATCCTTCCGCACTGTTTTCAAATTTTACTTCTTGATGAGAGATGGTTTCAGCAGGACTTCATCATGTGGTACATGGTGGAGTCCGAGCTTTTTCATAAAGCTTTTGTCAAGTAATAACGGAGCCAGACCATATGGAGTCGATCCGTTCAGGCTATCCCTCGCGAAGCTGTTGATGTGATTGCACATGGCAAGCACCTGCTCTTCAGAGAGCCTGTCGAAGCTCTTTCCCTTAGGGATGATGTAGCGGATGAACTCATGGTTCTTCTCGATCGGACCCTTTTGCCAGGACTTGTTCGGATCACAGTAGTACACGCTTGTACGAACTACTCCATCATCATCCAGTTCGATGAGATGAGGGTTCTGAAACTCGGATCCGTTGTCCGTCAATACTAGAGGAAACAGCTTGCGGAACAGTCTGCTGCCGAGCCTTGCCTCGAGAGTGTCAAAGGCCGCTTTGACCTCCACCTGACGCTTCTCCTCAAGGAGATACATAAGCATCACATGGCAGCTGCAGAAGTAGATGGTCAGGAGGACCTTGCCTCCGACCTTGCCCTCTACGGTGTCCATCATGACAGGCTTGATCTCAGGATGCTCCCCGAGGTACTTGAGGTAGTCCTCGTAGGTGCGGCCTTCCCGGTACTTTGGGATCGGCTTATCCTCATCGCGCTTCTTACGCTTCTTGTATCTGACCTTGCGTGGAAGATCGATGTTCTTGATGGAAAGAGCGTTGCGTTCGATGTAGTTGTACAGAGTGCGTCTGCTGCAAGGCAGCTCCCGGGCATGCGTCGAATATATATGCGCGATCGACTGCCCTTTCAGGATCAAAGGCTTGACGATAGAATCGATCCGCTCGAGTTCATCGGGAGTCTGGTTGATCCCGCGCCTGCTCTCTACCAGTTGCTCGCGATAGGAGTCGTCAGCATGCTTTGCTCTGTAGAACATTTTGTCGTATGAGCAATTGCGCACTCTGTGGCAGCCATTGCAGACATATGGCGCTTTCTTCAGTTTCGGGCATGTGCCGGGAACATACTGATTGCAATACATTGTGCAATTTGTGAGCTTGCATTTGGAGCAGTAGCCTTCTCCGAAGCAGTACTTGTCCAGCGAGCACAGTTTTGTGATCGTGCAACTGTCTTCAAGAGCGCAGTGTCCGCCATACTTGCCGGATTCAATCATTGGCTTTTCGAATCTGCGCTTTCTGATCTCTTTTGAGATAGTGGTTGGATCCTTCTTGAGATAGCGGGACATGTCCTTGAAGGTAAGTCCGCGTTCAAGCGCTGTCTGGATGTAGATCCGGTCATCCAGGGTCAGGTGAGTTCCTGTATGCTCTGTTACTTTGATCATGGTTTTTCCTTTCCCGTGCGGAAGGGTCAACCTTGTTAGCAGATTATACTGGAACTTTGTGCAGAACTAACTTCCGATTTTTGCGCTTGAGCAGAAACTTTTTATTCATTCAAAGCAGATCTCTCTGCCGCCCTCATTATACAACATCTGTTCATACAGTCAATAAACTACCGGTACAGAATGGTTTAACTTGTCTGCTTGCTCCCGCGATCGAGCACTCTCCAAATCAGCCACATAAGATGGAAAATAATGAGCAGCAGCACTGTAAAGACTGCGGCACGGGCATATTGATCGACCGGGAAGAATGAAACGTCCAGTTTGAGAAACAGATAGTCCGATCCCGGGAAAGCGTTATTCAGCTTTATGGCTGCCGGAGCCATGATCGCCAATGCGCCGGATGCGAACCAGATATCGCGATAGCGCGGCCGCATCTTGTGAACGATCATCATGTATATAGTCGAGAATATTGGGATCAGATGCTCGCCAAAGTATTGATAATATCTGAAGTATGACGGATCCGCGGAGTCGAGCACTGTCTGCGGTATGGTACAGGCCAGCGTTGCACCAAACAGGGTCACGAAGAAGTTGATCCCAAACAGTGTGCGGTTTTTACTCGGTACCATGAACATGCAAACGATAAGACCCAAATCACACGCATGGAGCGGCAATTTGGACATCATCAGATGGTTACCGCTGCTGTCGCCCACATAAAGAAGCCACAGGAAATAACTGAATTCCATCGAGAACATCAGGAATGCCAGCACAAACCGAAGATGGATCTCGCCCTTCCAACCACGCAGATGATCTTTCAATAGCCATACTACGATCAGAAGCCCTATGCATAGAAGCCACGGGACTGAGTGCATCAGGCTGTATGGTTTGAATATTCCCGGAGACCCGAATCCGAAAAAACCGTCGCTGTAATAAGTGTACTCACCGCTCATTGCGTTCCTTCTCTTCCAGGCCTCCGTAATACGCCTTGATATATAGTTCGCACATTTCCTCTGTGCTTAGCCCGCTCTTGTATTTCTTTTCCATAATACTCATGATGCGGCGCGGCACTGTCAGTTCACCACCAAGATCGCGTGGTCTGTCCATATCAGCAAGCGCTTTTATCGCCGACCGGATGTCAGGATACGAGAATGCGTCAGCCTGCTGATAGTATAGTTCCATCTCTGCCTTTCTTCGCTTGTGTATTGAGTTATGTATAAGCCTGAGACCGGTGGCAACGCCAAAGCCCAGAAGGACCATAAGCAGGATCAACACCGGCATAGGAAGGTATTTTGTCATGCTTTCCACCTGATAGTGGTCTCTCCAGCCTCCTGCGTCTTCGCCTATCACGAACACCATTACGACATAGAGGATCGCGTATATTACGATCGGTATTATCGCTATGAATGTAGACTTGAACCGGATATTGTGGTCCGAATTGATAAAGAAAAACAAAATGATAGACAAGATAGGACATGTCGTATGGAACAGGATGTTATTGGAATACAGCATCATGCGGTAGAAGCCCGCTGCCGGTGAAAGCACGGTGAGCGCTACAAGGAACGTCAGGGCTACGCCGACTGTCCCCGTGAACATAAAGTCAACGTACCACCTCGGCAGGTGATAGTTATGATAGCGCAGACCATCAACGGCAAACGGTATGCACATCGCCGCGGCGATTCCCATCAGCATATTCGACAGGATGGTGAACATGTGATATGACTTCCATCCTACTTCCTGCACCAGGGCGTCCGGTTTGCTCAAAAGCTGGTCTGAGACCGCGATGATGACCAGGAAACTTATCAGCGAGCACACAATGATCGCGAGCACGCAGCGTATTTCGTTTTTTCTTAAAGCATCAGTTATCTTTTTTTCTTCCATGATCTGTTATACATAAGAGGAGCCAATTGGCTCCTTTCCGTGTAGATTGTATCATTGACTATCTATGATTATAGCACTTTACGCGCTTGCACCTACACTTGGTTCGCTCTTAACATATGAGGACAACGCTTATGTCATTTACATTAGTGCCTGTGGGACCTGTCATTATCAGGCCGTCCACCACTTTGAGAGCGTTGTAGCTGTCGTTATCGGCCAGTGTTTCTTCGATCGATATACCTTTTTCGCGCAGCTTCGAGGCTGTTCGCCCATCGACTATTCCGCCCGCTGCATCTGTCGGACCATCGGTGCCGTCAGAGCCGAACGTGAATATAAGAACATTGTCCAGTCCATCTATTCCTTCCGCTGCCGAGAGAGCGAGCTCCTGATTGCGGCCGCCTTTGCCATTGCCTTTTATATGCACCACTGTTTCTCCACCGTATATAAAGGCGCGGGGTGAGTTGCTGTTCCCGTGTTGATCAGCCCACTCGGTCGCAAGTTTCGCAAGCATCTTGCCGGCATCACTCGCTTCGCAGTCCATGCTGTCTGTCATTATCTCAGCCTTATAGCCAAGCTGGGTAGCCGTCTTGGCTGCAGACTCGCACAGGAGTCGTACACTGCCGACGATCTCGGACTCTACATTACTTAGGCTCTTTGGGGTCTCTTTTCGGAGGCATTCCATGGCTTCGACACTCAGGTCGAGGCTGTACTTTTCTACGAGCGCCAGGGCGTCGTCGCAGGTGCTGCTGTCAGCCGCGGCAGGCCCGGAAGCTATCATATCGAGTCTGTCGCCTAGTACGTCGCTGAGGATTATCTGGAAAATGCTGCCGCGGCAGGCCTTCGCCAGCCTACCGCCTTTGACGGCGGAGAGCCTCTTGCGGATCGTATTGATTTCGGAGATATCCGCTCCGCAAGACAGCAGCTGCCCGTTTATTTCCGCCACTTCAGCAGCCGGTATAAGCGGCTTTTCGAACAAAGCGCTTCCGCCTCCCGACAGCAGCAAAAGCAGTGTGTCGCCGCTTCCGATCTCACCAACCATTTCAAGGGCTGCTTCCGTGGCTCTGTAACTGTTCCCGTCCGGGATCGGGTGCCCCGCCTCGTATATTGTAATGTTGCCCAAACCATTCAAGTTGCCACTGCCGGCAGGGACTTCATTATATCCGCTTTCGCCAACGGTAGCTTTGCGATCTTGACTTTCTTGTCCACCGATCCGCCCTTTTGAGTGCCCGTACTTCGTTATAACTACGCCGCGCTCTATGCTGCTTCCAAGGACATCGTAAGCAGCATCGGCCATCTGCCAGGCCGCCTTGCCAACAGCAAGCAAATAGAGATGGCCGTTAAAGGCATACGCCTTTAGAGCGCGGCGCACTGCTTCTCCCGGCTGCATCTCTTTTATGCAAGTTTCTATTATATTAAACGCATCACTGATCAAATCGCGACTCATTGTCTTATCTAAGATCCCGTCTAAGCATCCTTAACTAAATTCACGTCCGATCCCGATTCCTGCCCCCGCTCTAATTATAGGGGTCGTGTTATTCCCGGCTTCAGGTCTGTAGATCGCGTTCAACTATTACTTATTTACTACGTTCTGAGGCTCGCCGCTCAGGAAAGCCTCCGTGTTTGCAACGCTGCAATCCATTATCCTCTGCCGGCTTTCCCTTGGCGCCCACGAGATATGCGGCGTAATAATGCAGTTCTTGGCGCCAAGCAGTGGATTGTCCGCTCTGATCGGCTCAGTATATACCACATCAAGGCCCGCGGCTCCGATCTTCCCGCTGTTGAGAGCGTCCGCCACATCCTGCTCATTTATCAGCTGGCCGCGGGCATTATTGATCAGAATGACACCATCCTTCATCTTGGCGATCGATTCCTTGTTGATCATGCCCGTATTCTCAGCCGTCAGATTGGCATGGAGCGTGATGACATCAGCCTTCGCGTAGAGTTCATCGAGTTCAACATATGTGCCGATCTCTCTGCCGCTGTCATTAGGATATACGTCATACGCGATAACATTCATGCCGAGAGCCTTCGCTATCCGGCCCTCCTGCTGCCCGATGCGTCCAAATCCGATTATACCTATAGTCTTACCCTCGAGTTCAATGAGCGGGTAGTCCCAATAGCACCAATCGATGCATGAAGCCCAGTCACCTCTGTGTACGCTTTCGCTGTGATGTCCGATGTGGTGGCAGATCTCAAGAAGCAGAGCGATCGAAAACTGGCTGACCGAAGCTGTTCCATATGTAGGCACATTGGAGACAGGTATGCCCTTCTCCTTTGCCGCCGCGACGTCAACCACGTTATATCCGGTCGCAAGTACATTTATGAATCTGACCGACGGACAAGCATCGAGAACACGCCTTGTTATAGGGGTCTTATTAGTGAAAACTATCTCCGCGTCACCGATGCGGTCTATAGTCTCCTGCTCATCAGTGAGGTTGGTGCGGTCATAGACCGTAAGCTCTCCGAGTTTCTCAAGTCCCTCCCAGGACAGATCCCCCGGGTTCTCTGTATATCCGTCCAATACTACGATTTTCATTATCGCCCTCCTCTTAGCAATGAGCATGTAATTGTTCTCCCCCCATTGTATCTTATTTGTGCCTCATAACAAAGAGAGGAGGATGCCGCAGCACCCCCCTCATTAGTGTCCGGTTCAGTTCCTTTACTGAAAATGCCTTTCCACATAGAATCTCAAATATTTTTTCGGAACGCTAACCTTCTTATACTTAATGTTGGTTACGTTCTTTGTGGTCGATTCAAGTTTGCCGGAAACGTACTCTTTGTTTGTCTCCACACTCTTGATCACATTCTTATGCTTGTCATATGTGTACTTAATATTAGAAGTTGTTTTGCTTTTGGTTATCGCGCCGTCATCGTTTAGCGTGCTCTCACAAACGCTTGACTTGATATTACCATACTTATCATATGTATTAGTGTATGTTCTGGTTTCGATCACTACGCCATTCTTATCCGTATAAATAGTACCATAATCGAGCGACAGCTCCAAAAACCGAAGCGCAAAGAAGGTTGCTATTAACGGCCTCCTTTGCGCCTGATCTCATTTAGTATCTGTTGCCTCTGTGAATGCTTTGTTTGCTTGTTGCTTGTTCTGTTATTTGACTGTTATCTTGACGCGTTTCATTACGCCGTTCTGCGCGTAAGCGTAGATGTAGCATGTGCCTTTGGCCATGGCCTTGATCTTACCCTTGCTGCTGACAGTCGCTACTTTAGGATTGCTGCTCTCAAAGGCTACCTTGCGGTGTCTCTTTACCTTCAGTATTTTGCTTTGCGGAGTAGCGGTCGCTTTGAGCGTGATGGACTTACCTTTCTTCAGTATTGTCTTGCTTAGAGCTTTGTATTTCTTGATTGCCTTGCCATTTGCATTGACCTTGGCTTTGACAGTGACGCTCTTGTCGTTGCCGACCTTGCCTCCCTTAGTCGCCGCGTGAACGATCTTTGACGTCGATACGACCTTGTTATTCTTGTCGAACGCCACTATCATGAATTTATAATATGTGCCTTTTTTCACCTTCTTCTTGTTAACTTTCTTGAAGGTAACTTTAGTATTACCGGTGGATTTCAAGCGCACCAGTCTGTTCTTTGTTCCGCACGCATTGCCGTACACCACATACCTGGTAGCTCCTTTGACCTTTGACCACTTAACGGTGACAGCATTCTTTGTTACCTTGCTGATCTTTGCCTTTAGAAGACCGAATACCGTACCTTTTGGATCTGACTCCTTGGCATAACGCGTTATCGCGTTATCCACTACCGATTCGGATGCGCCTTTACCATACGCTGTACCATCTTCCCCAATAGAGCTGATCTTGATCATGCTATAAGGGTCATTGTTTGGAATGACTTTGATCTTGTTCCCATTAGTGCTGCCATCATTGATAGTATTAACTGCTTTTTCTACAACGCTGCCGGAAACAGTGTACACCGTTACTCCGGACAGAGGCTGCCCGCTCGCATTCTGCCCGAGCCCTGAATTGATAACTGCCTGCACCCCTGCGCTTTCACTTCCTGTAATATTGGTCCCGCCGAAATAATAGACCGTCAGCTTGCTGCAATCATCGAATATGTCTGAAGATAAGTATGAAACACTGTCAGCGATCGCTATTTCGGTAAGTGACGAACAGCCTTTGAAGGCTCCTTCAGAAATAGCTTCATACCCATGCGGTACTGCGACCTTCTCTATCTTTGTGTTGCCTCGGAAAGCTTCCTCGTCGATCCAGAACCCTTCTTCAGAGGCCTTATATGTCTTACCGCCATATGAAACCGATGTCGGCAGAACGATCTCGGTGGCTGAGCCTGTATACCCTCTGAGAGCAACGCTTGCTCCGCTTGTCCCTATCCATAAATGGAATTTGAAGCCATTGACATCAACGTCTGCTTCGCTCTCTGCATATACAGATTGAGCACCTGCCGTTCCCCCTGTAACATAGCCGATCACAGGCATCATCGACAGCATGACCGCCAACATCATACCTATTATCGCCGTCCTTTTTAATAACCCTTTCATGATACACACCTCCGATTTCATCTGTTTTCCTTTGAGTATAGATGTATTCTTCTTAGAACCTTTCTTCACAGTCTCTTAAATAAGTTCCTTAGATTTTTACGAGATAATTATATGAGAACCTCACATCTTAACGGGCGGCCTTGCGCAATGTGTCATTGACAAATACGCAAATCTCTAAGCCGTGTGATATCATTAAATTAAGGGAACAGAAGATAAGGATGCTGCTGGCGTGATTTGCAGTCGAAAACTTAATTGAAAACACGCAAAAATGACGCCAGCGAGAAAGATTTCTTCATTGGCGTCATCATTTTTTCTTTAATCAATAAATCTTCCGTAAGTCAACGTGCAGTATGCGTAAAAGCAAAGTATTGAATCATTTTCCCGGTCTAGTCGCTGTCTGCCACCTGAAGCGGGCTGTTGACCGCGCCTTCTCCTATTTTTTTCAGATAATCATAGAGGTCTTTATAATCTGCTTCCTGTACTGCGTCCTCATAATTGAACTGGACGTCGGACGGATAAATAGCTACGAATCTCTTATTGACGTTCTTCCCGACTCCCGCGACCTGATAAGGCACTGGCAGCTGTTCGTATGAGTAATCATCAATGTCATACGCCACGATGGTCACGAGCCTGCCGCCGTAACCTTCCTGTTGCGCGGAGAAGAGGTAGAATGTCACAGAGTTGCCGTTCATCTCAAAGCTCCATTTTTCGTTGTCCGGCATTGTGATCATAAAGTCGTTGAAGTACAGGATCTCCATATCCTGATAATCCTGCTTCTGAAAGCCCTTGCTGACATCGTAATCCTTGGAACCCGCAAACGGATCGGCGCTTCCTGTCGTATCCTGCTTGCCTTCTTTAGGACCAACAGCACTCTCCAGGAGACCATCGATATACGTCTTGAGCGAACCCAGGTTATCG
>JAZQBC010000049.1:0-3636 GCA_045545495.1 Anaerovoracaceae bacterium | reverse complement strand
CAACGAGCAATTTTACACTTTTTCGCAATTCTGTAAATTGTCTCACCCTTAGGTATGAGTGTCACTTCCTCTCTGGTCAGAGCACCGGTCATAAACACCGCTACAAAGTATATAATGACGGCAATCATGATAGCCAAAAGTGTTGAAATGGCATTACTGGATGTGATCATGAATACCAACTTATATGTTCCGAACGCTCCTGCTCCCATAATAAGTGACGCGATAAGCGGTCTGACAAACACACTCCCGATGTTTAGTTTTACGTCGGCGTACTTTCTCAGTGCTCTGTAGTTGAGGATCCCCGCTGTAAGATACGCGCAGACCGAACTGATTCCCGCTCCGTTCACATTCAATACGGGTATTCCGACGAGAACATATGTCAGCACCACTTTTACAAGCGCGCCGACAAACAAATTGATGACCGGGAGGTTCATATTGCCTATGCCCTGAAGTGCAGCAGCGAGTATCCTCATCGTGGCAAGCGTCACTATGCTTACGGCAAGGATCTGCAGCAGCGGGACAGCCATATCAGCTTCATCAAG
This sequence comes from Anaerovoracaceae bacterium, assembly GCA_045545495.1. Taxonomy (GTDB): domain Bacteria; phylum Bacillota; class Clostridia; order Peptostreptococcales; family Anaerovoracaceae; genus Crickella. The sequence continues at coordinate 3,094 of JAZQBC010000049.1, read as the reverse complement.
TTTCTTTACATAAAGCATGCGGAGTATAGGCTTCGCGAGTACGATCAGCCCCACCGCGCATGGGTATGCGATAACCATCATCGTCTTAAGACCTGTCCTAATATGTGCGTCGAGTTCTTCCTTGTGCCTTAGAGTAAAGGCAGTAGTAACGGCAGGCATCATACTAATACATATCGCGTCCACAAATACATTCGGAAGTCCGATGATAGGATCGACGTATCCGCTTATCAGGCCGTAAAGGTTTTTGGCAGTCTGATGATCCCAGCCTGTGGCAAGCAATCTCCTGACTATTATCGCCGCGTCTATGTTGATCATTATAGGCATGATACATGCGCCTATAGTAATAGGAATAAGATAGGCAAAGAGCTGCTTAAACCTTGCGTTATCGCTTTCTTCAACTACGGCTGATTTTTCTATAAGCCTGCTCCTTACCTTGGAATCGAGTCTATAGATCACGATCATCAGGATGAGTGCAGCAATAATACCCGCTGAAGCGCCGAAAGTCGCACCGGCTGCAGCCTTTTCAAGGCTCGTTTTATAAAACGCGAACGCAAGTGAAAGACCTACTATCACCCTTATCATCTGCTCGACGACTTCGGTGACAGCTGTAGGTCTCATGTTTTGCCTTCCCTGATAATAGCCTCTCAAAGATGCCACGATCGGAGTAAACAACAGAGCGATCGAGACCGCCTTGAGCGATGCTTCAGCTCCCGGGTTGGCATATGCCCGTGCTATCGCACCGGCTCCAAAGAACATGATAGCAAATGATATGACGCCCAGCGCAGTTGATACCTTAAGTGATAACTTATAGGATTTGTGCGCGTTGATATAATCGCCTTTTGCTATCCTCTCCGATACCATCCTTGAGATAGCCACAGGAAAACCGGCTGTAGCTATCGCGAAGAACAACTGGTATACAGGGTAAGCAACACCATAATATGACTGACCCTCCGCCCCTATCATATTGGTCAGCGGGATCCTGAATATAGCTCCGAAAATCTTGCTGACAATACCTGCAACAGCAAGGATAGTGGCGCCTTTTACGAGCGTCTTCTGCAGATCATTCGATCCATCTTCGCGGATCGCTGTTGTTTCGTTTTCAAATCTGTCTTCTTTCATTTATGTCGATTCTGCTTTCAGTAATTGATCACAGGCAGCTCAGTATCTTCTTCTTTGCTTGTATCGTCTCAAAGCGAGCCCTCTCGATATCCAATGTGATATACTCGCCATCCTTATATATGACTCTTCCGTCTACCATAGTGAGGCAGACGTCCTTTCCATCAGCTGAAAAGATCAGATCATTAGGCATATCGTCTGCCGGACACATATTAGGACCTGTTACATCGACTGCGATGATATCAGCCTTGAAGCCCTCTTTGATAAGTCCGCAGTCGTCCCTTCCCTGCGAAAGCGCGCCTGCTCTCGATGCGCTCCTGAGAACCTGCTTAGGAGTCATTGCCGCAGCATCCATTGAAGTCACCTTGCCGGTCAAAGTGAATATCTTCATCTCCTCAAAGAAATTCAGGCTGTTGTTGCTGGCAGATGAATCTGTTCCGATAGCGACATTTATACCTTTCTCATACATAGGCACCACTTTGCACATTCCGCTTGCAAGTTTCATGTTGCTCACCGGATTGCTGGCTACCGTCACACCTTTATCCTTGAAAATGTCAAGATCGTGCTCTGTAACCCAAATGCAATGGGCCGCTGTGGTAGGGACATCGAAAATCCCCGTATCAAGGAAAACTTCTGCCGGAGTCTTTCCGTGTCTTTCGATGCATTCCTTATGTTCCTTTTCGGTCTCGGATAGATGTACGTGCATCCTTACATCAAGATCTTTTGCGGCATCAGCGATCGCTTCAAGCATAGCGATGTCATTTGTGTACTCAGCATGGGCGCTCGCATCCACTTTGATGCGGCCCTCATCTGTGTTGTGATAGACCCTTATGGATTCTTTCATCTCTCTGAGCCCAACGCTCTCGGATACGGGATTACCGAAATTAGTGACTGCTCTACTGACATTTGTCTTCATTCCCGAATGACTGATAGCTTTTACCATGTCATCGAGGAAGTAATACATATCTGATGTAGACACTATGCCGAATCTCATGGATTCCGCCATAGTCATAAGCGTCGCCCAATATACCGCATCACCGTAAAGTTTATCTTCGAACGGAAAGATCTTCTCGCCAAGCCATCTGTCAAGCGGAAGATTCTCTCCATAACCTCTCATCAGACTCATAGGTGAATGTCCGTGAGCGTTATAAAAGCCCGGCATCAGCACTTTGCCGCTACCATCATATATATCGCCGAATCTATTTTCGTCATCCGGAGCGTCGCTGCTGATATATGTGATGCGGTCGCCTTCGGTTCCAACGTACATTTCAGATCTGTATTCGTAATTCTCGTCAATCAATCCAATTTTCTTAAAGAGCATATGTACGACCTCCAATCACGTTATTGTACCATAGTTTGTGTCTCGCGTTTATATGCTGATAATTGTCTCATTAGTCCCAGCAGTTTTTCACAGTCTACAGTCCTGCCCATATGGAGTCTGAGCACTGTTTCCCTTGCATCCGTAATGGATAGTTCTTCGCCATACTCCGCTTTGGCCATGACGAACATATAAGGATGTACCTTTACGTTATCCGAGAATACCATCTCTATCCATCTTTCTTTCTTCGAAATGTGAACTGCACCTATGTATTCAGCATGTGCCCTTATCTCGGCAATGCGGATAAGTTCGAGAGCCTCAACAGGGATGTCTCCGTATCTGTCGGTCAGCTCATCTGTTACATCCATCGCGTCGTCAGAGTCCATGATACCTCCAATCTTTCTGTATGCCTCAAGCCTGAGCGACTCTTCGCTTATGTAGCTTGCAGGTATAGACGCTCTGACAGGCAAGTCGATATTGATCTCCGACCTCGCCTCGCCGACGTCTTCGCCCTTGAGCATCCTGACCGCCCTGTCTATCTCCTTGCAGTAAAGCTCATAACCGATGCTTTCTATATGTCCGCTCTGAGCCTCGCCAAGTATATTACCGGCGCCTCTTAGCTCAAGGTCTCTCATAGCAAGCTTGAATCCAGCGCCGAAT
>JAZQBC010000048.1:0-15635 GCA_045545495.1 Anaerovoracaceae bacterium | reverse complement strand
GATATAAGGACATTATACAACAAAAGAACTTCCGGTTTACCCGAAAGTTCAGAATCCCGGAAATTATATTGAATCCCATAATTCTGACAACTGCCGGTAATTGTCAGAATGTGAGTCAGCGGGTACGTCCCCTGACTCTTTTTCAGAAACGCAACATTTCGTCGTTCACTTTGATCGCTGCCTTTCACCATACTTTCAAATTCTACAAGCGTAAATCTAGGTTGTGGCTTTATTCTTGTTATATCGATCCTCGGTTTTGCAAATGTGCAAATCCGGGCAAAGAAAAAAGGCATTATCTGCCAGTTTCCTGCAAATAATGCCTGATTTTCAATTCGCTTTCTTATTGTTGCGACTCCGGTCGCATCTCTAGTAAAGCTTTGCTCCTGCAGGGATCCTGTCGTCTACAATCAGAAGGTTGAGCATCTCTTCGCCGTCATAATTGTTGACTGCGGAGATGAGCATGCCGTTGGAGTACTCTCCCATCATCTTTCTCGGTGGAAGGTTAGTGATCGCAATCGCAGTCTTTCCAACGAGTTCAGCCGGATCGTAGTACGCCTTGATGCCGCTCAGGATGATCCTGTCTTCGCCTGTTCCGTCGTTCAGTGTGAACTTCAGGAGCTTGTCTGACTTAGGAACTTCCTCGCAGTTCTTGATCTTGACCGCTCTGAAGTCGCTCTTCGAGAATGTCTCGAAGTCTACTAGCTCTTCGAACAGCGGCTCTACTTTGACCTTGCTGAAATCGATCTCTACGCGCTCTTTCTTAGCGCCTGCGCCTTTACCTTCCGGCTTCATTACAGGGAAGAGCTGTACGTCTCTTATAGTTGCGCTGTCGGTGAGCAGCATAACGAGTCTGTCGACTCCGATGCCGATCCCGCCTGTCGGCGGCAAGCCGACTTCAAGCGCGTTGACGAAGTCGGTATCCATAGGATGGGCCTCGTCGTCGATTCCAAGATCGAGCTGTCTCTGCTGTTCTGCGAATCTCTCATACTGATCGATAGGGTCGTTCAGCTCGGAGAACGCGTTGGACATCTCCCAACCGTTGATGTACGATTCGAATCTTCTTGTGATCCTTGGATCCTTAGGGTCCTTCTTAGCGAGCGGCGATACTTCTACCGGATGTCCGCATACGAAGCATGGGCCATCGAGGAATCCAGGGATATCCTCGCAGTAATCCTCGAACATCTCAGCGATGATCTTGCCTCTTGACCAGTCGGCGTCGTTCTCGATCTCCATGCCGTATTTCTTCGCGGCTTCGATCGCCTCTTCATCGGAATCGATCTTATCGAACGGGATGCCTGTTGTCTTTATGACGGCTTCGGTCATATCGATCTTGTTCCATGGCGGAGTGACGTCGAATTCCTTATCACCGTACTTGATGATAGGAGTTCCGTTGACTGCCATAGCGCACTTGTATGTCACCTGCTCCATGAGATCCATCATGGTCTCGAGATTTACGTAAGCCTTGTATGCTTCCATGGATGTGAACTCAGGGCTGTGGTTTTTATCCATACCCTCATTACGGAAGACCTTGCCGATCTCATAAACGCCGTCGAGTCCACCAACGATGAGTCTCTTAAGATGGAGCTCGAGTGAGATCCTGAGAGTCATGTCGATATCCAATGTATTGTGATGTGTCCAGAAAGGCCTTGCGGCTGCTCCGCCTGCGACGTTGCCGAGTACAGGAGTCTCGACTTCCATCAGATCATAATCCTCTTCGAGGACTTTTCTCATTGTGCTGATGATCTTCGCTCTCTTGCGGAATGTGTCTCTTACATCCTCATTCATGATGAGGTCGACGTATCTCTGGCGATATCTGAGATCTGTATCCTTGAGGCCGTGCCATTTATTAGGAAGCACCTGGAGTGACTTGCAGAGGAGTTTTACCTCCATAGCGCGTACACTGATCTCGCCTGTCTTTGTCTTGAATACGATACCCGTAACGCCGATGATATCTCCCACATCATATGTCTTGAAGACGTTGTATTCTTCCTGACCGATGTTGTCTCTGGCAACGAAGATCTGGATGCGACCCTGTTTGTCCTGAAGGTCGATGAAAGCGACCTTGCCCATGCGACGGAATGCCATGATACGGCCCGCGACTCTGACTTCCTGATCTTCCATTGCCTCGAAGCTCTCTTTGATGTCGCCCGAATGAGCGGACACGTCAAAGGTCTCCTCGAGATAAGGGTCTCTTCCCATTTCACGGAGCTCTTCGAGTTTTTTTCTCTTGATCTGTCTCTGTTCACCTATTTCCTTTTCGGTGAGTTCGCGCTCCTCAGCCGGAGCGTTCTGAGGCTTGTTTTCTGCCATTATTTCTTGACCTCCACGACCTGATACTTTGCGATGCCGTCAGGAACAGGGAATTCCACTTTGTCCCCGGCGTGATGTCCGAGGAGATGCTGACCTACGAGTGAAGCGTTGGAAAGCTTACCGTTAAGAGGGTCTGCCTCTGTGGTTCCGACGATCTTATATGTCATGGTCTCTTTTGTGACCAGATCTTTGACCGTTACTGTACGACCAGTCTGTACCGAATCATCGCTCTCATCGCTCTCATCGACGATAACAGCTGTACGCAGGATCTCCTCGATGTCGGAGATGCGCTCTTCTGTCTCGGCCTGAGCGTCTTTAGCTGCATCGTACTCAGCGTTCTCGCTGATGTCTCCGAGAGAGATAGCTTCTTTGAGCCTTTCGGCGTTCTCTTTACGTACTACAGTGATAAGATGTTCGAGTTCGGCATTTAGATTGTCGTAACCCTCTCTTGTCATTTCGTTGTTCTTGTTGGCTGCCATTTTTTGAATCCTTCCCTTCTAAAGATCATCTTTCTTCTTTATGTACATTCTCACTCGCGGTGAGTCTCATTATTGCCGAATACTTGAGTTTGAATTTTACCTTATCACCGACCTTGAGGTCTACCCCTGTATCCTGAATATCCATTATAGTGTGATCTCCGCTCGCCATGGTGACTTCCGCCCCATCAAGCATCGGCACTATATCTCCGATATCTCCGTAATCTGCTCTTCCGATCGCGAGCAGCACCCGCTTACGATCTCCTCTGTCGACATACTTTACTCTTTTGCCAAAAGCGTCGACTCCGAGCTCACCTATAGGGTGTGTCGGCTTGATTCCCGACTCTATAACCTCGGCTTCGAGGACAAAGACTTCATCGCTGAGGGAATCGGCTTCTTCCCTGCCATAGCAAGTCCTGTAGTCTTCGAGAGGGCCGCATAACACCAAGGCTCCTATCCTGAGGTTGTTGATCTTTGCCGGCATCTCGCCGTCGATCACCGGCATCAGGCTTGAAGTCGCGCCTCCCGATATTATCTCAAGGGACCTTCCGATCGCCTCTTCGACTGTCTCAGCCCAATCAACGAGCATCTCCATCTTTTCTTTTGTAGGAACTACAGAGCCCACGCATCCGAGGTTGGTGCCTATCCCAGCGAGATGGACATGCAGAAGCTCATTCTCTATATAGCAGGCGACCTTGACGAATTCTTCTTTATCAAAGATGCCTTCTCTGAGATCCCCGAGATCAGCCATGAGTATGACGTTATGCTCAAGGCCCTTCGCCCCAAGCACTTTCTCAAGGGCATCGAGCGTATCAGGGCTACTCTGCAGACTGTACTCACAGGTTTCTGCCAGTTCTTCGAGTTCGGAGATCATAGGGACCCTTATCATCATAAGAGGGACCGTTACCCCTGCTTCTCTGGCGCGCTTTAGCTGTTCGAGCCTGGATGACGCTATCCACTTCGCGCCGCTTTTCTCATAGTCAAGCGCGACCGATGCCATTCCGGTCGATCCTTTTATGACTCCCGCGACATCGATGCCCGATCGCTTGCACCATCCGATGACGGTATCCATATTGCTCCTGAGAGCTTCGCGGTCAATTGTAAGAAGCGGATAGTGTTTCATTTCAATCTTTCTAATCCTTGAGATCGAGATCAGTCGGCGAGTTTGTTCTCCTCTACAAAGCGTCTGATCTTCATGCCGGTAGTTTTGTTGAACTCGCCATGTCTGAGTACGACATGCTTGACTCTTTTCCAGTCGGGCCATTCGGCGTTGACTCTGTCTACTTCGCTGCTCACAAGTGCAAGCACCGCGCTGTCATCCTCTGCCATGTCTCCGATGGCTTCCTTGACGTTTTCCATATCCGGTCTAAGAGTCACGTAGATACCGCGCTGCATCCTGTCTTCGTTGTCCTCATCGGCCCATACCATACATTCTTCGATATATGGACTGCGGGCGATCTTTTCTTCGAGTTCTTCAGGGAATACGTTCTTGCCGTTAGCAGCGATTATAACGTTTTTGGCGCGGCCTGTGATATACACATAGCCGTCTTTATCGATATGTCCGATATCTCCTGTGTGATACCAGCCATCTTTCATGGCGGCTTCAGTCGCTTCAGGGTTCTTATAGTAACCCATCATTACCTGAGGGCCCTTAAAGCAGATCTCGCCGTTGCCGTCTTCGTCTGTATTGATGACTTTATAATCCATGAACTGGAAGAGCTTACCGGCCGAATCGTTTCTCATGTATTTCCACTGATCAGGGTTGAGCGCTACCATAGGTGATGTCTCTGTAAGGCCGTAGCCCTGGAGACACGGGATGCCCATGCTGCGGAAGAACGCCAGGACTTTAGGGTCGACTCTCGCGCCGCCTGCGATGAACATGTCGATGTTTCCGCCGAACTGTGCCATGATCTTATTGGCTATAGGCTTGGCGATGTTGATGCCCACTTTGCTTGTCACGTTGTTGATCGCGAAGATCGTATTGACGAGTTTATCTCTGCCCTGTTTCTTCAGAGTCTTCTGGATCGTGTTGTAGAATTTCTCGTAAATCAGAGGCACTGCGAGCAGGAACGTCGGATGTACCATCTGCATGTCTTTTGTGATGTACTTAAGGCCTCTGCAGAAAGCCATCGAGGCTCCCATGAATATGCCTTCGAGCATAGTGCATGTGCACTCATATGTGTGATGGATCGGAAGTACGCTGAAGAAGATATCACTCGGGCAAACTTCGAGATATGTCTGTGCGATGAGCACATCGGAGCAGAGGTTTCTGTGCGAGAGCATAACGCCTTTGCTTACGCCTGTCGTACCCGATGTGAACACGATGGATGCCATATCTGACGCTTTGACTCTGGCGTCGAGATAAGACCTGTCGCCCTCGGCGATCTTGGATCTGCCTTCTTCTCTCAGAAGGTTCCATGAATACAGGCCCTTCTTTGGATCTTCATGAGCTTCTTTATTTACGCCCATGACTACTTCGAGTTTTTTATTATCGGACTTGATCTCTTTGAAAAGATCGTAGTATTTATCCTGGCAGCATACGACGGCTTTGATGTCTCCCATATCTACGAGATTGGATAGTTCTTCTTTTGTAAGCTCTTTGTCGAGAGGCACTGCCACTCCGACTCCGCCTGTGACTGCGAAGTACGACTCAGCCCATTCGTAGCAGTTAGCACCGATGATTCCTACATGGGCGCCTTTGAGACCAAGACCCAGCATGGCTGTGCCGAGAGCTCTTACGTCATCTCTTACCTGCCCATAGGAGAACTCGGTGTAGTGATTGTCGCCCGGCATTATCTGGTGATAAAGCACTTTGTCGCCAAAAGCCTCTACGCCTGTCTCCATCATCATTTTCAGATCTGTGATCGGTCTTCCGATCCTATACATAACTTCAGGAACTTCGCTTTTTGATATCTGATCGACATACCACTGCATGTCTGCGAGTTCTGCTGATTTGAGTTCTTTATACTCGTCTTCCGTCATGTCGTACGGATCGACGTCCTTATACTTTGCGATAACTTGTTTATAATTCTCCATTAGCTTATTGATCCCCTTCCGGCTGATTCCGGCCTTTTTCGTTTATCGATTTTCGTCTCATAAAAAAATCGTGAAGCCACCTTTTATCTCCCGGTGGCTCGCACGATATTTTAGCATTATATCACTTGCAATGTCAACGAAGCTGCGCTATTAAGAGCCGTCTAAATTGCCCTATTCAGGCAGCTTCGATACGTCTATCCAATCAAGCGCTCCGGATATCTCGAAGAGTTCATCCGGTGTGAATCCGGCGGCGCTGTTTGAAGAGCCGCATGCCGGATATACTATGTCAAAACGCTTAAGTGATTCGTCGCAGTAGATGCGTACATCTTCGCGTGTGACACCAAAGGCACATACTCCTCCGATCTCGTGATTGGTATATTCAGGAACTTCTTCAGGCGAGAGCATCTTCGCCTTCTCTCCGAAATACCCCTTATATTTCTTGTTATCTACTTTGGCATCGCCCGCTACCTGCACCAGAACTCCGCTTCCGTCTTTAAGTTTGAAGCTTAATGTCTTGCATATCCTTGCAGGCTCTGTGCCGACCGCCTTGGCAGCAAGCTCTACAGTGGCGCTCGAAACATCGAATTCCATTATCCTGTCTGCTACGCCCTTTGATTCGAGATACGCTCTCGCGATTTCAATAGACATATAAGCTCCTTTCTATGAGCAAGCGGGGCTTGCCGCTATCCTTAAGCTGCTGCTTTGTTCGCCTTGCCTTTGAGCGCGATCGTAAGTATGATGCCGATCACCAGGCCCGCAAGCGCCGGGACTACCCAGCCAAGGCCAAGGTCGTAGAACGGGAATATCTTTCTTCCGAGATCTGCTACAGTGCTGACTCCGAGCGCTTTGAAGAAGTCGAATACCGCAGGCACTGCCGTGAATATTGTCACGCAAATGTAAATGTATTTACTCCCCTTGAATGCTCTGTCGAATATCGCAAGTATAGTTAGCGTGATCGCGAGCGGATAGATCAGCATCAGTACAGGCACAGCGTAAGTGATGATAGCTGTGAGTCCTATGTTGGATATTATGAAGCTGACGAGTGTGAATACCATCGCCCATCCTCTGTAATTGAGCTTGCCCGGGATGAGTTTGAGGAACATCTCAGCGCAGCTTGTGACGAGACCGATCGCTGTCTTGAGGCATGCGAATGTGATGGTGAACGCCAGCACGAAGCTTCCGAATGCTCCGAGGTAATGACCCGAGAGCTGTGTAAGAGCGATCGCTCCGTTGTCTGAAAGATCGAACAGGCCTCTCGACTGAGCGCCCACGATGATCGTCAGAGCGTAGATCACTATCATCAGAAGACCTGCGAGTACTCCCGATTTAGCGGATTCCTTCGCGACATCGTTGTCATCGTCTACTCCGAGGTCGCGGATGACATTTATTATTACGATACCGAAGGCGAGCCCGGCTATGGCGTCCATAGTACCGTAACCTTCGACCATGCCGTTGAACAGCGCTCCGCTTTCATATCCCTCTACAGGTGCCACCTCTGACACAGAAGCTCCCGGGTGGATCATGGATACCACTACCAGAATGCCGAGGAATATCAGGAAAAGCGGATTGATGACCTTACCGATCCACACTGTAATCTTGCCCGGCTTAAGCGAGAAGTAAAGCACGAAAGCGAAGAAAACGAATGTGAACAAAAGCTGCCAGATCCAAGTACCTGTGCCTCCTGTTATCGGAGCCATGCCCGTTGTGAATGATACCGAAGCGCATCTAGGAATGGCAAAGAGTGGTCCTATCGTAAGGTAGAGTATGAGGGTGAACCACCATGCGTACTTCTTTCCGACCTTTCCAGCGAGCTGATACATATTGTCAGAGTGCGTGTTTCCGATGGCGATCACTGCCAGGATAGGGATAGTGACTGCGGTGATGCAGAATCCGATAATGGCAGGTATCGAATTTGAGCCTGCCATCTGCCCGAGATGCACCGGGAATATGAGATTGCCGGCACCGAAGAACATACCAAACAGTGTACTGGCAACCACTATTGTCTCACGCGTTGTAAGTGATTTTCTCTTCTTCATTGTAATTTCTCCGTTATTATCTGTTTGGAGCCTTAGAGCTCCCTCCGTCCCTCTATCGCCTTTAGCAGCGTGACCTCATCCGCGTATTCGAGATCCCCGCCGACCGGTATGCCATGAGCGATTCGCGTCACTTTTATGCCTGCCGGTTTGAGCAGCCTTGCTATATACATGGCAGTCGCTTCTCCCTCGATATTCGGATTGGTGGCGATTATCACTTCGTTTACTTCATCAGAAGACTGAAGCCTCTCGATGAGGCTCTTGAGATTTATATCCGCAGGGCCTACTCCTTCGGCAGGGGATATTGCTCCGTGAAGCACATGATAGAGCCCGTTGTACTCCCTGATGCGCTCCATCGCCATTACATCCTGAGGCGTTTCGACAACACAGATGACAGATTTGTCTCTCGCCGCGTCAGAGCATATGCCGCAGAGTTCTTTGTCTGTCAGATTGCCGCAGACCTCACAGTAATGGAGACTTCGCTTGGCTTCCACGATCGATTCGGCCAGAGCCTCCGCTTCTCTGTCGGTAAGACTAAGGACATGAAAAGCGAGCCTCTGCGCGGTCTTGCCGCCGATGCCCGGGAGTTTGCTAAACTCATTTATTAATTTGTTCAGCGAGCGCGGATAATGTCTCATCGCTTGATACAGTCTTTATCTTTACAGTCCCGGTATCCCGAGTCCGCCGCCGAAGCCGCCTGTGATGCTGCTCATCTCGCTCTCTTCGAGCTCGGCTACCTGGCGAAGCGCCTCGTTTACCGCAGCTATTACGAGATCCTGGAGCATTTCAACATCATCAGGATCTACTACGTCTTTGTCGATAGTCAGCTTTGTAAGTTCTTTCTTGCCGTTGACTGTTACCTCGATAGCACCGCCGCCTGCTGTGGTAGTGATCTCTTTCTCTTCGAGTTCAGCCTGTTTTTGTTCCATCTCAGCCTGCATTGCCTGGAGCTGCCTTAACTGCTTCTGCATATCCTTACCGCCGCCCATGCCGCCTTGTCTGTTTCTAGGCTTTTTGCCGGCCTTCATTCCTTTACCCATTTCTTCCTCCTATGATTCTATTGTTGGTGTGATGCCAAACAGACTTTCAATGTCTGAGGCTATTTCGTTCTGATCGATATCTTCGTCTATTATCTTTGAGGTCTCGGCTTCCGCGGCTTCTCCGGAAGCTCCGTTCTTACCGCTTGGGTCGCCGCCCCTGAGTGTGACATACACCTCATTACCGTATAGCGCCTTAGCAATACGGGATATCTCCTGTGATTTGTCTTCGGCAATCTTGAGCTTGCCCGGGCTCACGGTTACCAGTATCTCTCCGGCATCGAAGCCGCTGCCCAGCGAATGTCTGCCCACGAGGCTCATAAAGCTCGGCTCATCTGCCGATACTTCTCTTACTATCCGATCCCACATTTCCGCAGGGTCACCCGGTTGCTCTCTTTTTATCGCGCGCTGCTGAACCGGTTCAGCAGCAGGCTTGATCGCCTCGTTCGATACTTTCGATACTTTTGAAGAATTTGCGCTGCTCGCGCTCCGTACAGGCTTGATCGGTACCCTCTGTACCCCGGAAACCGCTCCGTCATCAGGGGATGCCAGTCTGACTGCCGCAGTCTCAAGGAGTATCCTTGGTCTCTCTGAATATCTTCCGAGATTGATGTATTCGGATATCAGCCTGATAGCTCTTTCGATGTGATCCGCTTCGAGCTGCGATGCCTGTGCTCTCAGCCTCTCTATATTCTCGCTTGACGCTCTGACGATCCGCTCGGCTCGCCCTACGTATTTGACTATCATAAGGTCTCTGTAGTGCTTGAGCCAATCCTTTAATATCTGCCTGGCGTCTTTGCCGCGCTTTAGTATCTCATCTATGTATACAAGAGCCTTTCCCGGATCGCCCGAGATGACCGCTCCTGTGAGCGCTATGTAGAAGTCTTCGCCTGCAGCTCCGGTGTACTCAAGAACAGCCGCTCTTGTAAGCTCTGTGTCTCCTGCCGCCATGCACTGCTCTAATATGCTTAGCGCGTCTCTTACCGATCCGTCGGCTCTGGAGGCTATAGTGGCAAGAGCATCGGGCGTGGCGCTTATGCCTCTTTTTGCGCATATCCTCTGCATGCCTTCGGCGAGTTCGTCTTCGGTGACTCTCCTGAAATTGAGCTGCATGCAGCGAGACCTTATAGTTGCTCTTACCTTTTGTGGGTCAGTAGTCGCCAATATAAATATAGCATGTTCAGGAGGCTCTTCGAGGGTCTTGAGGAATGCATTCTCCGCAGCGGTCGAAAGCATATGCACCTCGTCGATGATGTACACTTTATATCTGCCTACTGACGGAGGATATTTGACCATTTCGATTATGGCCCTGAGATCGTCGACTCCGTTATTGGAAGCCGCGTCTAGCTCGATAACATCAGGGAAACGCCCTTCTCTTATCGCTTCGCAATTGTCGCACTCACCGCACGGAGGAAGATCTGCATCGCCAGTGCAGTTGACCGCTTTGGCGAGTATTCTTGCTGTACTTGTCTTGCCTGTGCCGTGAGTTCCGGCAAATAAATAAGCCTGGCTCACCGTGCCTGTCCTTATCTGATTCTCAAGGATCTTCACGATGTGCTTCTGGCCTATTATATCTTCGAATACTTCCGGCCTCTCGGCCCTGTACAGTGCAAGCTGCATTTTCGTTCCTCTATGATCCGTAATTCGGAATTGTTTGTCTTATCAAAAAACGGTGGGCGATCTGCAGTACGCAGAGGCTTATCTGCGGCACACAAGACAGATCGCTTAATGCTGCTACCTCTCGGTCCTGACATGATTCACGGAGCCCTGTTGCGCAGGGCCCCCGCGCACAGCAGGTCACCCACCGACTAGGATATTGTAACACATCTAGAGCATGATTTCACTCTTGGCTTTACTTTCGGCTATCAGATTATTTAACCATAGCGCAGGTTTATAGAACGCAAGCCCGAATAGTATGAAGAATACGCAGAATGCCATCAGTATTCCGATACACTTCCAGTACACGTCGCCATACATCCCGGCTATGCACTCTCTCATCGCGTCCATTGAGTAGCGGAACGGCATAAGCGGGTACATCGCTTTGAATACAGGCGGAAGCACTTCGACAGGATATGTTCCTCCCGAGCCTGCTACCTGAAGCACGAGAAGGATGACTCCGGCTCCCATACCTATATTATCAAGCGCGAATACAAGAGCGTAATTGATCATCATAAACACTATGCCATTGACGCATGCCGCGAGCACGAACAAAAGAGGATGCTGGCACTGTATGCGTACATACAGGAGATCTCCAAGCGCTACGACCAGCGCCTGTGCGATACCGATCAGAAGATAAATGCCGTATCTCCCGAAGAAGCTCTCATGAAGTCTGAGTTTCACTAGCTCGTCTCTTTTCTTGACTCTCACTTTTATGAGCACTGCGGTGAGAAGTGCTCCCACCCACTGAGCCAGCACCGTATAGAAAGGCGCCATGGCAGAGCCGTAATTCTCTATCGGCCACAGGACTTTTTTGTCCATCGCGATCGGGTTGGCAAGGTACTCAGCAACGACCGTCTCGTCATTGCCCATAAGTTCCATCAGTTTCTGGAGGAGCTCATTGCCCGCGGCACCCGACAATATACGGGAAATGTCGGTAGTTCCGTTTTTGAGAGACTTAAGGCTGTCTGTGGTCTTATTCACGCTGCTCTCGAGCCCTCCGAGGGCATCGCCGTACTTACCCATCAATGTGCTGAGGCTCCCGAGATCGCTGTTTGCGGTCTTGAGCGAAGACCTATAGCTGATTATCGATGTCTTCGTATCCGACAATGCCTTTTCGAGGCCTTCGTCTATGTCCGCGCTGATCATCGATCTGATATTATCGATATCTGTATTTACTGTCTGGATATCCTTTTTCAGTTTCTCAAGAGCCTTTTTCCTGTCATCGAGGCTCATATCCGAGTTCAGGGAATTGAGATCGTCGTACACGGCGCTGAGGTCATTCGAGAGCAAAGTAAAGTTCGCGGCAAGTTCTGTATAGCCCGCGTTCTTCAGATGACCAGCGTGGGAATCGACATCCGCCTTTGCGTTTTTGACCATCTCCATATTGGCTTTTTTTGCAAGAACGAACGCGTCAAATGCCGCTCCGCTTGGCTCAGATAATACCTTTTCAAGATCATCAAGGAGCTTGTTCTGGTTCTTCAATATATTATCCGCTACCTTGGATGCGTCATCTCTGACCTTTGTGTTGGATCTATGCTTTGGCACAGACTTTTCAAGGTCGCTTAAAAGTTCGTCGTTCTCATCAAGCGCTCCCTGAGTACTGTCTATGAGATTGCCGGACGCGTCCATCAGCCCGCCGGCCGCTACTGTCAGATTCGCGGCGGATTCGGAAAGGACTATACAGCTCTGTACGTCTCTTGAGAGACCATCCACTCTATCAGACAGATCAGAAAGCATCTCGGTAGGGTCGGTGCCCGTAGCCTCCGCGACAGAAGCTGCGTCGGACACATATTCGGTAAGGGTCTCTACAAAGGCGGTGTTCACCTCTTCCCTGACTGCCTGCTCAGCCTTGCCGGTGATCTTCGGAGCGATGGCATTTTTCTTTTCGTTCTCATAGTATTTCAGCTTAGGGTTGGTAAGATCGCCGCTTGAGAAGCTAAGCACATCGCTGCTGAAATCTTCAGGCACCACCAATGCAGCGTAGTATTTGCCCGCCCTGACGCCTTCCTTTGCGTCGCTGTCAGAGCTCACAAACACCCATCCTATGTCATCGTTGGCCTTAAGAGCTTCTATTATCTTTTCGCCTACGTTCACATTGAGCCCGGCTACTGTAGTCCCTTCATCTGCGCTTGCGACAGCGACTTGTATCCTGCCGGTAGCTTCCTGCTCATAAGGCGACCAGTTTGAAAGTATATTGAACCAGGCGTAGGAACACGGCACCAGGCAAAGGCCCATGATAGTGATGATAGCTACTACGCTTCCCGTGATCTTCTTAAGATCGTATCTCGCTATATTGAGGATGTTCTTCATATCTCACCCTCACTTTCCGCCTCTTGCTCTATCTCAGCAATCTCAGAGCTCTCGGCAGGCTCTTCGCTCTTCACCAGAGCCATATGACCCGGCTGGAGAAGTTCTCCAAGCTCGTCCCGCCTTTCGCTGATCTGTTCTTTTACTTCCTCACGCCTTTCAACGATGCGCACTTTCATCTCTTCGCGTCTTTCGCTGATGCGCTCCTTTACTTCATCGCGCCTGTCGTCTATCCTGCCTTGCACCATGCCTCTCACGGACTCGGAATCAGGGAGGAGTTCATCCCACCCCGCTTCTCTTTCTATGACATCTTCGAGTGTCTTGGCAAGAGATGTGTCTATATATTCCACGCCTATCAGGTATATGGAAGTAGCAAACATGCCGATGACCCAGATCATAAGAAAGGTAGCCCTGTCGCTATCCGTTATTAAGCGGATCACGATCATGCCCACAGTAAAGACAGCGAGGAATATAAGGCCTATCCTTATCCTCTTCTTATTGACTGTATGCAAAGCCTCGCCGCGGTCAAGCAGCCTGTTGAACAGCTCTTCATAATGTTTTTCTTGATTTCTGTCCATCAGAGCAGCTCCGTTTCTTCTATCTTTTCAGATACAAATTTGTTGATACCGATAAACGGTCTTCTGACGAGCAATCCCACCGCGAGGGCGATCAGACCAAATACCGAGAGTTCCAGCAGATACCTGTACATGTCCAATTCGTGCATACCGCAAAGGGCCTCTCTCATCGCGTTGATCGCGTATGGGAACGGGAAGAATTTGTATACTTTTCCGAATACCGGCGGAAGGATCTCGATAGGATATGAACCACTCGAGCCCGCTATCTGAAGCACCATGAATATTACGACCATGGCTTTACCGATGTCGCCGAACGAAAGCGTGAGCGCGTATATCAGAAGCGTGAATACGAGCCCGGTGACCGCGGCAGTTAGCCACATAAGCCAAGGATGTACAGGCGCGCAGCCGAGCAGGAATATATCGCCTGCCACTATCACGGCGGCCTGTATCTGGCTGATCACGAAGAACAGCTGAAAACGCCCGAAGAACGCCTGTGTCTCTGTGATGCCCGGATATTTCTTTCTGTCGGCGTGGGTCTTTAGGATGGCGACCAGTATTACGCCGCCCACCCATATAGCGAGCACGGAATAAAACGGCGCCATAGCTGCTCCGTATGAAGCGACCGAATAGATCTGCTCGACCTCGACATCGACAAGTGAGCTGAAGAATTTGGCATATTCTTCAGGGTCGCCGCCCAGAAGCCTTGCGAGCATCTCTATCTTCTCATCCTCTGACGCTGCCTTTACCTTGTCTATTACGCCGTCTATGTCGTCAGCACTCGAGCGGAGCACGGCCTGCATCTGCACTAAGGATTCATCCAGCGCTCCGACAGTGGTATCAGCACTATCAAGCACAGGGTCAACATTATCCAGCATAGCAGATATGCTTACGGAAAGCGGGCCAAGCTGATCAAGAGCCACGTCAAGCATCTTCGCGCTGGACTCAAGCGTCTGCAGCCTATATGTCACATCCTCATTCAAATCTTTTCGGAGGTTCTCAAGATCGTTTAGCTGCTTACTGACCTCGCTGCTCTGCTGGTCGCCGGTCTGTCCGCTTTGCTGATCGCTGCTTTGTCCGCTCTGCTGGTCGCCGGCCTGCCCGCTCTGTTGACCGCCCGCTATTTTTTTCTGAAGATCCTCTAATCGCTTCTTCTCTTTTTCTACTTCCTTTTTTCTTTCCTCTATGACTTTCTTCAGTTCTTTGATGCTTGCCCTTGCCTTTGTCAGATCTTTCTGGGCATCAGCGGCGCTCTTGCGGGCCTTTGCTCTGGTCGTTTCAAGATTCTTTTTGGTGTTTCCTATGCCGGACTTCACCGATTTGCTCTCAGCTGTGAACGTGCTTATCGATTCGTCATATGATCTCAGCGTATCCCTGAGATTCTCAAGTTGGGCGATGACAGTATCGACAGTATCACCGTCTTTGAGTTCTTCGGAAAGATCGCCTGTCTTATCGAATACGTAGCTGAATACAGTCTCGAGATATTTTGTCTTGATAGTCTCCTGAAGGGTGCTCGCTGCGGTCTCTGTGATCTTAGGCGCAATGGCGTTCGCCTTCTGATTTTCATAATATATGAGCGGCGCTTTGTCATCGACCAATGCCTGCTCAAAATTGTACATATTATATGTGAAATTATCCTGGAAGATCACGGCTGCGTAATACTTTCCGGATTTGACACCGTTTATGGCATCCGTCGGAGATTTCGGGAATTGCCAGCCTATCTTGTCTGATCCTTTCATTTCCTCAAACACTTCCTCTGCCATATTTACGTGAGTGCCGTCTTCAAGGTCTACGCCGTTATCATAGGAAGCGAGAGCTATTTTGATCTCGCCTGTATTGGCGTAAGGATCGCCGTTCGCGTAGATATTTACCCACGCGTAGAGCGCCGGGAGAATAGAAATGGCCACTATAACAGCAGACGCGAAAAAGCGTCTGCTCAGTAATCTTATATCATCCCTGAATACTTTCAGGATCGTCTTCAATTTCCTAGTCTCCCCGATAAAGAAAATCAACCTGTGGTCATTATTGTACCACAGGTTACTTTGATCAATATTACAAAATGTCGCTATAACAGACGCCGGATGTCCCCCGCCTCTATAATGCTTCCTCCGGATTAAACGGCTTTGCCGTAAGGTCGGAAGCATTGATCTTCGGAGGCTAAGCTCCTCCGATAATGGCGGCGGGTTCCATTTTCGACCGTCGGTG
>JAZQBC010000047.1:0-28750 GCA_045545495.1 Anaerovoracaceae bacterium | reverse complement strand
TTCAGTCCGGCATCGAGGCCTATACTGCCTCCCGCATTAGGAAGGACCTCGTACTCCTCTTCTACCTGAAGGGATATGTAGTATCTTCCACTTGCTGTCCTTGATACTGTTGCGCTTATGATCCTTCCGTCAAAGCCTCTGGTGTTTACGATCTTCACTTTGCCCGCTTTGGGAAGAATTATACAGTTTCCATCTATGGATATATTGGAGTTTACGTTCATAGTCCGGTAGCTCTGTTTGTATCTCTTTGACTTGAACTTCGGATAGCCACCACGCTTCCTGAAGAAGTTGTCATATGCTTTATCCAGATGCCTGAGGCTCTGCTGTAACGCTATGCTGTCTGCATCTTTCAGCCAAGAATGTTCTCTTTTCAGATAGGACGAGAGATCATTGGACATCTGGTTATAGCTCAAGGTGTCGCGCCATTCTCTCCACATTTGTTGCTTTTCTTCAAGGTAATAGTTATACACGAAGCGGCAGCAGCCGAAGGTCTTTTCAAAGAACTCCTTCTGCTTCTTATTTGGATATGCCCGATACTTATATCCTCTGATGCGCTGCATGATACACCTCCGAACATCTGTTCATATTATACCATGGCAGCCGACATCGAAATTGAAATATCCTGCACTTCCTTGTACTTTTTCAGCCGTTAGTATTCCGCGTTGATCGTTTGATCAGAGCATACGCTCGCGAAAGAGGGCGGGCCTCATAGGGCGGGTTTGAAGCGAGCAAATGTTTGATTTACTCTTATTGAGAGGTGTGCGATTCATCCCGCTACCTACTGCGTGGAGGTAGGGTTATTCTCGCACGGTTTGATAAAAAAAGGCTGACGCCTCATTTTCTTTACTTTATCAGAAATGTTTTTTCTTTTTTTCACCGAATATGATAAAGTATCCCTACAATATTATGAGCGTAAAGAACAGGGAGGAGTCACCGGCCTATGAAAGGGATACCTGCTCTTGATCTGCTGCTGGATAATCACTATATAACGCTTGTACTGATCATAGCGTACAGCATCAGACTAATCGATCATAAAAGTTCCAGAGATTCAGAGCTGAGATACTTCTGGATCACCGTCATAATTTGTTTTGCGCTTGTTTTGCAGGATGTTGCCGAAAGCATCGCGGCACAGGATCCTTCATTGATTTTATGGCGCACTCTGCTTTCCATTGCAGGTTATACCCTGCGTCCTATCGCGGCACTCGGGCTGCTGCTTGTTGTATATCCTCCGGAACGACGGACATGGAAGCTTTGGATCCCTGCGGGGATAAACTTCGCAGTCAATCTGACAGCACTTTTCTCACCTTTGGTATTCTACTTCTCCGATGACTATGGCTTCAGGCGGGGACCTCTTGGTTATCTGGTGTTCATCATCGGGATAATATACATTTTGCAGATCCTTATCGAGACATGGAAGCGGTTTTACAACCGCAATCTTGCTGAACGCGCCATACTTTTGGTCTGCGCCCTTTCCTGTCTCGGAGCGACCGCCGCGGATGCCAATTACGGCGGACATCATCTGACAGAAGCCATAATGATCAGCAGTATTTTCTTCTATATCTTTCTACGCTCGCACGACAATCGTACAGACCAGCTTACCCTCCTCGAAAACCGCTTTGCGTTTTATGAAGACATCAGCAATCTCGACAGAAACATCACAGCAGTTGCCTCTCTGGACATGAACGGTTTGAAGGCGCTCAATGACACACAGGGTCACCTCGAGGGCGATAAAGCTCTGGAGGATATCGGACGCTGTCTGAGCAGGATCAACGACCGTGATACCATTGCCTACCGTATAGGCGGGGACGAATTCATCATATTGTTCCTTCAGCAAGATGAAGCCTCGGTGCAGAATACCCTAAGCAGGGTGAATGAGGATGTAACAGCTGCCGGATACAGCCTTTCCATAGGTTACGCAAAACGCGCGGACGGCGAGGAGATCGAAAAAACCATCCATGCCTCCGATCAGAGCATGTATGCCTCAAAGGCGAGATACTATCAGCAAAGCGGCATGAACAGGCGCAGGCGGAGACAGCCTGAGCCGGATAATAGCATCGGCCTTCTTGACGGCCTGGATTTCCTGCGTCCTCTTCAGGCGAAGATCGAAGATTTCAGAAATGGTTGGTGCGTGGTCGACATCTACATTGAGAACTACAAGCATTTTGCCGACTGGTACGGCATGGGATCCGCGCATCAACTGCTCTCACGAGTCGCAGAGGCACTCCGTGAAAACTGTAACGCGGCAAGCGGCTATCCGGGCTACATAGGGCAGTCTGAATTCTGCATGATCGTTCCGTATGATGAAACACAGCTTCGATCACTCTACGATAAGATATCCGGGATCATTGCTTCCATGAGTCATATCGACGGCTTCCGTCCGCTTATGGGCATCGTCCTTATCGATGATACAAGCAGCGATCTTCTTGAATACATCAACAAGGCGGCGCTCACCGTCGAATCCGTCAAGGGCACTTCAGGTGAGCACATTCGCCTCTATGAAGATGAGCAGCACAGAAAGAACGACTATGAATACAGGATACTGGATCAGTTCCAGCATGCTATCGAAAATGGGGAGATCAGTTTTTACCTGCAGCCGCAGGTAAGGATCTCAAACGGAAAGATAGTCAGCGCGGAGTCTCTCGCCAGATGGCAGCTGCCTGACGGGAGCTGGAACTCACCGGCGGACTTTGTACCCGTCCTTGAAAAATACGGGATCGTGTCAAAGCTGGATAAGTATATCTGGGAATCCGTGTGCATATATCAAAGCAATAGGATCAAGGCGGGAAAACCGCTCTTGCCGATCTCCATCAATGTCTCACAGATCGACATTAGGTCTTTCGATGTTCCTGCATTTCTTGAGAGCATTATGAAAAAATATGCTCTTCCGGCAAGCTGTCTTGAGATCGAGATCACCGAATCAGCATATTCCGACAACATCGTGATAATACAGAACGTCGTTTCGCGTTTGCATGAACTGGGTCATCTTGTCCTGATGGATGACTTCGGAAGCGGATACTCTTCCCTGAATATGCTGCGCAGGATCAATGTCGATGTGATCAAGCTGGATGCCCAATTCCTGCAGATCAGTTCCGGCGAGGAACGAAAAGGCATAAGCATAATCGAATCCATCGTAAACATGACTAACAACCTGACCACCCCTATCATAGTAGAGGGCGTCGAAAAGGAGGAACAGATCGATTATCTGAAGGATCTGGGTTGTCAGTACATGCAGGGTTATTTCTTCTACCGTCCTATGCCACCTGAGCAATATGACATGCTCATTGACGATTCCGAAAAAGCGGATCTGTCAGGCTTCAGGTTCAAGGCAAATCAGCAGCTTCACATCAGAGAATTCATGGATGAAAACATCTACTCTGATTACATGCTCAACAATATCCTCGGGCCGGTCGTTTTCTACAACCTTCACGGAGATGATGTAGATATCGCCCGATGCAACGAGCAGTTCTTTGATTTGGTGGGTATCAGTGTTGAGGAATTCGAGATCCGCAGATACGGAATACAGAGATTCATGCCTGAGAGAGATCAGAAGAAGCTGTTCCAGCTGTTGAATGAAGCAGAGTCCCACCTGGCTGTCGGAGCTCGGGGAAATGTCAGAGCCATACGTCCGAGCGGAGCCATAGTCTGGATGTCGATGCATGTTTTCTTCATCAGCGAAGATGCCAGCGGCAAAAAGTTCTATGCTTCGTGCCATGATATCACGGAGATGCAGGTCGCGACCTCAGAGCTTCCGGGCGCATATTACCGGTCTGCCCTGAATGATGATTTCGATCTGCTGTTCACCGGCCCTGGCTTCCATGAACTTACCGGATACAGTGACAAAGAGCTGAAGGTCTTCTTCGGGAACAAGCTCAGTGCCCTCATCCATCCGGATGACCTTGAAGGCGTGCGCAGTGACGCAAACGCTATCATCCGCGGTGAGTCTGAGCACATGCGTCCTTACCGGATAAGGCGCAAAGCCGGAGACTATATTTATGTTGCCGAGCAATGCCAGGTCAACGACCGCTTCGGAAGCCTGTGCTGGCAGGCCATGGCCGTGGATGTTTCTGAAGAGATGAAACTGCGCAACCAGATGATGATCCTTTCCAAGTACATGGCGGGCACCATACTGCTGCTCCGCCGCACGGAGGGCCATCTTGAGTATGAAGTAGCAGTGCACGGTCTGCACGATGTTCTGGGTCTGGATGAAAAAGAGTTGGAAGACGCGCTGAACAGCGGTACATTCTGTAAGTGGGTCAAAGGATACAAGGACATCCCGCATCATGAATACACCGAACAGTTCGTTAAGACCATACTCAACACTGCGCGCGACATGGAAGTCACCCTTCCGGACGGACGCACACTCATATTGCAGGCCCATGCCGATCCGGCAATGGACAGCTACTACGATGTTGAATATATCGTAGATTTCAGGCTCAAGGCAGAATCAGTGTAAATAATCCGAAGATATGTGCTTTTTTATTATTTTTGCCGTAAGCCCCCATATGCCGTGGCCCTCGAATTCTATCCAGTCTGTCTTTCTTTCGTCCCGGTAGTCGATGTAGTAATGCGAGAGATATCCAAGCAGCTTATCCGGCAGCTCATCTTTAGGCGTACCGGCAAGTTCGTAGTGCACCGGTGGGTTCCTTCTCAGCCAGTCAAGCGGCAGCAGGAACACTTCCGATACTTCATCTTCCGACAGCCTCAGGCTTTCGACTTCGCTGATATCCAGCCAGGCCGAAACAACGTGCACCTCTCTGCCATCGTCCATCGTAAGCGTATCAAGTTCGGACATCACCTCGATATCCGCCGGATCAACGCCCAGCTCTTCGCAGGTCTCACGAACGGCCGCCTGCACTACGGTTTCACCGGATTCAACTCGGCCTCCCGGAAAGCATATCTCCCCCGGTTGCTTCACCTTTTCCGAGCGTACCTCAAGCAGCATCGCCTCGCCATTTTCAGTTTTTACCAGCGGGACCAGGACTGCGTACATATTAGTCTGCTTGCACCTTCTCGAATCTGTATTTCTGTTTCACATCCGGATACTTCTCATGATCTACTTCGCTGAGGAACATTCCAAGCGGACGCGCGTACAGACCGTCATCGCCATAGAGGGCGGGCCTCATGGGGGCGGGCTTGTAGCGAGCGGATGTTTACTGTATTTCAGAAGTAAGGTGTGCGATTCATCCCGCTACCTACTGCGTGGAGGTAGGGGTATTCTCGCACGGTTTGATAAATGAAGGTATTGAAGAAGTTCAATTACGATGATGAAAGCAAGTTATATGTAGCGAGCGCGGGGCAGACCCGCGCTCCTTTTCAGGAGAACGAAGGCGTTCCTTTTGCCGAATTTGAGAAGCCTGCGATGCCCGATCCTCCGCTGGCTCAGCTTGAACTGACAGACGAAGCAAAGGCTCTCAGATATGAAGTGCCGTCGCAAAGGCAGCATTTTCTGCCGGGACTGACTGCCGAGATGCTTGACTGGTTCTGGGCCAACATGGAGAAAGGCTACTATCTTTGGGCTCCGGGTTCGTACAAGAGGTTCAACTGGATAAGGTCGCCATATGAATATGGTTTTGAGGATTCAGTCCATATAATCGTCGAGACGACCGACCCTGCGCTACCTGCATTTGGCGGCGAAGGTGTACAGATCCACCGCCTCCATCTGGATGATTTTTATCCGTTCAAGACTGCTCTTAAACACGTTATATGTGAGGGCGTGTTCAATGATCTTGGCGAACTTGTGGATTCGACAGTACACGAGTGGGAAGATGTCCCTGGCGGGATAATTCACATAACGGCAACCGTAACTAATACTAAAGCGTCCATGCCACCGGGCTTCGTTTTGGATATCCTGAAGGAGGACCCGAACGCCAAACTGGTACCTAATTGGGCGACAGAGCATGAAGACTACGAAGCCAGCCAGTGGCCTGTCTTCCTTCCAAAGCTTTATGATCTGTGGAAAGATCACCCGGATCCTTCACAGAATGTGAAGTGCGACTTGGAAGTATATAAAGGCAAAGATGGAAACTATCACTATATGAATATGTGATGATTGCTTAAGCAAATCTTCACAGTATTGCGGTTGCAAAATCCGAAATATACGCTATAATCGAGCCATCAAACACACAGAAATCGGAGACAGGGCTCTCCGATTTTTTTGTGCGCCCATTATTGATATTACGTAAATTACGTAATATAATTCGAAAGGAGAAGGCTGGTGACTGGCAGAGAAATGATTGAATTGTACTTGGCAAGAGGCTGGGTCATTGACAGGATCCATGGCAGTCACTTCATATTGAAGAAAGAAGGTCAAGTTGAAGTGATTCCCGTTCACGGGAAAAAAGATCTTGCGAAAGGATTGGAAGGAAAACTGAGAAAGAGGCTAGGCATATAGAAAGGAAGTGGAGCAAATGTTAAAGGTATATCCTGCGATATTTCATAACGAGGAATCATATTGGGTTGAATTTCCCGATTTGGATGGTTGCGTTTCAGAGGGTGAATCATTAGAAGAAGCTATGGAAAACTCTCAGGAGGCATTGGGCCTGTATTTGGTTGCTCTTCTCGAAGAGGGACAGCCCTTGCCGGATTCAAGCGATATTAGAGAAATAAAGACCAAAGATGTAGTATCATATGTATCGGTAGATGTTAATAAATACCGTAGAAGTACAAGAGCGGTCAAAAAGACATTATCTATCCCTGAGTGGCTTGCAATCGAAGCAGAGAAAAACAATCTCAGCCTGTCAAAGGTGCTTCAGGATGGGCTAAAAGCCCAACTGGGAATGTAGAAATAGGTATCAGGACTACATAGACCTTTTAAGGCTACCGAGATGATACGAACATGTGATATAATGTGATACAAAGAGTAATGTTTGTGACAACTTGTCACAGAGATATGATCTTGTGACAGGAATTGAAACATTCTCACTGATAAAATCTGAGGGAAAAAAGGAACTCTGATCCCCATGTGGCAGAGCCCCCGTCCCTCTTAATTGAATAAAACGTTCTTTGAGCAAAAGCGCCTAAACAACCTTGCAAGTTTGCATGGCGCTGCGCCGAGGGCTTGACCCTCCGGGGCTGACGGGGAAACCGGTCAACCTACCAATATTTGTAAAAAAGAGCATGAATCTATGACGCTGCATGATCATATTTTCGTGCAGCGTCATTTTTGTATTTAGGAATACTACGATGGATGGAAATTACGGATGTGCCATTCTTGCCGGCGGAGCAGGCCGCAGGATGGGAAACATCAACAAGGCAGATCTTGAATATGGAGGGAAGACATTTGCCGATTCCATTATGTCCGAACTGAGCAATACATCTTTGCCTTGCTATGTATCAGTCGCTAATTATGAGCAGCGCGTTCCTTATGGGTGGAAGCAGGTCAAAGATTCAGTTACAGGCCAAGGCGGAGGATTTATCGGGCCTATGGGAGGCATTTATTCATGTCTTATGCAGGCGCGCAAGGACGGGCTGGATGGTCTGTTTTTCGCCCCGTGCGACGTGCCGCTTTATACATCTGATGCCATTTCCAAACTGGCCGAGCATGTCGATCAGAACGTGGACTCAGTCATATGGAGGAGCAAAGACGGCAGACTGCAGATGACTTTCGCTTATTATTCGACCCACCTTATACCTATACTGGAAAAACTCATCAATGCGAACAAATACAGCATGAAAGCATGCCTTGATACAGCGAATGTCCGCATCGTTGATGCGACTAATGCCGGTATAGATGAAAACATTTTTTCAAACATCAACAGCATGGAAGATTACGACAGACTGAAGAAAGATAAATCTGTAAGGATGAAGCTGGATCATATTAAAGAAGAAGTCAGCCCGGTAACGCTTGAGGAAGCGCTGGACATTCTTCGTGACAAGGTAAAAAGAATAACGGAGACTGAGGATGTGGATCTCAGATCTTCATATGACAGGACTCTTGCAGAGGATGTCCTTGCTTTGCGTGATCAGCCGCCGTTTTCACGCTCACCGCTGGATGGTTACGCAGTCAGGTCAGAGGATACAGAAGGCGCTTCGAAGGAGTCACCGATAGAGTTATGTGTGATCGCAGAGGAAGACGCCGGCAGAGTATTTAACGGCGTAGTGAAAAAGGGTGAGGCAGTACGCATCATGACAGGCGCGCCTATCCCTGATGGCGCTGATGCGATCATAGGACAGGAAGATACTGATTACGGCGAAGAAAAAGTCATGGTCTACTGCGAGATGAGACCGGATCAGAACTGCATTTTTAAGGGGTCGGAATACCGCGCCGGCGATGTGCTCCTTTCTGACGGATCGCATATAGGACCGAGTGAAGCCGGGATAATAGCCGGCACAGGCAAGAGCAGAATTGCAGTATACAGAAGACCTAAAGCCATCATCATATCCACAGGGGATGAGATCGTGATGCCGGGCAATGATCTGAAAGACGGTCAGATCTACAATTCAAATCTGTTTACGACTGAAGCCCAGCTGCGTGAATGGGGCGTAGATGTAACAGCGGTATTCCATGTACCGGATGATCCGCAAGAGGCGGCAAGTATCATTGATTCGCATATCGGTGATGTGGACATGATCGTGACCACAGGAGGCGTCTCTGTTGGGAAAAAGGACATTATGCACGCGGTGTATGAGCAACTGGGAATAGAGAGGCTGTTCTGGCGGCTGAGAGTAAAACCGGGAATGGCAATGATGGCAGGAATGCACAAAAGAAGGCCGATACTTTCGGTATCCGGCAATCCTTTCGCGGCGTTTATTGATATGCAGATGGTCGTGAGGGAAGTCGTGCGCATGATGAGCGGAAGCGATCACCTTAAGATAGTTTCGGCAAAGGCTGTTCTTGCGGACAGTTACGACAAGAAAAGTCCGTCGCGCAGGTTTGTCAGGACGATCGTGGATAACGGCACAGCGTACATAGAGGGCCACACCGGCGGCAACAACGACATAACATCGGGACGTGGCATTAACGCGCTCATAGATGTGCCGGCGGGAAGCGATCCTCTTAGAGCGGGCGACGAAGTTGCTGTGCTTTTTCTCTAAAAGGGGCGTAGTATGCAGAAGATAATAGCGGTTTCAGGTTTTAAGAATTCTGGAAAGACTACATTGATCGAACAGCTCGTTTCAGAACTTGCCTCGCGAGGCAAACGGGTGGCAGTCATAAAGCATGACGGGCATGACTTTGAATGCGATATACCCGGCACAGACACCAGGCGCTTTGCGGAACAGGGCGCTTACGGGACAGCCTGCTTCTCGGCAAACAGGATGTTCGTTCAGAGGATAGGCACAGGAGATTCATATGATCAACTTATAGCGCTGTTTCCTGAGGCGGATGTCATATTTATAGAAGGCGCAAAGGACAGCAGCTTCGACAAGATAGAGGTCGTAAGAAGAGCTGTCTCGGATAAGCCGGTATCCAACCCGGAAGGCCGCTTCCTAATAGCAACAGATCTGCCGAAAGGCACATTTGATGAGCAGACAGCGGATATAGACGATATAAATGGTATAACAGAAAAGATAGAAAAAATGATCGGAGGAAACATAAATGAAATTGGTCAGAACTGAAGACGCGGTTGGGCAGGTGCTCTGCCACGATATCACGCAGATAATCAAGGGCGTCAGTAAGGGACCTGTCTTTAAGAAGGGGCATATCATAACTAAGGAAGATATCCCTGTGCTTCTCTCGGTCGGCAAAGAGAATATATATATCTGGGAAAATGATGAGACCATGATGCACGAGAACGACGCGGCAGAAGTATTGTGTGCCATATGTAAAGGTGCCAACATGAGCCGCGGAGAAGTGAGCGAAGGAAAGATAGAGCTTACGGCGGAGTGCGATGGAGTATTCAAGATAGATAGGGAAAAACTCTACGCGGTCAATTCTTTTGGACAGATGATGATAGCCGCTCGTCACGGAGACTTTTCCGTGAAAAAAGGCGACAAGCTTGCGGGTACAAGGATAATCCCTCTTGTTATAGAAAAAGAGAAGATGGAAAAGGTGAAGGCTCTATGTGGTGATGAGCCTATCATGAAAGTCGTGCCGTACAAAGAATACAAGGCAGGGATAGTGACTACCGGTAATGAGGTGTTCGCGGGCCGCATCAAAGACACATTCACCCCGGTAGTTCAGGCAAAGATAGAAGAATTCGGCGCGAAGGTGATCGGCCATAAGATCACCAACGACCGGAATGAAAACATAGAGAAATGCATCAGAGAACTCATTGAAGACGGCTGCGATCTCATACTCTGCACGGGTGGGATGAGCGTAGACCCCGACGATAAGACGCCGCTCGCTATAAAAAATGTGTGCGGCAGTGTCGTCACATACGGAGCACCAGTGCTTCCGGGCGCGATGTTTCTGCTCGCTTACTATGGAGATGAAAAGATCCCGGTCATGGGGCTTCCGGGATGCGTAATGTACGCGAAGAGGACGATCTTTGACCTCGTGCTCCCTAGGATCATGAGCGGGGAGATCCTCAGAAAGGAAGATCTCGACAGACTCGGCGAAGGCGGGCTCTGCCTGAACTGTGATGTCTGCACATTCCCAAACTGCGGATTCGGTAAATAGTAATAAAAGTAAATGAAAGACAGATTTGGCAGAACTATTGAATACATGCGAATTTCCATCACCGACAGATGCAATCTGAGGTGCAGGTATTGCATGCCTCATGGTATAGAGAAGGTCAGCCATACCGACATCATATCTTACGAGGACATAGTGAGGATATGCGAAGCTGCGGTAGGCCTTGGGATCACGAAATTTAAGATCACCGGAGGAGAACCGCTTGCAAGGATGGGCTGTAGCGATCTGGTGCGATCGATAAAGGCGATACCCGGGGTAAAGCAGGTGACATTGACTACTAATGGAATCGAGCTTGCAGGATATATGGATGAACTTAAGCGCGCGGGCCTCGACGCGGTCAATATAAGCCTGGATACTCTGGATCCCGAGAAATACAGATACATCACTCAATGGGGTGATATAAGCAAGGTAATGGAAGGCATAGAGGCGGCTATAGCAAGCGGCATCACGACCAAGATAAACTGTGTGCCTCAGCTCGGGTTCAATGAAGATGAGATCAAGGACTTCGCTCGTTTCTCGTTCGACAGGGGCATAGACGTGAGATTTATAGAGCTCATGCCGATAGGTGGAACGGACACAGGCAGAGGGATCTCGAATAATGACATAATCGATTCCTTAATGGATGAGTTCCCGGGGCTTACGGAGGATAGCAGTGTGCACGGAAACGGGCCGGCTGTGTACTACAACATTCCGGGCCGAAAGGGCAGTATAGGGCTAATAAGCGCCATGCACGGAGTTTTCTGCTCGTCGTGCAACCGAATAAGGCTCACATCGCAAGGACTCATAAAGCCATGCCTCTGCTATGAGGAAAACGTGGATATAAGGCCTGCACTTGCAGGGGATATAAAGGATATACAGGAAAAACTTGAAGAAGCCGTTTTGGCGAAGCCCGGGCAGCATTGCTTCAATGATGAGCCGGAGCTGACTGACCATAGATCCATGTCGGAGATCGGAGGATAGAGTAATGAGCAATAAAGGTAAAGTGATCGCCGTATGCATAAGCGAAAACAAAGGGACCCAGAAGACTGAAGTGCCTGGTATAAAACTGGTGCCGGACTGGGGCATCGAAGGTGATGCCCATGCGGGCAAGTGGCACAGACAGGTAAGCCTTTTGGGACTGGAGAAAATAGAAGACTTCAAGGCTAAAGGCGCCAAAGTCGATTTCGGCGCTTTTGGGGAGAACATGATAATCGAGGGCTTTGATCTAAGCGCTCTTCCTGTTGGGACCGGATTCCGCATTGGAGACGCTCTGCTTGAACTTACTCAGATAGGCAAGGAGTGTCACAGCCACTGCGCCATCTACCATCAGGTGGGCGACTGCATCATGCCAAGAGAAGGCGTTTTCTGCATCGTAAAAGAAGGCGGAGAGGTAAAGGCCGGCGATGAGATCGAGATGATCCCGGCAGATCCGGCGAGGCATTTTACTGCTGCTTGGATAACTCTTTCCGACAAGGGCGCAGCAGGTGAGCGCGAAGATAAGAGCGGTCCTCTTATCGGAGAGATGCTAACTGAAGCGGGCTATGAGGTCATTGAAGGTTTTATGATACCGGATGGCATAGAGGAACTGTCAAAACAGCTCATAAGGCTCGCCGATCAAAGACAG
Source organism: Anaerovoracaceae bacterium (assembly GCA_045545495.1). Lineage (GTDB taxonomy): Bacteria > Bacillota > Clostridia > Peptostreptococcales > Anaerovoracaceae > Crickella. Next base: position 16,574 of record JAZQBC010000047.1, on the reverse strand, counting down.
GTGAATGTGGTGTTCACAACAGGAGGGACAGGTTTCTCAGAAAGAGACTTGACCCCTGAAGCCACTATCGCTGTTTGCGACAGGATGGCGCCGGGGATCGCTGAGGCGATAAGAGCGTATTCGATGACAAAGACGCCAACGGCCATGCTCTCAAGGGCGGCAGCAGGCCTAAGGAAGAAGACCCTCATCATAAATTTGCCGGGCAGCCCTAAGGCGGTGAGGGAGTGCATGGAATTCATAATGCATCCTTTGGAACACGGACTTGAGATAATGCTCGGAAGAACAGGAGAGTGCGCAAGGCACTAAAGGATCACGGTTGTTATACCCCCAGAGATTGCCGAGGTACAGCATATATAAACTATAGTTTCAGCAGAAGTGAGGTTATTTATGAGAAAGAAACTATTGGCGATCGCTCTCGTACTGACTATGACAGTAGCGATGACTGCGTGCGGAAGCAGCAGTGAAGAACAGACAGCTGAAAAGACAACGGTAAATGTATTCGCGGCTGCGTCTCTTAGCGCTGTTATGGCAGAATTTGAGGCATCTTACGAGGAAGCTGATCCGGATGTCGATATCGTGATCAACGCTGACAGCTCGGGTGCGCTTCTCACACAGATCCAGGAAGGTGCGCCATGCGACGTTTTCTTCAGCGCTGCGCAGAAGCAGATGGATGAACTTGAAGGAGCGGACATGGTAGTTGAAGGCACCAGAACGAACGTGGTCAACAACCAGCTCGTAGTCGTGACTCAGCCGGATAGCGAAACAGCGGTCACAGGACTTGCTGACATCGCTAACGCGAAGAGCATCGCGCTTGCAGACGGAAGCGTTCCTGTCGGCAAATACACAAGACAGGCTATGATCAAGCTTGGACTTCTCACAGAGGTAGAGGATCCTGCAACTATCACAACAGCTGAGGTTTCCGAGCAGCTTGGCGGAGTCGAGATCAGCGAGCAGGGCAATGTAAGCAAAGTGCTTGCTGCAGTAGAAGAAGGATCCAGTGAAGTCGGAACTACATATCTGTCCGATACTATTGGTCACGAAGACAGCATCAAGATGCTCGAAGTTGTAGGATATGATGTAACAGGAGATATCATCTATCCTGTAGCTCAGATCAACAACCCTGACGCAGACGATGGAGAGTCCGAAGCTGCTGCGGATTTCATCGCATACATAACAAACGATGATGCAAAAGCACTTTATCAGAAGTACGGATTCGACACAGACGTAGAGTAGCGAACAATAACAATGAAGTATTCGGCTTGTAATAAGCCGGGTACTTCATTTTTTTCAAAAAGACTATGTTAGAGATCATTAGCAAATTAGACTGGAGCCCTCTGTGGATATCCATAAAGACGGGAATAGTCGCAACGATAATCTCGTTCTTTCTCGGCTTATGGACCGCAAGAAAGGTGATAAAGAAAGACTATCGGGCAAAGTCGATACTTGATGGTATCCTTACATTGCCGATGGTATTGCCGCCTACTGTCGCAGGCTTTTTTCTGCTACTCATTTTCAGCAGAAGAAGAGCTTTCGGTATATTTCTGAATGATACCTTCAATATTCAGGTGGTGCATACCTGGCTCGGCTGTATCCTGGCGGCGACAGTGATCGCATTTCCTCTGATGTACAGAAACGCGAGGGCGGCTTTTGAGCAGATCGACGCTAATCTCGTATACGCCGGCAGGACTCTCGGGATGTCTGAGACAGCCATTTTCTGGAAGATAGTCGTACCGACAGCGGGGCCCGGCATAGCCAGCGGCACTATACTGACATTTGCAAGAGCGATGGGTGAATACGGAGCTACTTCCATGCTTGCAGGAAACATTCCCGGAAAGACAGGCACAGTGTCTCAGCGAATAGCCATGGTAATACAAGACGGAGACTATATGACTGCAGGCTTCTGGGTCATAGTGGTGCTCCTCATAGCATTTTTTGCCGTGTTTATGATCAACATCATCACCGGAAAACACATGAAGAACATCAGGAGATGGTGATGCAGGATTCGGTTTTTATGGAAAGATTATATGCGGATATCCATAACAGAATAGGTGATTTTGAACTCGATGTGACCATAGCGAGTGACGCGAAACGGATAGGCATACTCGGGCCTTCGGGCAGTGGCAAGAGCATGACTCTTCGCAGCATTGCGGGTATAGAAGATCTGAAAAGCGGGCATATCGAAGTCGACGGGCGTGTGCTTTTCGACTCAGACAAACGCATCGATCTGAAGCCGCAGAAGCGAAGCGTCGGATACATGTTCCAGAATTACGCCTTGTTTCCCACGATGACGGTCGTACAGAACGTGATGGCGGGTCTGAATGGATCCAAGGCGGATAACATGGCGACTGCGATGAAGATGCTCGAGAGATTTCGCATGAGCGATTATCGGGACAGGCTCCCGGGCGAACTATCCGGTGGTCAGCAGCAGAGAGTAGCGCTTGCGAGGATAATGGTCACTGAGCCGGAACTGATCCTTCTCGATGAGCCTTTTTCCGCGCTCGATGGATACCTGAGAGACAGGATGCAGGTAGAGATGATGGAGATGCTCGAGAACTATCAGGGACAAGTCGTAATGGTGTCGCACAGCCGTGACGAATTGTACAGGTTCAGCGAGGAACTCTTTGTTATGAAGGACGGCAAGATACTGCGCCACGGAGAGACCAAGGATGTTTTCCATGACCCTGGCAGCATAGACGCCGCAAGACTTACCGGTTGCAAGAATTATTCCGCTGTCAAAGCCCTGGATGATCACACGATGGAATTGACAGACTGGGGCATCATACTGAATACTAAAAGAGAGATACCGGGTGGCACACGATATATCGGATACAGGGCACATCACTTTCAGCCGATATGGGGAGAGCGCGAAGACAACTGCTTGAGATTTGATCTTGCAAGGCTCGATGAATTGCCTTTTGAATATAACTATTACATCAGGCCCGAGTCAGCAGGTGGCTCTGATCCTGATGAAAACTTGATATGCTGGTTCATCCAAGGGGATGAACAGGAGCAACTTAGAGAAAAAGGAATGCCTGATTATCTCAAGATAAATGAAGAGGGTATATTGTTCCTGAAATAGGAAGGTAACTAAGATGAGTGAATTTACACATTTCGATGAGCAAGGCAACGCGTACATGGTGGATGTCTCAGACAAGGAGATTACTAAAAGGACTGCGGTCGCGACAGGGGCTATCAAGCTGTCTTCCGAGGCCATGGATGCCGTGCTTGGGCATAAGATCAAAAAAGGTGATGTCCTTACTGTAGCGCAGGTAGCGGGCATTATGGGCACAAAACGCACTTCGGATCTGATACCGATGTGCCATCCTATAGCGCTTACTAACGCGAAGGTCGAGTTCGATATAGACGCTGATTCCTGCGAGATAAGCGTCATTTGCACTGCTGTGACGGAAGGCAAGACCGGCGTTGAAATGGAAGCTCTCACCGGTGTAAGCGTTACGCTGCTTACGATATACGATATGTGCAAGGCCATCGATAAGAGAATGGAGATCAAAGATATCCATCTACTGAGTAAGGCCGGTGGTAAAAGCGGAGATTTCACTTATTGATCCGGCGACACATAAGAAAAGCATTCTCCGACAGGTCAGCTGAGAGCGGCCTGTTTTTTCTTCATCCGATTCCAGTTGATGAAGCCATAGAAATCGTTGAAAGCGAATACGATGAAGTTGACAAGCACTGGCATGTAATGGATGTTGGTCATGGTAGCGAGGGTCCAGAGTACGACCAGCACCAGATCGTTGGCAGCATAGGCCAGAGCGTAATAGTGGTTCCTGCGGAACGTAAGATATGACGCAAGGAAGCTTGTGGTGACCGAGATGGTGCTCGGGATGATATTGGCGTTACCGAGAGCCGACAGTATGAAATAAAAGATTACTGTCACGACCGCTGTAAGGCCGAACATAAAGACTACTTCTTTTTTCGAGATGGTGTTCACCTCTACCTCAGCTTTATTGCCCTGGAAAGGGTGCCTGAGCCACGCTATGAGAGCCAAAAGAGCCATAGGCGCTGTCATACCAAGGTAAGTGATCATTTCCCCGTAATACGCGAAAGAATACGAGATTATCGCGTAAAGTATGCTGAAGACTATCGTCAGAAACTGTCCGATCGGATTTCCTTTCGCGAGGAAGATAAGGAATGTGACGCCGATGACAGACGCGACTAAATTGAGCCAGTTCTCGCGGTCAAAGATCAGAAAAGATGACACGACCGCGATAAACGATACAAGCCACAATATTTTTTCAAATGTGCTGAAGTAATTCCAGAGCTTCATAAGTACCCCTTAAAAAAATGGACGCTCATATCACATCTTCTAAGACCTAACGATGTGACACAAGTGTCCTATGCACTCACTACCCGGTGGCAGTCATTATTCTTTTTACAAGTGAAATTTAACAGATTGATCGCTTCTAGTCAATCATCAAATTGACGTATATTACGCGGTAAACGCGTCATAGATCGCGCGGATCGCCGCTTCGAAGTCAGGGGAGTCGACACCGAGTATGACGTTGATCTCACTGATGCCCTGGTTGAGCATGCGGATGTTGATGCCGGCATCGCGTAGAGCGCTGGTGATCTTCGCCGCAGCTCCTATAGTCTTACTGAGGCCAGCTCCTACTACCGCGATCATGGCGATGTCTGATACGACGTTTATCTCATCAGGATGGAGACGCTGTTCGAATTCAGTGAGGACTTCATCGAGATGGTCTTCAAGCTCGGAACTTTCGATTACTACTGAAAGAGAGTCTATGCCGGTTGGTATGTGGTCGAAGCTGATGCCGAGGTCTTCGAGTACAGCCAGAGTCCTTCTGACGAATCCTACCTCCTTGTTCATCATGTTCTTGTAGATGCTGATTACCGTGAACGGCTGCTTGCCGGCTATGCCTGAAAGCAGTCTGTCGTCGCGGTATGTACCCTCGGTCGTGATAATGGTGCCAGGGTCTTCAGGCGCGTTGGTGTTACGGATGTTGATAGGGATGCCCGCCTGACGGACAGGGAACACAGCGTCTTCGTGGAGCACGCTTGCACCCATGTACGAGAGCTCTCTGAGCTCAAGGTAGGAGATATATCCTATTGGGAGCGGATCCTTTACGACTCTCGGGTCTGCCATCAGAAGTCCGGATACATCTGTCCAGTTCTCATATATGTCCGCTTTGACCGCGCGTGCAACAAGAGCACCTGATACATCGGAGCCACCGCGTGAGAAGATCTTGATCTCGCCGCTTTCTTTGCTGCTTCCGTAAAAGCCCGGGAGCACCGCGTGATCGTGCTTAGAGAGTTCTTCCGCGAGAGCCTCATTAGTCTCTTCACTAAGGAGTCTGCCTTTGTTGTCAAAGAGAATAAGGCCGCGTGTATCGACAAAATCGTAGCCGAGGTATTCTGCTATGAGCCTTGCGGAAAGATACTCACCGCGGCTTGCTATATAGTCCTTGCTGCAACCTTCGTTGAGGTTCCTGAGGATCTCCTTGTATTCATTTTCAAGATCCACCTCGATGCCGAGCTGCATGCTGATAGCGTTGTAGCGGTCTTCGATGACCTGAAAGAGTTGTTCGATAGGGATGTTGCTGTCGGCTTGCGCCTTGCACATGAGAAGGAGGTCTGTGATCTTGCTGTCACCGTCAAATCTTTTGCCCGGCGCTGATACTACGACGTAGCGGCGCTCAGGGTCTGCCTCGATGATATCTCTGATTTTACCAAGCTGTATTCCGTCGGCGACCGACGAGCCTCCGAATTTAAGTGCTTTGACTCCCATGATTGATCCTTTCAAATGTCAGATTGATTCTTTCTGGAACAGTATAAGTAAAAAAATGTTATGTTTCAAGCATTACAGGGCGTCAAGTGTTGACAGAGGATAGTTAAGGGTTTAAAATTTCCCCATTGAGATAGAGGATGCGTTTAGTCATCAGTAATGGTTATCAGAGGCCGTGCAGGGCAGGTACCATGAAAGGGGCAAACGCCGAAGTGAGGAAGGGCTGCATCCCGACTGATCTGGGCGGACGGAATAATATCCGTACGACTGTCGCAGATATGCGGAGTGCTATCCGGGAAATAATCCTGTTTTGTTTTTCGGCAGCCGTTCGCATCGGCTGTATTTTTTATATCAGCCATTGAAAGGCCCGCAGAGAAAAGCAGGAGAGCAAACGATAGCCTCGTCTCATTGTTGAAGCCATTCATCAATAAGAGTGAGGAGGAGAAAAATGGCAAGAACACAGACTATATTTGAAGGAGTAGCTACAGCACTTATCACGCCGATGACAGAGGACGGCGTGAACTTTGAACAGTACGGTAAGCTTATCGACTGGCAGATCGAATCGGGCATCGATGCGCTCGTTATCGCGGGTACGACAGGTGAAGGTTCCACACTTTCGGACGAAGAGCATAAGGAATGTATCGAGTTCGCTGTCGAAAGATCAAACCACAGAGTTCCGATCATCGCGGGCACAGGTTCCAACCACACGGATTACGGTAAGCAGCTTACAAAGTACGCAAGCGACGCCGGAGCTGACGCATGCCTCATAGTTACTTCGTACTACAACAAAGCTACACAGAACGGACTTGTAAAGCTCTTCAATGAGTACGCGAGTGTCAGCGATGTGCCGATCATCGCATACAATGTTCCGTCAAGAACAGGACTTAATATCGAGCCTTCAACATATGTGAAGCTCGCTGAGATAGATAAGGTAGCGGCCATCAAAGAGGCCAACAGCAATATTTCCAAGATCGTTGAGACTTTCGCTCTCGTAGGTGACAAGCTCGACATCTATTCGGGCAACGACGACCAGATCGTCCCGTTCCTCTCGATGGGAAGCAAGGGAGTCATTTCGGTACTGTCCAACGTGATCCCTAAGGAGACAAAGGAGATCTGCACCAGATTCTGGAATGGAGATGTCCAGGGCTCAGCCGATCTTCAGTGCAAGTATCTCGAGCTCGTAAATTCGCTCTTCTGCGAAGTAAATCCTATTCCTGTAAAGGAAGCACTCGCAATGATGGGATGGTGTGATCCGATCATCAGATCGCCGCTCTATCGCATGGAAGAACAGAATCTCGCAAGGCTCAGAAACGCTATGACTGAGCTTGGGATCATATAGCTCATAATATAGAGGAAATCGAAATGATAAGAGTAATAGTGAACGGAATAGATGGCGCTATGGGAACTCATGTCGTCAAATGCGTAGAAGCGTCTGACGATATGGAAGTAGTAGCAGGCATCACACCTACAGGCTGGAACGGTTCTTACCTGACTCCACAGGAATGCAAAGAAGAGGGCGATGTGCTCATAGATTTCTCGCATCATGACGGTACTAAGGCGCTCGTCGACTATTGCGTAGAAAAGGGACTTCCTGCAGTTATCTGCACGACAGGTCAGACTGAAGAGGAAATGGATTATATAAAGGCGGCGTCTGCTCATATCGCCGTCTTCAAGTCGGCGAATATGTCGCTCGGCGTCGCTCTTACGGCAAAGGTCGTAAAGGAGGTAGCGGCGAAATTCCCGGGATGTGAAATCGAGATAGTTGAGGCCCATCACAACAGAAAAGTGGATGCGCCGAGCGGAACAGCACTCATGCTGGCGGACGCCGTGATGGAGTCGAGACCTGAGCTCCACGTGAACTCCGGAAGAAGCGGAATGGCAAAGAGAGAGCCTGACGAGATAGGCATAAGCGCTATCAGGATGGGCAATATAGTCGGAACACACGAAGTAATGTTCGGCACAGCCAATCAGACCATTACTATAAAGCATGAAGCCCACGACAGAGCGCTTTTCGCAGATGGAGCCATCGCTGCAGCGAGGTTCCTCGTGGGAAAGCCTGCAGGTCTTTATAACATGGACGATCTTTTGTCGGATTGATCGGCATGCTATTAAATCAGCAAATCGTGTTGGGATCAGAGAACGTGATAACCCAGAACGTGAGAAAGAAAGAGGCAAGAAAATGATCAGAATCGGAATAGCGGGTTACGGAAACATCGGACGTGGAGTAGAGGCAGCGGTAACAAATGCTCCTGATATGGAGATCGCCGCAGTATTTACAAGGAGAGATCCTGCATCGGTATCTACTGTGACAAATGCTAAAGTCATGACATATGACGACATGGATGCCATGAAGGACAACGTTGACGTAATGATCATCTGCGCAGGAAGCGCCACGGATCTTCCTTGGATGAGCCCTGAGATCGCGGGCAAATTCAACATCGTCGACAGCTTCGATAACCATGCGAAGATCCCTGAACACTTCAAGAATGTCGATGATGCCGCTAAAGCCGCTGGAACAGCGGGGGTCATTTCCTGCGGATGGGATCCCGGTTATTTCTCCATCTCGCGTCTGTACGCTGAGGCAGCTCTTCCTGAGGGTGCAAGCTACACATTCTGGGGCCGCGGCGTAAGCCAGGGACACTCTGACGCGGTAAGACGCATCGAGGGAGTAGCCGATGCCAGACAGTATACAGTACCGGTCGAAGAGGCCCTCGACAGAGTAAGAGCAGGGGAGCACCCTGAATTTACAAAGCGCGAGATGCACCTCAGAGAGGTATATGTCGTAGCCGAGGAAGGCGCCGACAAGGCCAAGATCGAAGAGGCCATCAAGACCATGCCTGATTACTTCGAGCCATATGATACGACAGTCCACTTCATCAGCAAAGAGGAGATGGCGGCAGACCATATGGGACTTCCTCATGGCGGAAAGGTCCTCAGAAGCGGAAAGACAGGACTTGAAGGCGAATTCAACAATACAGTAGAATTCGGACTCGACCTCGATTCCAACCCGTACTTCACCGGAAGTATTCTTGTAGCAGCGGCGAGAGCTATTTGCAGGCTAAGCGCAGAGGGCAAGACAGGAGCATTCACCATGTTCGATATCCCTCCGTCATATCTCTACGCCGGCACACATGACGACCTGCTGGCACACATGCTGTAAAGCTGTAAAATAGGAGCTTTTAATGTTACATAATAACCTTGATATCAATAACGCAGGACACCTGACTATAGGCGGCATCGACGCTGTCGAACTCGCGAAAGAGTACGGCACTCCACTGTACGTCCTCGATGAGGACATGATCAGGGAGAGATGCAGGACTTACGTCTCCGAGATGCACAAGCACTTCAGCGAGGATTCCGCGCCGCTCTTCGCGAGCAAGGCTCTTTGCTTCAAGGGCATATATCCGATCGTGGAATCGGAGGGCCTCTGCACGGACGTGGTATCTCCGGGAGAGATATATACGGCTCTGGCAGCGGGATTTCCGCCTGAAAAGATGTTCTTCCACGGGACGAATAAGACAGACAGGGACATAGAGTATGGCGTCGAGAGCGGGGTAGGATACTTCATCATCGACAATATGAACGAGCTCGAGTCTCTTGACAGGATCGCGGGCGAACATGGCATCATCCAGAAGGCTCTTTTGAGGCTGACCTGCGGACTCGACCCGCATACTCTCGAGGCTATAAACACGGGCAAGGTGGATTCACAGTTTGGTGTCCCGATCGATACAGGCCAGGCTGACGGATTCGTCAAAGCTGCAGCTGCTTGCTCAAACATACAGGTGGTAGGTTTCCACAGCCATTGTGGTTCGCAGATATTCGAGAGCGATTCATTCAACCGCCAGGCTGAGATACTTGTATCTTATGCCGCGAAGGCAAGGGATGAGTTCGGACTTGAGATAGATACTCTCAATATCGGCGGAGGTTTCGGTGTCCGTTATACAGAAAAGGATCCTGCTCCAAAGATCGGAGATAGGATAGCGGAGATAGCTGAGCACCTCAATGCCGCCTGCGAGAAATACGGTGTCAGGATAAACAGAGTATTCATGGAGCCGGGCAGAAGCATTGTTGCCGAAGCCGGAACGACTCTCTATGAGACCGGCGGAGTAAAAGAGGTAAAGGGGTACAGGAACTATGTCACCGTTGATGGCGGTATGACTGACAATCCGAGATTTGCGCTGTATAAATCGGAATATACTGTTCTTAACGCAAGCAGGGCATCAGAACCGGCTGATTACGAGGTCACAGTGGCAGGCCGCTGCTGCGAAAGCGGCGACAGGATCGCAGAGGGCATAAAGATCGCGAAGCCTGAGAGAGGAGATATCATAGCAGTGCTCACAACGGGAGCCTACAACTACGCCATGTCATCCAATTACAACAGGATACCAAAGCCTGCTATCGCGATCGTCTCATGCGGCAAGCACAGGCTGGCAGTCAAGCGAGAGAGTTTTGAGGACATGATGCGCAACGAACTGTAGCCCGGATCCCTAAGGAGTACGCTCTGTGGAACATATATGACATATCTTACAAAAACTGAAAGAGCCGTTCACATTTCTGTGAGCGGCTCTTGTTTTTTAGCGTATGATCATTGTCTGCTGATCGCTTTCTAGTCAACGAACTTTTCGAAGATAGCGTGGACCAGCTCAGTGGACTCTGCCACTATATCGTCAGAACGCTTTTTGAGCTTGCTGGCGAAATCCGCGTTTTCGGCAGCTACGGCAGGGATGTTAGCCGCGAGCAGAGCGCTCGATGAAAGGATGCCGGAATGGAGGCATCTTGCCGATGTGCGAAGATCGCTCTCGAGAGGCTTGTAGGATTTGCCGATAAGGCTCTCTACCAGATGGAGCGCTGTGATAGAATCCTCCATAACTGACAGTGGGACTTCGCAGGCGATAGTCGATACTGCTGCGAGCAGTGCCTTTCTTGTGTCCTTGTATCCGATATCTACGAGATCGTGCATTGCAGGAGACAGATTGCTGACATCAAAAGGATCTCCGCATAAGCTCTCAAAATACTCGATCCTCTTTATGTGGGAATCTTTGTCGAGATTTCCGGCTGTCTCACGGATAACCGTCTTGATGCGCTCAAGGCTCTTGACTTTGTCGATGCTTCTGGCCAGTCTGTATCCGGCAGCTACCTCAGCATATGCCTCTGCGTCTTTCTCGATGCACTCGGTGAGTCTTACTCTGAGATCCGTCGCTTGCTTACGGGCTGAGTAATTCAGTTCCTCGTATTCTCCGCATTTCCCCTTGAAGATGGTATTGTTGGTTACCATCAGGATAAGAGAAGCGCCAAGCGCTGATGTAAGAGCCGCTGCCGCGCCGCCTCCCGGAGTAGGGGCCTCAGAACCAAGCTGTTCAAGGAAAGTTTCGATATCTATATTGTTTTTCATAAAAATACCTCTTTGTTTTGTTCGGGTTTCCGATTAGCATTATAGCATATTGGGAGGTAATAGCGGGGAGTTATGCTATAATTAATGAATTGAAGACGACTTTGCCATGACTAAATGATCCATGGCAGTCGTGTGGATTGTTTATAATGCGGGAGGTAAGAACATTGAAAATCGTAATCGGCTGCGATCACGCAGGATATGAACTAAAAGAAGCTATCAAAGAAAAACTTCAGAACGAAGGACATGAGATAAACGACGTAGGCTGCTACTCTACAGAGTCGGTCGACTATCCGAAATACGGCCATGCCGTCGGAAAAGCCGTCGCAAGCGGAGAGGCTGAGAGAGGCATCGCTATCTGCGGTACAGGCATCGGAATCAGCATCGCGGCTAATAAAGTGCCTGGCGTCAGAGCAGGTCTTGTTTCGTCAGTATGGCAGGCAGAGATGACAAAGGCCCACAACGACGCAAATGTGCTTTGCATGGGCGGCAGAGTAGTGGACAAAGAGCTCGCTTTCGATATGGTAGACGCATGGATGAACACAGAGTTCATGGGCGACAAACACCTTCGCAGGATCAACGAGCTTGAAGACCTCGACTTCTAGGGAGCGAGCCGAAATAAAACAATTAGGAAAGGATCTATATCTATATGAGATACAGGATCAATAAAACAAATTACTGTGATTTTGAAACTTACGAGATAAATAAGATGGCTCCTAGGAGCTACTTCATACCTTATCCGGACAGAAAGTCAGCCGATGCAGTGACCCCTTCTGAGAAGCGTTACAATTCGCCAAAGGTAAGGTGCCTCAACGGCGAATGGGATTTCAAATTCTATCCGAGGCCTGCAGAAGTACCGACAATAATGGACACTGATACCATGAGCTTCGACAAGATCGACGTTCCGTCGTGCTGGCAGTTCAGAGGCTACGACAGACCGTTCTATGTGAATATACGCTATCAGTTCCCATATGATCCGCCGAAGATCCCTGAAGAGGATCCGGTCGGGAGAGTGTTCAGCCTTCAGGGCGCTGATTACGGCATCGGGCCTAAATGGAGGACACCAAAGGATGAATACAACTTCGTAGGTATATACAGGACTATCTTCCCAACCGGCGAAGATTATGAGGACAAGAGATTCATACTCTCTTTCCTCGGCGTGGCGGGCTGCGCGGATGTTTATGTCAACGAGCATTTTGTCGGCTATACTGAAGGCTCGCACAATACGGCTGAGTTCGACGTGACTCCGTATCTCCATGATATCTTCAACGAACTTGTTGTGGTGGTGCACAGATGGTGCAACGGCAGTTATCTTGAAGATCAGGATATGTTCAGGAACAACGGCATCTTCCGCGATGTGCTGCTTCGCGTGGAAAACAAGAACGACTTCGTCGATGTGGATTTCCACACGAGAAAGGTGGGACACACCTATGTAGCGACAGCTACCGCCGAGTTACGTGAGAACGCTGACGTGACTTTCACTCTGGAAGGCCCTGGGATCAAAGAGACGAGAACGATAAGTTCTTTCGCAAAGAAAGCCGAGTTCGTTTTCAGAAATCTGGAAGTTTCTGAATGGAGCGACGCGAATCCTGCGCTCTATAACATGTACTATGAAATCGAAGGCAGCTGCGTGAAGCAGAGGGTCGGCTTCAAGTCTGTGGATATCAGGGGAGATCTTCTTCTTGTCAACGACAAAAAGATCAAATTCCACGGTGTCAATCACCATGATACGTCGCCTACGAACGGCTACTATATGACGCCTGAGGAGATCGAGCGCGATATGTTGCTCTGCAAAGAGTACAACATAGATACGGTCAGGACTTCTCACTATCCTCCTGATCCGTATCTCCTCGAGGTCTGTGATGAACTCGGTATTTTCGTTGTAGATGAGGCAGATATCGAGACGCACGGTACTTTCGTGATGAAGCTTCCTCCAAGCTACAACCGTATCAGCGATGATCCGGCATGGGAGAATCGCTATGTGGACCGCGCTGCCAGAATGTATCAGCGTGACAAAATGCATCCTTCTATCGTGATGTGGAGTTTGGGCAACGAGGCAGGCGGTGTTCACAATACAGATAAAGAATACAGCTATCTGAAGAAGTACTCGGAGCTTCCGGTCCACTATGAGAGCGCGATACATACAAAGAAAAAAGCCTACGATGTGGCGAGTGAAATGTATCCGCCTCAGGAACAGGTGCACAAGATCGGTGAGAAGACATACAAAGTCAAGCAGCTCTGCGATAGGCCTTATTTCATGTGCGAGTACGCTCATGCCATGGGCGTCGGACCGGGCGGAATGGAAGAGTACTGGAAGGAGATCTATACACACGACAATCTGATAGGAGGCTGCGTCTGGGAGATGGTAGACCACGCTGTGCTCCACGAGGATGGAAGCTACACTTATGGTGGAGATCATGGTGAGTGGGAACACGACGGCAATTTCTGCGTTGATGGCATGTTCTATCCTGACCGCGAACCTTCGACAGGCGCTAAGATAACCAAGTATGTGTACAGACCGATCAGAGTCAAATGGCTTGGTGGAGATGATTTCGAACTCTTCGATACCAAGAGCTTTACTCCGGGATTTATGTACGAACTCAAATGCGCGTGGAATGACGGCGCAGAAGAGACAGTGATACCTTATTGCGATCCGCTGTCAAAGATAAATGTAAAGATCAAGACCGCGTCTCATCTGAAGGCGGCTGAGGAATCAGGCACTGACTGCACCCTCACCATTACTACGATCGAGAAAAAGACCGGGAGAGTTGCCGCTGTCGATCAGATTGTTCTGGCTGAAAAGATAGCTAAAGCACCGGCTAAGTCATATCCTGCGAAGGGGGCTGTGAGTGCAGACGGCAGAGGCAGGATATCTTTTGATCTTGGAGGAATGACAATATATCCGTCCGAGCCTTACACTGTGCTGTTCAGAGCGCCTACAGATAACGACTTCGTGAACTTTGGTCAGAAGGACATCACTAAAGATTTCGTTGACCAAAAGGAAGAAATCGTCACGATCGAGAATTCCGGAAACAGCGTAAAAGTAGTGTCAAAGATAACTTGCAAGGCCGGTGAGTTTGAGTGCGCCGACACATACACTATGGCTGATGAAGAGGGAAAGTCGGTACTGGTAAGGAGCAGACTCCATTGCGTGAAGGGCAAAGGAGATCTCCCGAGATTTGGTAAGGCCTTCCGCTTCGATCAGAGCTTCGATAATGTGAATTATTACGGCAGGAGCGGTGAATCTTACGCGGATATGAAGGATCAGTTCCCGATCGCGGAAGTAAGCTGCAAGGTGGCAGACATGACCGAGCCGAATATCAAGCCTCAGGAGAGTGGAAACCGTTTTGATACCAGATGGGCGGCTGTATCCGATGGCAATACCGAGGTGAAGTTCATCGCCGTCGACAAGGCCTTTGAGCTTGGTATCAAGCCTTACAGCGACAGAGAACTTCTGCCGATGAAACATCGTGAAGACGAGAAGAGGACCGGAACATATGTGACTATCTCCGCGTTCCAAAAGGGTATCGGTACAGGTATATGTGGCCCGGAAACGGCTGATGAATTCAAGTACAGTGTCAAAGATGACCACGAGCTGGCTTTCATCATCGAGGTCAGGTAATGATCTGCCGGGCTAAGCGGATCCATTAGGAGGCTCATTAAAGATCCCGTTCGCGGATCTATATATAAAAGGGATATTGTAAATCAGCTGCTTTACAGCAGGAGGGAAAAACTATGGCAAAGGTAAAATGTTTGGTATGCGGCGCCGTTTTCGAAGAAGGCGCTCAGTCATGCCCTGTATGCGGTGTAGGTGAAGAGAACTTCCAGCCGTATGAACCGGTAGGCACCTCTTTCAACAAAGACACTGACGAAAAATTCGTTATCATCGGCGGTGGTCCGGCCGCCAAGAGCGCAGCTGAGGCGATCCGCGAGAGGAATCTCACTGCAATGATCACAATAGTGACGCAGGAATCGTATCTTCCGTACAACAGGCCGATGCTCACAAAGGCTATTATCGAGGACTTCGGCTATAACGGCCTAGCTATCGAGGGCGACGAGTGGTACACAAAAAACAACATCTTCTTCATGGCAGATACAGAAGTCATAAAGGTAGATACGGACGCCAAGATGGTTAGAGTAAAACTCCGTGACGGAAGCTTTGGCTGGGTAGTATATGACAAACTCGTCTACGCTCTGGGCGCTTTCTGCTTTGTGCCGCCTATCAAGGGCGCGGATCAAGATCATGTCGTATCCGTAAGAAGTATCAAGGATACTGAACATGTAAGAAGGATCATCGAGGAGAGAAAAGCTACTAAGGCCGTATGCATCGGAGGCGGTGTAATGGGGCTCGAAGGTGCGTGGGGCCTCAAAGCAGGTGGCCTTGATGTGACTGTCCTCGAAACAGCTCCGGGGCTTCTTCCTAAACAGCTTGATGATCCGGCTTCCGCGAAGCTGGAGGAAATATGCAACTCCAAAGGAGTTCACATCGTGACAGGCGCAAAGATCACAGAGATCACAGAGGACGCTGTTGTGCTTGAAGACGGCACTTCATATGAGGCTCAGCTCGTGATAATGTCTACAGGTATGAGGCCTTACACAAAGGTTGCTGAAGACAGTGGCATCACGGTCGACAAATGGGTCGTGGCTGACAGCAGGATGCAGACAAATGTCAAAGATGTATACGCTTGCGGTGACTGCTGCGTAATTAACGGTCAGCCACAGGCTTTCTGGGTTCAGGCCGTGGAAACAGGACGCATCGCCGGTGCTAACGCGGCAGGCGAGGGAATAGAGTATGAGACCATCGGAAGTTCAATGGTCATCGACGCGTTCGATACAGGCATATTTGCTCTTGGAAGCAACGGCAAGGACCTTGATAAGGAATTCCGCGCTGTGGATAAGAGCGAAGGCGATAATTATGAGAAGTACTACTTCTTTGAGGACAAACTGGCAGGAGTCATTCTTGTCGGTGATATCTCCAAGATGGGAGTGCTGACACAGAAGGTCGCCGAAAAGGCAAGTTACGAGGAAATGTTTGGCTAAGCACCAAAACCACATATCTTTGTAACCGCGAAAAGAATACAAATACGAAAAAAGAGCATCAGGTTTATCCTGATGCTCTCAGACCGTAGACAAAGCCCAAGTTTCAAAACACTGAAGCTTGGGCTTTTCTCATGCGTATGAAAATTGTGATCCGAAGAAAAATGAAGAAACAAAGCTCAAAAGATCATCGAAAAGACCCCCGTCAGGACCATTCTTAGGTCGTTTACTTAAGATGTTTGCGAGCTTTTTCATGTTCATGCACGCGAAGGTCAGGCCAACTTTCATGGCCATCTTCTCCTTCCCAACCTGCTGGGTATATCTCATAGCATGATGCTCCTTGGCAGTTCCGAAGACTCTTTCGATCGTCTCCTTGCGTTGATC
>JAZQBC010000046.1:0-3341 GCA_045545495.1 Anaerovoracaceae bacterium | reverse complement strand
ATAGCATTGCCGATAGCAGGTGCCGCACCGTTGCATGCGATCTCTGAGATCGACTTTGCACCGAACGGACCATCCGGATCATCCACATCGATGAGTACAGCCTTGAAATCATCCGGCTGCTCTGAGATCATCGGTACACCGTAATCAGTCATAGTCGCATTCACGCAGCGTCCGTCCTTGTCAAGGATCATATCCTCGTACAGAGTATGTCCGATAGACTTGAGCGATGCGCCGTACATCTGGCACAGAGCCGCCTCAGGATTGATAGGAGTACCCGCATCCTGAATAGCGTAGAACTTCTGCACCTTGACCTGGCCGGTTCTCACATTGACAGCCACCTGTGCAAAGTGCGCGCCGTACGGTACTGACGAAGCAGCAGTAGTGAAGCTGCCCGGCGCGATAAGGTGTCCGCGTCCGGTTCCGGAAGTAGACGTATGGATGATGTCGTAGAAGGACAGTTTCTGTCCGGTCTTCTTTGAAGTGACCTCACCCGGCCATCCGATTTCCATATCTTCTTTGTCTTCTCCGAGCTGATATGCAGCTTCATCGAGGATCATCTCCTTGAGCTTGGTAGCTGCGACAACAGCAGCATTACCGCTGAAGAATGTTCCGGAAGAAGCGTATGAACCTGTATCGAATGCACCGGAGTCAGTATCGCCGGATAAAACAGTGATCTTGTCCATAGGTATGCAGAGTATATCGCTCGTTACCTTGGCTATGATCGTATCAAGACCGGTACCGATGTCCGCAGCTCCGGAGAGAACGATTATCGATCCGTCCATCTCGAGCTTGGCGACCGCATTAGCGTGGTCGAGACCCGGAAGGCCTGAACCCTGCATGATCATCGCAAAGCCCTTGCCGATCTTCCAGTCAGGGTCGTCGCTTTCAACGCGCTTGCCCCATTCGATCATATCGCAGCCTTTCTCGACTGCTTCTCTGAGTCCGCAGGAGCCTACAGGTACTACATTACCTTCACGGCCTTCGCCGAGGCCCTTGAGGATCTCGAGCATATAGCCTTCTTCGACATGGTTTTTGAGCACCATCTCTTTGTAGTCGACGCCGAGCTTCTCAGCAAGCTCGCACATCGCCATCATCAGGCCGTATGTGCCCTTCGGCGTACCATATCCCTGATATGCTCCTGCCGGAGGTATGTTGGTATAGTAGATCGTAAGATCGTATTTCATGTTATCGCACTTGAACAGCGGCAGTGTCTTCGAGCAGCTGTTCATAGGTACGGTAAGTGCGTGGTTGCCGTAAGGACCGGTGTTGGCGTCTACTTTCATGTAGATGCCTGTGATGCTTCCGTCCTTCTTGCCTCCCATCTTGACATGTACACGCATCGGGTGTCTTGTCGAGTTGGCGATGAACTCTTCCTCACGGGTATTGTGATAGAGAACAGGTCTTCCGGTAGCGAACGATGCATAAGCAGTCAGGTCTTCTACCAGGATATCCTGCTTGGAGCCGTAACCGCCTCCGACCCTCGTCTTGATGACATGGATCTTGTTCTCTGAGAGTCCTGTTACCCAGCTTACGATGCGGCGTACATGGTAAGGAACCTGAGTGCTCGCATAGATGATCAGACGACCGTTTTCCATCTTGGAGAAGCAGATATGCGTCTCAAGCGGAGTATGCTGTATCTGACTCGTCTGATACGTTGCCTCGACCACTGCGTCAGCTTCGGCAAAGGCCTTGTCCACATCGCCTATTCCACCATGGTTGGCAGCGGCGACGTTGTGGAGCACATCTCCGTGAAGCGGGAATTGATAGAGCACATGACCTTCCCTCTCGTCTCCCGAAAGCTTGGCATTGTATTCGTCTAGATCGTCCGGAGCTCCGGCGTTGTACTCGACATAACCGTTGTGCACCAGTGGCGCTCCCTCAGCCATGGCCTCTTCTACGGTAAACACAGCAGGAAGAGGCTCGTATTCGACCTCGATCAGATCGCGCGCTTTTATCGCTTCTTCGAGCGTCTCCGCCACTATAGCGGCAACTCGGTCACCCACGTGCCTTACCTTCTTGTTGAGCAGCCTTCTGTCATGAGGCGATGGTTCAGGCTCGCCCTGCCCGGCCGACATATATGTGACATCAGGGCAGTTGTAGGCAGTTATTATTTTTATCACTCCCGGCAGGGTCTCTGCCTTTGAAGTGTCTATTTTGTTGACATAAGCGTGCGCGTAAGGGGAACGCAGCACCACCATGTAGCAGGTGTCTGAGTCGACATAATCCTCTACGAAAGCTCTTTCGCCCGAGACTAACTGCGGGGCGTCCACTTTAGGCATGTTTTTGCCGACAGCCTTGAGATGAGGCCTGAATTCAGGCGCTATCTCTGACTTGTATTCCCCATATTTGTTTTTTTCCTTGATAAGCTCAGCCGCCAGATAGTACTGCTCATAACCTGCGTCGCGGATAAATATGCCTGAGAGCACATCTTTCACAGCTTCTCTTGAAGGCTCGGGATCATTCTCAAACAGCCAAGTCATCAAAAGAGCCGCTGCCGGAGCGTTGTAAGCGCTCTGCACCACGCCCGCGTCTATAAGCGCCTGCTGCACAACGCTGAGGTGCATGGAATCGCCAAGGCTGTCAGGGGTGCGTATCTCGCATCCTTCGACCTCTCCCGCCAGTACAAGGTTGGAGAAGACCGGAGTGCCGTCGAGGAGGACGGTATCACTTCCGCAGAAGCCCTCAGCATCGTCGCTGTCACGAACGGCAAAATTGCCATTCATGAGGAGCATCTCGCGCAGTCTCTTAGTAGGGTCGATATCGAATGACCGTTTTCTGCCGTTGATGGTACAAGTGATCATGTCTATACCTCCTTCCCTCTGAGCTGTCTGTGAAGGTCGTAAACAGTGACTCCGATCAGATAGCGC
Organism: Anaerovoracaceae bacterium; assembly: GCA_045545495.1. GTDB lineage: Bacteria > Bacillota > Clostridia > Peptostreptococcales > Anaerovoracaceae > Crickella. The sequence goes on along the minus strand of JAZQBC010000046.1, from coordinate 474 downwards.
TTATAATCATCGCTTCCGAATATATCATCGCTGGTGTGAAGACCTGTGCACTCCCTTACCATCTTTACGATGGCATCTTCACTTATGTCAGGATCATCCATGAAAGCCTTCTCAAGATCGCAGAAATGGAGTATTCCTACGTTCTTTACGGCTCCTGCCATATGAAGTCCTCCGTCCCTTAAAGCTGCGCTGGCAGTCAGCACCGCGTGGCTCTGTGCGGTATTTGCGTAGCGCTTTGACACCAGCACTATATCCGTCGGAACAGAGACGGATACGATCAGTGCATCTGTGTACTTATCCTGTTCGTCCAGATAATCTGCTATGGCTACACTTTCGCACTCACCTTCTTTGCAGCAGATATTCAGCACTGATCCTGCTGCGTGAAGAGCAGGTATCAGGTATGAATCGCTTCTGGCTGCCGCGATATTGCCTCCGATGGTGGCCATATTGCGCTTGGTGCGTGATGCCATGAAG
>JAZQBC010000045.1:0-81083 GCA_045545495.1 Anaerovoracaceae bacterium | reverse complement strand
AAGAGTCGGGCGTTTGATTGCACTAAAGGAATGCCTTCGTCATAATGTGACGCCATTTATTATTGAAGATCATAAAAAGAACTATTACTATAGGGGGCTCGCCAAGTGGAAAAATGAAAAAGGCTGGCTTATAGATACCTGGCTGCACGGTGAGGACACATTTGTGAGGATCCTGGATATGCTGGGCATCCACATCTGAATATTACAGCCAGAATCAAAGCCGGATAGAAACAGAAAATGCAGATACTGCGATATGGAAATACGAATACTTACTTTCTGAAAGGAACGCGTGGCGGATTGCTTATCGATACCGATTATGCGGGAACGTTACGGGCTTCTTCAAGGCGATAAAGGCACCAGGACGAGGCTGTTTTCTAAGAATTGTGAAGCCAAACGAAAAAACAAACGCAAATAAATACGTTTGTTTTTTCGTTTGGCTCAGACTGTAGACAAAGTCCTGATCGAAAGGTTGAAGTTGCCCCGTGTATTCCCGGAAGTGGTTACGCAGCTTTGTTTGTTGTCTCCTCAGTTTCGATCGTTTCGGCGCTCGCGAATTGCTCTCTTCTAGCGTCCCTGATATTCATAGCGATACCGAGTGTGGAAAAGAATACCATTGATGTGATAAATAATGCGATCATGATGCACCTCCTCATGTAAGTGGTATGTAAGTGGTTAGGTAAGTATTTGTGGAAAGTGTTTTTTGTATGAAATGTTTTCTTCTGTTGTCTATAATTTACCCCTGACAATATTTGAAGTAAAGATTATATATGTTAAAATAAGTTTAAGTAATTCTTAAAGAAAGTTTGGGCAAACAGATACTGTTTTAGAAGGTCCGCTCAGGAGAGTAATATGGAAACATCAAGGTGCAAAGCATTTCTGGCAGCAGTAGAGCACGGAAGCATATCCGGAGCGGCTGACGCGCTTGGATATACCCCATCAGGTGTAAGCCAGCTTATTGCTGCGTTTGAAGATGAACTTGGGTTCAAGCTATTCGAAAGGTCCAAGAAGGGAGTTCTGATTACGGCGGACGGGGATAGGATGATCCCGCTTGTCAGGCGTTTTGTTGCTGATGAAGATGCCATATACGAAATGGCTTCAGATATCAAGGGGCTATCCATCGGATCGGTCTCGATCTGTTCATACCCGAGCATCGCCACATATCTGCTCCCAGCTGTGATCCGAAAATTCCAGGAGGACTATCCCAACGTCCGGATCGAGTTGATGGAAGGGATACAGCAGGAGATACGGACGTGGATCGGGGAAGGAATCGCAGATATCGGATTTCAGGCATGCTACGAGGATAATGAATATGAGTGGGTCCCGCTCAGAGAAGATAGAATGGTGGCGGTCCTGCTGGATGAGCATCCTCTCGCAAAAGCGAAAAGCTACCCTATATCGCGATGTGCCGAGGAAGAGTTTATTATGCCGGCTCTCGGTAATGATGAAGACGTCGTAGGGCTTCTGGCTAAGCACGATCTCTTTCCGACAATCAGGTTTACCACCATGGAGAATCCTGTCATGCTCGGTATGATAAAAAACGGACTTGGCATGAGCATAATGAACGAGCTTTGTACTCAGCTGTGGAAGGATCAGTTAAATATACTTCCACTTGATCCCCCAAGCTATGTCACGTTTGGCATAGTGTCAGCAAAGGGAAGACATTTGTCGCCTGCCGCGATGAAATTCCGCGAGTATGCCATGCGTATGCTGACAGAAGGCAAAGTATAGTTGCTTAGATCACGAAAATATAAAAAAAGTATTTGTAAACACGGAAAGCAAATTAATGTTTGCAGACTGCGCGCATTGTTGCATCTGAGCACTTTGATGCCTGCTGATCGAATGATATATTTAAACAAAAGATTATGATAAAGGAGGCAACAACAGTATGAAATGTCCCTACTGTGGGACTGACGGTTGTAAAGGAGGCAAAATGGATTATTCGGGAATGCCGATGGGCATGTGGCATCTATATAAAAAATCATTCAGGGACAATCTCGTATCTGTCATGGGATATGGTAGGGAAACTGCTGATGGAGTAACCGCAAAGGCTAAATGGAAATACAGGAGCATCATAGATAAGATCCCTGAGTTTGAGAAGGAAGACCGCTTCACGATGAATATCGTTAGCTGCGCAATGCTCATCGCGTTCACCTTGAATATGCCAAATCGTCCGTCAGTGGAAAAGCTTGCTGATTATTATGAGAAGTCAATGATGATCAAACCGGCAAAGGTATTCTTCAGATTCATGGGAAAGAACAAATTCACAGATGCAGATATAAAAGGCATGAAACAAACTGCCGCCTTGAATGCCGCGGACAGGAATCCATATTCCTGGAACATGGAATTCTATGAATACCAAGACGGGAGTGGCTACGAGGCCAGATTCACCAGGTGCGGAATCTGCACTCTCATGAAAGAATACGGCCTGTTTGATCTCGTGCCTGCAATGTGTCGCCTGGACTATGCGATGGCAGAAGCCGGTGGCGCATCAGAGTTTGTAAGAGAATATACTTTAGCATCTGGCGGTCCGTACTGTGACTGCGGATATAAGCGAAAAGATAAATTCCAATGAGAATTATTCAATAGGAGGAAAATGCCGTACGGTATAACCCGCAAATAGAGACTGCATATCAGGCTCGGCCTTAAATGGTCGAGCTTTTTCAATTGGAAAAAGAAGGGAGAATCAGAATATGACGGAAGAAAACAGAACTACGATGCGGGTAATTCTCTGCCGACCGAACGAAAGACGAGGAGCCACATCGGAGTATACGGAAGGAGCCATACAGGTGCAAGAGCGCAGTGAGATCTGCGAGATGCTTAAAGAGAAGTTCGGCGAAAAGAATCCGGATGTAAAAGTACAATAAGAAGAGATTCCTTGAATATGAAGATTTGTTTCACGGATATACGATCCCGTTTGATCAGATATGTGTAAGTGAAAAAAATGCGGATGCCGCAAAATTTTCAGCAATAGACTTGTTGCTTTCGCTTGCTCATGCTATAATTTTTCATGAAAAAAATGCGGATGCCGCAAAAAAATCACGGAGGATCGGATGATACAATACGCGAGAAAGCAATATATGGATCAGTTGATCAGATTAAAAGATAACGGTCGTATCAAAGTTATCACAGGTCTTCGGCGGAGCGGGAAGTCCTATCTCCTTTTTACTCTTTTTCGCCAGTATCTATTGGACAATGGAATTAGTGAGGATCAGATTGTAGGATTAGCTCTTGACGAGATCGATAATGCGAAATATCGTAACCCTTTTGAGCTGAATAAATACGTGAAGGAACGGATCGCCGACAGAAATAAACGTTACTATGTGTTCATTGATGAGATTCAGTTTGTGACTGAGGTCCCGAATCCATATGTGGATGACCCAAATGGAAAAATCACCTTCATCGATGTTGTATTAGGACTGATGAAGCTCCCGAATGCCGACATTTATGTAACCGGCAGCAATTCCAAAATGCTCTCTTCGGATATCTTGACCCAGTTTCGTGACAGAGGTGATGAAATACGAGTATCCCCTTTGTCTTTTGCTGAAGTTTATGAACATTACCAGGGAGACAAGCGTGGTGCATGGAGAGACTATTACACCTACGGTGGTATGCCTTTGGTGTGGATGTCAGAATCCCATGAAGAAAAAAGCCGATACCTGCGCGATTTGTTCGGTCAGACTTATATTAAGGATGTTCTGGAGCGGCATCAGGTGAAAAATGACGCGGAAGTTCTTGAAATCATCCTGAATGTATTGGCGTCAAGTATTGGATCGTTGACCAATCCGAGCAGATTATCCAACACATTTGCAAGTGAAAGAGGGGTCAGGATTGCACCGGATACAATAGATAAGTATATTGGCTTTTTCATAGAAGCATTTCTGATCCGGAAGGCAGAACGATATGATGTAAAGGGCAGAAAATATATTAAGACGCCTGTTAAGTACTATTATTCTGATCCAGGTCTAAGGAATGCCAGATTGGGATTCAGACAGCTGGAGGAAACTCATTTGATGGAGAACGTCCTCTACAACGATCTTATCCGCAGAGGATATGATGTGGATGTTGGTGTAGTAGAGCAGAATACAAGAGATGATGCCGGGAAAAATATAAGAAAGCAATTAGAGGTGGACTTTGTGGTAAACCGAGCTGATGAGAGAACTTATATACAGTCTGCGCTTTCAATAGAAGATACAGGGAAAAGAGAACAGGAAATAGCATCACTGATAAGAATTCCTGATTCTTTCAAAAAGATTGTAGTTGTAAAAGACTACATTAAGCCTTGGAAAGATGAGTTTGGAATACAATACGTCGGAATAGAGGATTTTCTTCTGAATGAGAGTCTCATTTAAAGAGCGACCTAATGCTGCAAACCAGAACGGCAGATGCGCAATGCCACTCCGGCCGAACAGCGTTTTTACCACCGACATTATGAACGGCGATGAAAACTGACTGAGATACATTGCCGCTGAAAGCATTGGCATTGCTGTTGTGCCTGCGTCTCTGCCTGCTTTCTTAGAGGCGGAGGCTATTATGCACGGTATCATCTGAGCTCGCAAAGTGATCTCTTATCGTTCCAAGTGCAGGAGCTACAGCGGCACCTGCCATTACGGTCAGAAGCGACAGCGACAGAATTGCTGTCATCAGTTTCTTTTTATTATTATGTGTTTTGATTGTCTTTGTTTCTCTGTTATACATTCTTTTCTCCTCAAAAAAATTGCGTAAGTCCGTGCCCGGACTTACGCAAATGCTACTCAGCAACGCTGAGGATTATAACAGAGTTTTTCTGAAATTGCATATGTTTTTTTGACGTTGAAACGATAAACCAACTCAGACACATACAAGCTTACACAGAAATAGAAATCGGAGGGTCAATAGTCGCGGAAATGGTCGCACCTTGAAAGCGCATGGCAATCAGAATGCAGTATTTGCAACGCTCACGGTGCTTTGAGAAGGAAGTTCGAATATCGCTTTGTACACCATTGAAAAGGACCCGAAAGGGTCTTTCTTTATGCTATACTTTTTGATAGATATACAAATCGCAAATTTGTAGAGCTGATTACTTAGAAGAAGAACATGATTTACCGTGCGGCTGACTCGATAGAAGGAGCGATAGTATCGGTCGCTGATAAATACGGCACTGTCAAGGACAAAGTGAAAGGGAGCAAGAATCATGGATAGTGACAGACAGAACAGATATATAGAGAATCTTCAGCGGATGATCCGCCTCGAGACTGTATCAGACCCATCGTGCGCGAGCAGCCCTGAGAATTTCAGACAGTTCAGAGAACTCCTTAAGGAACTCTTTCCTCATATTTTCGGTGCCTGTGAAGTCAGGGAATTCAACGGGTCTCTTCTCATGAAGTGGAAAGGAACAGACAGCAGCTCGCTGCCTGTCATGTTCATGAACCATCACGATGTCGTTCCTGCCAAGCCTGAAGGCTGGAAGTATCCGCCTTTCAGCGGCGAGGCCTGCGAGGGCAGGATATGGGGAAGAGGAACACTCGATGACAAAGGCGGCCTGTGGGCAATGTTTCAGGCGGCAGATGAACTTGCTGAAGAAGGCTATGTGCCTGCCAGGGATATTTATTTCGAGACAGCCTGTAATGAAGAGACCAATGGAGCCGGAGCCCGGGAGATATCCGCGTGGCTGTATGATAACGGCATCAGGTTTGAGATGCTCTTCGATGAAGGCGGCGATATAGTCATCGAGCCTATGAAGGGGGTCAAAGCGACTGTGGCAATGATAGGCGTCGGTGAGAAGAGTGTCGTCAATCTTAAGTTCACCGCCCGCTCAGACGGCGGCCATGCTTCTACACCGGGCAAGAATACTCCGCTGGTGAGACTTGGCAAGTTCATGGCTTATGTCGAGAAGCACGGCATTTTCGACGTGGAACTCACGCCTGCAGTCATGAGGATGCTGATGAGCATGGCGCCTTATATGGGCAGCACAGGCAAGATACTGGGAAAAGCAGACAAACTTAGGAAGATCCTTGAGAAGTTGATCCCGTCATTCGGGGCCGCCGCCAATGCTCTGATAACAACAACTATAGCTTTCACTCAGGCCAGAGGCGGCAATGCTGTGAACGCGATCCCGCGAGAAGCCTGGGTAGTAGGTGATATGAGATGCTCGCATCATCAGGGGATGCAGGCATCGATCGATGCCATCACCAAGGCCGCTGCGAAATTCGGCCTGGAAACTGAAGTGATAGAGAAGAGCGTCGAGTCAAGGCTGGCTGATCATACAGGCCCGGCATATAAGCTCGTTGAAGAGGCTGTGATGGCAACTGTTCCGGGTGTCGATACATGTGCTCCATATATCATGACAGGCGGTTCAGACTCGAGGTTTTTCGACAAAGCATGTGATCAGTGCATCAGATTCCTGCCATTTATCATAACGGCTGAGCAGATGGATTCGATCCATGGCATCAATGAGTATGTGGATATCAGCACGCTGGTTCCTGCTGTCGATTATTACAGATATATGATGCTGCATGTTTGATACGGTACAAGGAGAGGAGACTATGGACGAGAAACAGAATAAGGGATTAAACATAGGAGTCAGGTCTTTCCTGATATCGATCGGGATAGTATTCCTGCTGATGGTCGCAACATATATTCTCACGCTCATCGTTCCGGGCAGGGGCATATCCTTCACTAAATGGCTGCTGTCACCGATACTGGTGCTTGGAGCTCCGGGTTCAGGGACCATCATTGCAGTGCTTATATTCCTCCTTGTCATAGGAGGTATCTTCAACTCACTGACTGCGGGCGGCCTGATGAATTACATGCTGTCTAAGCTGGTCAACAGATTCGGAGATGTCAAATATAAACTGATGGCTGTCCTGATCCTGTTCTTCATGGCTATGGGGTCATTTGTCGGTTCTTTCGAAGAAATCATCCCTATGGCTCCTATTGTGGTGGGACTCGCCGTCGCTCTTGGATGGGACAGAGTGACGGGAATGGCGATGTCACTTCTCGCTGCCGGCTGCGGTTTTGCCGCGGGCATAGCCAATCCATTCACTATAGGCATAGCGCAAGGACTTGCCGGACTCCCTATGTTCAGCGGGATCTGGTTCAGGGCGCTGTCATTCGTATTCATATATGCGCTGCTCCTGTGGTACATAAGAAGACACGCGATTGCAATCGAGAATACAGACAGCAAAGGAAAGGCTTCTGTAGAATATACCGACGATCCGCGGATGAACAGGGGGATCAAAGCCTTCGCGATCATACTCGGGGCAGGGATCCTGATCGTTCTCAGTTCCAGCGTCATCACCGTCCTCCGGGACTATACGATGATAATCGTCGCTCTCATGTTTCTTATAGCCGGGATCACTGCGGTACTGCTCTCGGGTATGAGCATGCGTGAGCTCGGCAGGACCTTCGTACGGGGGATGATCGCCATAGCTCCGTCTATACTTTTGATCCTGATGGCTTCATCGATCAAGTTCACTATGGAAGAGGCGGGGATCCTGGAGACGATGCTGAACGGCGCTGCTGACATGGCGGGAGGCATGAGTAAATCCGGCCTCATTTTGTTCATATATCTCATATGTCTGGTCATGAATTTCTTCATCGCTTCAGCCTCGGCCAAAGTTTTCCTGCTGATCCCTATAATAGCGCCGCTGGCTCAGATGTTCGGGATGAGCATGCAGCTTGCGATATCTGCTTTCGCTTTCGGCGACGGATTCAGCAATGTATTCTATCCGACCAACGCGGGACTGCTGATCGCACTCGGACTGACTGATATAAGCTACGGGGAATGGTTCAGATATTCATGGAAGTTCCAAACGCTCAATCTGATACTCACATCAGGACTGCTTCTGTTGGGACTCGCAATCGGATATTAAATGCTTGAACGCTCAGGATTGATTGGAAACCGTAATTTCTACAGAAAGGTGCAGGGCAAATCAAAGAAAGGATAAGGTAGCGACATGGTAGAGAAGATATTCCTCTCGCCATATACATGCATAGGATCAGACGTCATGGACGCGGAAAACAATTACTATATCTACAACTGGTATTGATGCCGCTGCGATGGAGCGAAGAGGATCATATCGGATAAAAAAATCAAACACACTAAGGCAAGGGGCGCAGCAGATAATGCTGTACCCCTCTTTTCTTTGGTACATTTAGAGGCGAAATCTTCGATGTGTACTACAAAATGTAGTACATTTTTCGCGAAATTAACGTATTTGTACCAACACTGAATCAAAAGGATAATGCATAAAAAAACCCGAGTATAAGAACTCGGGTAAAATGCTAGAGCATCAATAGATCGAGTGCCTCGTATCGGGTGTCTCGGGTCGAGTGCTTCGCGTTAGAGAAGTGCGTTGATCTCTTCTTCGATCTTTTTCGCCTGATCTTCAGGAACGAGACCTTTACTGACTACAAGATCGAATACTTCGCCGCAGCTCTTTCTTCCCATCAGCTTGGCCGCAGGATTGTTTGCGAGCGATGGAGCGTACTTTTCAAGTATAGCCTTATACTGAGGATTACCGAATACGTCTTTAACTTTTAAATCTCTGAATGCCATATTAGCCACCTCCTATGCTGACATTAATGAACATTGTGATTACGGTATCATTTTACCATTTTCCTGTTACGCGTTCCACAATAACGAATCACTTAATGTGGAACTATCTTTTCACATAACAGGCCATCTGATAACAAAGCTGTCAGCTTACATGACGCAATAATAGAGCACTCCATGTCAAAGCTGTCTTTTTGCACTCATAATAACAGGTAGCCTAATGGCAAAACTCCCGAAGTTATAATAAAATAACTAAAGTTCCACTTCTAAGCTGATGGGTAAGTGGTGAGGCAATTGGATTATACGTGTGAGTATGTCACATATGCGGGGATAGAGAGAATGCTTGAATTTGGAAAAGAAGAAAAGAAAGTAGAATATCTTGAACTCATATACGATCTCGTTTTCGTATACATGGTAGGTCGCAACAACGCTCTTCTCAGCAATTTTGAGAATGGCTTCGTTTCCGCAAACGCTTTTATCGCGTATGTGCTCTGCACGCTGGCGATAATACAGATCTGGAATTTTACTACATTCTATATAAACATGTTTGGCCGCAATGGCATCAGAGACCATGCATTTCTTCTGATCAACATGTATCTTATGTACTTCATAGGCGAGAGCACACGCTTCGACTGGGCTTCATATCAGGCGCAGTATCATATCGCATGGGCGCTCATACTGGCCAACATAGGGTTGCAGTATGTGATAGAAATGAGGAATCACAAGATGGATGTGTGGAACCGCGACATAGCGAAGCGCATGGCTGTGGTGCTTTTTATTGAGGCAGTCATCGCGCTGTCTGCGTCATTCGTCCCGGCGTCGCTTGTGGCACCGGTCTCGTTCGCGGCTATAGTCTCAGGGGTAGCTCTTACCTATATGAGCAGAAGCAAGAGCCCGGGCGGAGCGATAGACTTCATGCATCTCACAGAGAGGGCCATGCTCTACGTGGTGTTTACATTCGGTGAGATGATCATCGTCATATCGGCATACTTCGTGGGAGATGGCAGTTTCAGTTGGAATGTCATCTACTTCTCCCTGATGTGCTTCCTTATAGTTGCGGGTTTGTTTGTATCATACGAGATCATTTACGACCATCTTCTGGACAGGGAGTGTGACGACAGCGGCATGCTGTACATGATCATCCACATATTTATTATCTTCGCGCTCGGCTGCATCACGGTCTCGCTCGAATTCATGCGCGAAGAAGAGGTGGCTTTGCTTCCGAAGATAGTGTTCATCACGGTATCTGTGATCGGATATTACGCGTTCCTTTTCTGCACTGGAAGGTACGCCAAAAAGAGGTGCCACTTTGACATTCCTTTTATTCTGAAGATGGCAGTGATCACTGCTGTGTTCACTATACTGATGATAGTTTTCAGGACAAATATGAGGCTCAACATATTTGTCACAGTGGCATACGTCTGGAGCATAGTAGGGGTATTGTACCGGGCAAAGAATGTATTTGAAAAAGACAGCGAAGAAGTCGCTGCCGATCAAAAGGGGGATCTTCAGGCATGAGATATGATCACAAGTTCAGTCTGATAGAAGAAGAGCCTTCGGCACGTTTATACGAGTCGGACGGTGTTTTTATGCGACTCGATTTTTTCAGTCACATGCTTCGCGTTGCCCTGATAAAAAAGGATATTCCAATGATCCCGACATGGAGCGTTTGCCCTGGCGCAGACGAAGTGCCACTAGCGGGGAGAGACAAGCTTTCGACAGATGGCTTCGACATGGAGACGCCTGCAGTCAATGAGAGCGACGATGAGATAAGATTCGATCTCTCGGGTGTGAGCTTCAATATAGAAAAGAAGAACTTTCGCATAACGGCTTCTACGGACAAGGGCATCCTCTACAGAGACAGAAGCGGGCTCGCCTATAATTTCGACGGGGAACTCGGGCGCGGAAGCGCTCACTTCACTGATAGATTCGATGGGCAAAAGATATATGGCCTTGGCGACAAGGGCGGCCCTGTAGATAAATCAGGCAGGCGCTATGTCATATCCGCTACGGATTCAATGGGATACCGCACGGATAAGAGCGATCCGCTCTACAAGCATATCCCGTTCTATATCTGTGATCACAGCGCCGGCTCGTATGGCATCTACTACGATACATACAGCAAGGGCAGTATCGACTTTGGCGCCTATCATGATAATTACTATGAGCACTTCCAGTCAGCCCGTTTCGATGAGGAGAACATGGTGTTTTATCTGATACTCGGCACTCCGAAGGAGATAGTGCAGAGATTTACAGCGCTTTGCGGCGGCGTGGCAAAGGTGCCTGAATGGGCATTCCATTATTGCGGGAGCACTATGGAGTATACAGACGCGCCGGATACCGATGCCAGGCTGCGCGGCTTTATCGAGCGCTGTGAGAGCGAGGGTATCCACGCGGGCGGATTCTACATGTCGAGCGGATATACGCAGATAGGCGACAAGAGATACGTCTTTAACTGGAACACGGAAAAGATACCATCGCCTGAGGCGTTAGCTGAGCATTTCATGGAACACGGTATCCGCCTGATACCCAACATAAAACCGGCTTTTCTGGACGATCATCCTATGTACGATATGATCGCTGAGAACGGCTGGTTCCTCCACTATGAAGACGGCAGCCCGACCAAGTTTCCATTCTGGGGAGGCATGGCGAGTTACCTGGATTTTACCAATAAGGGAGCGTTCGACTTCTGGAAGGAATGCGTGAAGACTCGGCTGATCGAGAAGGGCTATCACGACATCTGGAACGACAACAACGAATACGATATATACGACGAGGCTGTACTGGCAGACGGATTCGGGCATGCGATACCGGCGGCGCGGGTCTGCCCGCTCTTTTCCTACCTTATGGCAAGAGCGAGCAGGGAGGCCTGCCTTGAGGCAGGCTGCCGGGAGCCGTTCAATATAACCCGCTGCGGAATAGCCGGCTCCCAGCGCGCCGCCTCCACATGGACCGGCGACAATTACACGGATTTCACTGAGCTCCGTGGATGCCACAAACAGGCAATGACAATGGCGCTCACAGGTTTTCATTTTTTCGGCCACGATATAGGCGGATTCGCCGGTCCGAAGCCGAACAAAGAATTGTTCCTACGCTGGATCCAGTACGGCATATTCCAGCCGAGATTCGTGCTCCACTCATGGAAGCCGGGCGAAGAGTCCACCATGCCGTGGCTCTACCCCGATCTGATGCCAAATGTAAAGCAGCTCTTTGACCTGCGCGAGAGACTGGTCCCGTATCTCTATGAAGAGGCGGAGAGGGCACGCAAGGTAAGCATGCCGCTCATAATGCCTGTCTTCCTGAAAGACCCGTCATACGATGCGGAAAGCGACTTTTTCCTCTGCGGCAGCAAGATCCTTGCGTGCCCGGTCTTCGACGAAGGCGCCGATAGCGTGACAGTGACCCTCCCGGATATACCGGGCACAAAAGAAGGCTGGAAGCTCCGCGGCGAAGGCGAGCTACATAAAAAAGGAGAGACACTGACAGTGCAGTGTCTCCCGGGTGACCTTCCGGTCTGGTTTGAAGCGGCTTAGATATCGATCTCCTTCTGCTCGTAAGATTCTTTGAGCTTCTGCTCTTTCTCGATCTGAAGATCGGCGACTCTCTTCTTCGACAGCGGGTAAGCGACAAAGAGGAGCACAGCCATGATCCCAAAGAGCACAGCAGGGATAAGCGTGGCGAGATCATACATAGTACTTAAGTTTTCAGGCGTCTGCACGGCGCCTTTTTCATATCTGTAATCCATTCCGAGAAGCGCTCCGTTAACGCAGATAGCGGAGAGCACCTGCCCGAGTTTACGGAAGAAGTTGAATACCGAGTAGGCTGTTCCTGTATCGTGCGATCCGGTCTTTACCTCGATATCGTCGGTCGAATCCGTGACCATCGCCCAGAGCTGCATCACGAGAGTTGTGAGCCCGCAGCCGCTTACGAAGTTCATCGCGAGGAAGATCCACATCAGCTTGGACGGATCCATACCGCGCATGAAGAAGAGCGACAGATTTGCGAGCGCCGCCAGTGTGAGCCCTACCGAAGTCACCTCTTTCTTGCCGATCTTGCGAGCCATCTTAGGCAGGAAGAACATGAAGATGATCATCGGCGAGTAAGTGCAGGCCTGCGTCGCGAGGTTCATCCAGTTCGCGTGGAAGTAGTCGTCGAAAAGATATGTATAGAAGCTCTGCGTGAACATCTGCCCCGAGAGAAGCAGCATCGATACGAGGCTGATCGCCACGAAAGCACGGTTCTTGAACAGCAGAGCGATGGCGCGCCTCGCAGCGCCTTTTTCTTTTGCCTTAGGTTTTGTCTTGACCCTCTCCTTGTTCATGGTGAATGCGAGGATAAGTAAGATCGCGGAAACCACTGACATGATAATGACGCCCCTAAACACCGGGCCGTACTGCATATCCGAGATGACTCTGCCATTCTCGCCTACGACAGGAGCACCCGATTCATCGAGCCTCGGAGCATAGGCGAAGCTCGCGATCAAAAGCACCGGTATGGAGCCTATCGCCGCTCCGATCGAACGCCATACGGAAAGCTTGTTCCTCTCGCGGTCATCAGTAGTTACTACAGAAGCCAGCGACCCGTAAGGGATCTGGAGCATGGTGTAGATCATGCCAAAGAGCACATAAGTCACAGTAGCGTATACGCATGTCGAGACAGTGCTGCCCGGCTCGCCCATGTTTCCGAATTTCGAGAACATCAGCACGCCGCTTATGGCTAGAGGAACCGAAGCGTAGAGTATCCACGCGCGGTAGCGCCCATACTTCGATGGCTTTACCGTATCCGCTATACGCCCCATGATAGGGTCATTGATGCCGTCCCATATACGCGCCCCTATGAACATCAGCATAATAAACAGCGGGCTGATGTGAAGTATGTCTGTGTAGTACTTCTGAAGCAGCGTCGTGACCAGGCTGAATATGAGGCAGCCTGCGGTGTCGACCAGCGCGTAACCCGCGTAGTCCTTTAGCTTGAGTCCGCTCGTACGAGCGATGTATTCAGTCGATTTTTCCATTGATCCTCTCCCTTGATTGTCACTCCTAACGTTTACAGTATAACACCTTAATATCTTTTAATTTCCAATTATTTCGCGGACACTGCTTTTGTGACGTTTACGTGCGCATAGGACTGTATAGTGTAATACGAATTATAAGGAAAAGTGTTGTATTCCATTGTACAGAGTATGGAAAAACCAAACCGGAAATGAGGTCAGACACATGAAACAGACGATGCTGAAAAGGGCAATAGTACTGCTGCTGACACTGGCGATGCTCATCACGGGCTCGGGCATGGCGGCATTCGCCGAGTCCATCCCTGAGGGCACAGCAAGCGACGAGACAGCAGTCACAGCCGCAGAACGGACCGAGGAGGAAACGGCCGAAGAGGTGACTCCTTCTGAGGAGGCAGCTCCGACAGAGGAAGCAACTTCGACAGAGGAAGCGGCCCCTGCGGAGGAAGAGTCCCCTGTAGAGGAAGCGGCCCCTGCGGAGGAGACGACCCCAGCTGAAGACAAAGACGTACCGGAAGAGAAACCGGCCGCCGAAAAAGAAAAAGACGAAGCCGATAGCGCCGAAGAAGTTAATATGCCGGCGCAGACTCTTAAGGCCACGTCGACTAACGGCGTTAACGTAAGTGTTCAGATCGATGAGGGCACCCTTCCTGAGGATGTCTCACTTCAGGTACGCGCAGTCAGCGACCGCAAAGCCGTGAAGATGGGCGAGGAAGTCCTCGGAAAGGACGCGGATATCAAGGACGCCGTAGCTGTGGATATCAGCTTTGTGCATCTTGAGAACGGCAAGCGTGTCACAGTCCAGCCTGCAAAGGAAGAAGGCGTACACGTCAAACTGTCCCTCGGAACCGCTCTCGACGGCGACAGCTTTATCGTGCTCCATGAGACACACGATGGAGATGTCGAGAAGATCGGCGCTGACACAACAGCCAAGAAGGCTGAATTCGACGGCAGCGAGTTCTCGGTCTACGCTATTGTCGCGACAGGAGATCCTGAAGGCAAGTATTATCGCACTTATAATTTCTACAGAAATGAAGGCGATACAGAGCCACTGTATTCGCAGGCAGTTACTGTAGGCGATACTCTCGCGGACCCACCGATGATCCCGGGACTCAGTGAAACTCAGTGCCTTATGGGATGGTACAAATCCGGCGAGACAGCAGAGAACGCTAAGGATTTTGATGTATACAAAGACGAATGGAACGGAGTTGCATCGCTCTCTGCAGATGAGACATATGACCTCTACGCAAATATAGTAACTACACATTCGATCATCTATGAGGATGAGGATGGGAACGTACTTACAACAGTCACAGTTGAGGATGGTAAGGATTGTCCTATAAGCAGAAACTACACACCGCATTCCGGCAGTGATGTTTTCAAAGGCTGGATCCTCGACGGCGATGGCGGACAGCTCTATACGACAGATGACACATTGACAAGCGTTACATCTGACCATGTATTCACACCATCTCTTAATCATGCGTATATCCTGCACTTCATCGAGAACGATGGCGCGGGCGGAGCCGCTTACGCACCACCTGTAACACTCGAGGAAGGTACCGACATTGCGCCGTATCTCCCTGGAGCCGACAAGATGACACGCCCGGGATATACATTCGATGGCTGGTATCATGGTTCCGGTGAAGACGGAACAGCTACTTTGACCGGATCACAGGTCACAGGCGGAGCCATCACAGAAGAGACATGGCTTTACGCTAAGTGGACACCTGCTCAGAGCACGGTCTCTGTTCTCGTGTGGATACAGAGCCTCGATGACAGATATGACGCGACCGAGAAGCACTATGACTTCAGCTCTACATATAGCGTAGTCGATGCGGCTATCACCAGTGAAACTGTGATTGCTGACAGCACTTCGATAGGCGGCAAGACTATCGCGGAATACAAAGCACTGTATCCTGCAGCGATAGGCGATGGCTTTACATTCTCCACGATGGAGATCAAGAACCCGCACCAGTATGTCACAGACGGTGTCAGCGGAGTAGGCAACACAACGATCAATATCTACTATGATCGTGAAGTGTGGACTGCGACGTTCCGTACGATGGCGGTAACCACGGATTCGTATGCTGCGACCCCTACGCAATACAGGAATACAGGAACCGCAGCAAGTCCAACTTATAGCTTAATATATTATTATAATGGGAAATGGTATACAAACGCTAGCCACTCATCTCAGCACAACGGAACTCGATACAAGATCCAAGATGAGATAATATTAACCGGTTTGTATGGACAGCCTTTCTCAAAGTACAATTACAGCTTCCCATCTGGGGACTGGAAGAATGTTTCATATTTAAATTCATTCACAGGGAACTTATATGGAAACAGCGGACTTGGCGGTAAAAAGGGAGAGATAACTACCTATAATGTCACGCGATCTGATAACGTGACCGTCCATTACTGGCTCGAGAACGCTGATGCGCTTGGCACATACAGTGAGATAAGTGCGGTAGGCTATGTTCTCGATAGACCTAATGGCAAGATGAACGTTACTTCGCGTTTTGCCGGAGCGGATAACTGCACCGCTTACATCACATCAACAAGCGCCAGTGAACCGAGCAACTGGGGCAATGGGACGGTCGTTACATCCGGGCCGGAAATAGGCAATAGCAATACTCATGTCCACATGCGCTATGACCTCAACCGCAATAGTATACGCTTTGTGGTCAATGGAGAAACAGAAAAAACTATCAGTGATGTACCATACAGCAAGAGCCTAAGCGGTTATGAGAGTGAAGCTCCGACGGTTACACCGCCTACGGGTTCTTCCTTCACAGGCTGGTACAAGGACGAAGCAGCTACAGAGCCATTTGACTGGAGCGGATCCATGCCTGATGGCGATGTTGTAGTTTACGCAGGGCTCAAGCAGAACAGTTATCGTGTTGTGCTCAACACCGGTACTGACGAAGGTGAATGGATAAATGGGGCGGGCAGCTTCCTTGTACAGCAGGGAAGAACTCCTGGAATCGGTATTTATAGCTGGCCGGGACATGCCTTGATTGGATGGTACACGGATGAGAACCTCACTCATCCGTATACACCTTCTGCCATGTATGATGACACCGAAGGTGTAGATCTGACATACCGCGGTAGTGATGAATGGCTGAATGGTACATATCTCCGCCCGGGTGAGAAGGATTCCGCAGGTAACATAATGACTCAGGAAGCCGCTAACGCAGCCGGCCTGATGAAACTTTACGCTAAGTGGAGAACATTAGGCAAAGTCAGCATTACCTATGACGCTAACGGCGGAAGCGATGTTCCGACTGATGATTATAATTATGCCGATCAGGCTTATGCAGCGGCAAAGACCGGATGCACGCCTCCTTCGGGCAAGACATTCAAGTGCTGGTCATATGAAGCTGCGGATGGAACCGGAACGGTAAACGTCTATCCGGGTTATCTCTTCGATATCCGTCTTGCAAAGGCGACCGGCGATGATGAGAACAAAACTATCACTCTTAAGGCAGTTTACGGCAAGCCTGATATCATCAATCCGGTAAACGTGACATATCACGCTAATGCCAGTAGCGTCACACCGGACAGCGAGACTGTCGTATACTCACGCAATGTAGCATTCAATGCTCCTTCAGCAGATGAAGTAGGCTTCACACGCGAGGGCTATGTGCTGCTTGGATGGGCAGAGTCTGCCGACGCGACAACAGTGAAATTTGCTGTTGGCGATAAAGTTGCGGCAAATGAGAATCAGGATCCTCCTAATGACCTCTACGCTGTTTGGGAAGAGGAGAAGACTCTTATATTCACAGTTGATGATGCTGCGATGGGTTCAGTCGACAAACAGGAGGTAAAGGTATCTTCTCTTGATGAGTCTGTTTCCGTCACAGCAACAGCTAATGACAGATATGAATTCGTTAAATGGCAGAAGGACGGCGCGGATATCGATGACGCGGCCGCTCTGACAATTAATATGCCGTCGGGTGGATGGGAAGACGCGACTTATACCGCTTTCTTCAAGAGATCCCACGATCATGAATGGGAGTACACAGTCAGCGGAGCCACTGTCACAGCGACATGCAAGAATACAGACGGCGGTCATCCTGATGATGAGGAGGATACATATTCCGTTACTGTTGTGGCTGCTTCAGATCTGACATATAGCGGCAGCGCTAAGGCAGCAACTGTTACAGATACCGGAATCGCTAACACAGGCGCTTCGGTAGGCATTGTTTCGTACTCAGGCACTACAGCCGCAGGTACGGCATTTGGACCAAGTGCTACGGCACCGACTGAGGCAGGAACATATACTGCAAGCGTAGCAGTAACAGCAGATGAGCATACATATACCGCACAGGCAAGCTTCACAATAGCAGCCGCAGACGCGACATATACAGCACCTACCGCGAAGGAAGGCCTCACTTATACCGGCGAGGCTCAGGGCCTTGTGAACGCGGGCAGCGTGACAGGTGGCACTGTCATGTACCGTGTAGGTGCTGATGGCGAGTGGACATCGACACCGCCGAAAGCAACCGATGCCGGTTCATACAATGTCTACTATTATATAAAGGGCGATGCCAATCATAATGACATCGGATCAGAGTCAAGTCCGGAAGGACCTGTTTCGGTGAGCATCGCAGCCAAAACTATAGCTGCTGATGATACGGATCTGTCTGTCAGCGTTGCCAATGCGGGCGATTACACAGGCGAAGCCAAAGAGCCTAATGTCACAGTTACATATGGCAACAAGACACTGGTTGCCGGTACAGATTATGATGTTGAATATACCAATAACGTCAATGCCGGTACTGCTACAGCCAAGGTAACTCTCAAGGGCAATTACAGTGGCGAAAGAACTGCAAACTTCACGATCGCCAAGGCAGATCTTGATGTTGCAGTCTCGCAGGATGATGTAACATACGGCACAGCCGTAGACCCATCTGTTACCGGCGCTCCGGCGACAGGTACTACAACAACTTACGAATATAAGGAGGCAGGTGCCGACGACAGCACTTACACAACAACAGCTCCGACTGAGGCTGGCAGTTATGTTGTACGTGCGACCGTAGCAGGCGATAACTACAACCAGGAACAGGTGACAGATACCTTTGCTATCAATGCCAAGGATATCGCGGCAAGCGACATCAGTGTCTCATTCGCTCAGAACAGCATCACCTATGATGGCAGCGATCACAGACCGACTGTCACCGTCAAGGTCCCAGATCCTGCCAACCCTGGCCAGGAGATCACACTGACAGAAGGAACAGACTTCGAGGTCACATGGCCTGATGATGTTAAAAACGTAGGAACCAAGACTCCGACTATCACGCTCAAGGGCAATTACAGCGGCAGCTCTAATACTGAGAGCTACGAGATCACCAAGGCTGATGCCGAGGTGACGACCGCTCCTGAAGCTGTCAGCGGCCTGACATACAATGGCGGTGATCAGACTCTCGTATCTCCTGCAGTAGCAGAAGGCGGCACGATCAAGTACGCGACTAGTGCGAATGGTACGTGGACCGACAGTATCCCTGCGGGCAAGGATGCAGGTACATACGTTGTATACTGCAAGGTCGAGGGCGATGGAAACCACAACGATTCGGCTGTAACAGGTCCTGTCAATGTGACGATCGCGCCTAAGGCCATCGAAGTCACAGCTGATGACAAGAGCAGCCAGTATAAGGAGAACCTTGAAGCTCTCACATTCACAGTTCCTGAAGGAGCTCTGGTAGGTGGAGACAGCAAGGACAGTCTCAAGATCACCGCTACGACAACAGCTACAAATACCTCGCCTGCGGGTGAGTATCCGATCACACTGAGCCAGGGAGAAGGCGCCAATGCTAACTATGCAGTTACCCTGACACCTGGTACTTATACCATCACAAAGCTCAAAGCGAATGTCACAGTTGCGAATGGCGACGCGACATATGACGGCGAGTATCACAGCATAGCGGTTTCCGTTCAGGGGCCAACGCTTGGTGAACTGATTGGTAAAGTATTCGGACATGATCCGGAGCGCGCTGAGGCGACTGTATACTACAGTAGCACAACTGAACTGACTGCAGACAACTACAAGACTGCAGGCAACACAACAAATCCGACATTCAAGGATGCCGGAAATAATACGGTTTACTACTACATCGAGCTTGCGAACTTCGATTCAGAGCCGGCTGACGCGATCAAGGGTCAGTCCACGGTCAATATCAGCAAAGCACCGCTGACCGTTACGGCCAAGAACAAGACCATCACATATGGTGACGCTCCTGCAAATGATGGCGTTGCATATAGCGGTTTTGTCAATGACGAGGATGAGAGCGTGCTTGACGGCACAGCAAGCTACACATATAACTACACACAGTATAGCAATGTTGGCGATTACTCGATCACACCGGCAGGACTCACAGGTGCCAACTATGACATCACATTTGCGAACGGCACTCTGACGGTAGAGCCTAAGCCTGTAACATTCATATGGCCGTCAGAAGCTGACTCTACATTCGTCTATGATGGCACTGACAAGACTGTCAAAGCAACAGCTGTTACGGTCAATGGTGATGAACTGACACTGACCTATACAGATAATGTCAAGAGCGCAAAGGGCAACTACACAGCTAAGGTAACCGCTATCAGTGGAGAAAAGGCCGGAAACTACGTCCTTAACGCAAATGAAGAAACAGCCAGCCACAGTTGGTCTGTCACGACCGCGCAGAACGAGATAACAGCTCTGACGATCGATAACAAGGACAGCTGGACATACGGCGATGCTGAGCATAATGTCAGCGTAACGGCTAAGTTTGGCGCGGATACAGTAAAATACGAATATCTCAAGAATAATGGCGACAACTGGATGAGTGTCGGCAGCACACAGCCTACAGATGCAGGTGACTACAAGGTAGTCGCAAGCATTGCTGCTACAGACGACTATAGCGCGGCTACAAAGGAGGAGACCTTCACGATCAACAAGGCCTCTGTCTCGACTGCTGATCTCACAGACGCTAACAAGCCTCAGGCAAATAAGCTTGACGGCAACAAAGACCTCGTATACACAGGCAATGCTCAGGAACTCGTTTCAGCACCAGCTGAGGTACCTGCCGGTTACACCATCGAGTACAAGCAGGCTGACGGCACATGGAGCACAGAGATACCTAAGGAGACAAATGCCAACGAGACAGGTTACACAGTCGAGTATCGCTACAAGGGCGATGACAACCACGAAGACATCACCGACGCGAACTTCAAACTGACAGTGCCTATCAAGAAGGCAGACATCACACCGGCCGTCACTATGGCAGGATGGACCTACGGTGACACTGCTAAGGATCCTGTCGTTACAGGTAACGAGGGCAATGGTGTAGTCACATACGAGTATCTCAAGAAGGACGGCGATTCCTGGACAAACATGGGCAGCAACAAGCCTGCCGATGCAGGTGAGTACAAAGTCGTTGCGACTGTCGCTGCGACAGAGAATTACAACGGCGGTACTGCACAAAGCGGCACATTCACGATAGAACCGAAGAGCATCAACACCACGCCGATCATCGGTAACACCTCAGCAGATCTTACGACTGCTGAGTATACATACGATGGCACGGTCAAGAAGCCTGGCGCGAATATCAAAGTGGATGACACACCTCTTGTCGAAGGTACTGATTACACTATCGCTTACTACAAGGCATCTGACCTTAATGCTGACGGAACGCCAAAGGAAGGCGCTCAGCCTACAGACCCTAAGGATGCCGGTGACTATAAAGCGGTCATCACATTCCAGGGCAACTACACTGGCGATCCGATAGTGAAGGACTTCACTATCAAGAAGGCAGATCTTACACCATCAGTCAGCGTTGAAGGCTGGACTTACGGCGAAGAAGCCAACAGCCCTGTCCTCACAGGCAATGACGGAAGCGGCACTGTAACATACACCTACCAGAAGAAGAACGCGGATGGCGAGTTCGAGAACATCGAAGGCACTCCATCTGAGGCGGGTGAATACAAGGTAGTAGCGTCTATAGCTGAAACAGATAACTATAATGCTGCAACAGTCACAAGCGCGGCATTCACCATTGCAGCAAAGACTGTAGAGGCGAATGATATCACTGTCACATTCCCAAGCGGTAATGACGCTCCGGTATATGACGGCACAGAGCAGCATCCGGTACCTGTAGTAACAGTTCCGGATCCATCCGATCCTACTAAGACTGTCACTCTGGAGGAAGGAAAAGACTTCGATGTAGTATATCCGACTGACAGCACAGACGCGGGTGATTACGAAGCCAAGATCGTACTCAAGGGCGACTACAGCGGCTCAAAGGAAGATCAGCTTTACACTATCGCCAAGAGGCCTCTGATTGTTACGATCGAGGATCAGACCATCACTTATGGTGAGAGCATCGATCAGACTAAGTACTCTGCAGGCGATCCTGCAGATGGGCAGACGGTCAGTGTTGTTCTGGATCAGTCAACGACCGACGCGACTAATGGTACACCGGGAGAGATCACGGCAACTGTCACAGTCAAGGCAGGCGACAAGGATGTTACCGCTAACTATGACATCACAGCTACACCGGCAGAGTTGATTATCAACAAGGCAACACTCGACCCTGAGGAAATGCCTGAGGGGAGCGAGCCGGTTGCCAACAAGCTCGACGGTAATAAGGACCTCGTTTACACATACAAATATCAGGATCTGGTCAAAGCACCGGATAGCGTTCCTGCCGGATATGAGATCCAGTACAGCGAAGATGGCAACACATGGAGCACGGTACTTCCTCAGAAGAGAGATGCCAATGAGAACGGATACACTGTTAAGTACAAGTACGTACCGACTGACAGGAACCATGCCGAGGTCACAGACGACAGTTTCACACTTACTGTCCCTATCATGAAGGCTGATCTCAGCGGAGAAGGCGTTGTGATCACTGTGGATCCAAGCACGATGGAATTCACCGGCAGCCCACGGACACCTTCAGTCACAGTAACGCTGAATGGAGTTGAACTCCCGGCAAGGGATTACACTGTAAGCTGTAGCAACAATATTAATAAGGGAACAGCGACAGTCACTGTCACTGCAACAGCCGGTGGCAGCTGCATCAATAGCAACAGTACTACATTCTCCATCACGGCTAAGCCTCTGACACAGGATGATGTAACAGTCACATTCCCGAGTGGAGACGATTCACCGGTATACGATGGCACAGAGCAGCATCCGGTACCTGTAGTAACAGTTCCGGATCCATCCGATCCTACTAAGACTGTCACTCTGGAGGAAGGAAAAGACTACGATATCGTTTATCCTGAGGATACGGTCAATGCCGGAGATAAGACTGCTAAGATCGTATTCAGGGGCGACTATATCAACAAAGACGGCGAAGAGATCACCGGTATTTACACTGTTAAGCAGGCTCCGCTGACCATCACCGCTAAGGATCAGACGATCACTACTGACCACAAGTTCCAGGATGGCGTAGGAATGGTCGATACAGGCAGCAATGAGCTGAAGAACGGCGATCAGCTGACATCGATCACTCTGACATGCGATCCGTCTGAGGATACGACTCCTGCGATCGGACAGGCTACGGAAGGCACTATCACAGCGTCTGCGGCCAAGATAATGAACGGTGAAAAAGATGTCACAGCAAACTATGCTGTAATATTCAGACCGGGAACACTCACCATCAAGGGTGATCAGGCGGCTCCGACAGATGAGGATCTGGAAGATCTGATCAATGATCAGAAGACTACCAGCATCAAGATCAATACTGAGCCGGGATATGAATATATCCTTACTGCGAGCCCTGACGCACCGGAGGCAGAAGACTGGACGACGGTCGAGAGCGCCGGTGACAACGGATACTACAAAGAGACAGGAAGCACTTCGGGAACTTATGAGTTCAGGGGCCTTACAGAAGGCGTACAGTACTATGTACATGCCCGCAAGGCCGCGACAGACGACAACAACCCATCGCCTGCGACAACAGTGCCTACAAGCACCAGACCTGATGCTCCGGATGACGCAGCGGACTGTGTCGATGTAGACTATGTAGCAGAGTCCCTGACCGCCAAGGAAGGCTACGAGATCTTTGATCCTGCAGCTAACAATGGCGATGGCGCATGGGTGACAGAGGTAGAGGACTTCACACCTGGCGGAGATTATCAGGTACGCATAGCGGCAAAGGACGGCATAGCGCCATCCGATCCTGTCGACTATAAGGCACCTTCAAGAGGCACCGCGCCTGAAAAGATCAAAGCGGCAGACATCGATAAGAGTGACAAGGACATCACAGTACACGATACAGTTGAAGGCCAGGAGTACATCGTAGTGCCTAAGGGTACGACTCCTACTAAGGAAGACTGGGCCAACGCTCAGAAAGGCAACGGAGGAGATCTCGTATTCACTACAGATTCCGAGGGCAATGATATAACTGAAGGTACAGAGTACGAAGTGATCACTCGCACAAGCGCGGTAGCAGGTACATCACTCGCATCGAACCCTGCTGCACCAGCTGAGGTAACTACCAAGAATTCGACGCAGCCTATGAGCAACGAGGACAAGGAAGCTCTGGGCGATCCATGGAATGAGGACAACGCAGAGCCTGACAGCATCACCATCGATGGCAAAAAGGGCTTCGAATATCTCGTACTGCCTAAGAAGGCTGACGGCAGCTCTTATACAGATGAAGAGCTTGCAGATCTCTGGGATAACTCAGAAAAGTTCGACAAGGACGAGACCAGGACTCTGAACAAGGATTCCAACGGTGATGACATCACCGCGAACACAGATTACGTGATCATCGCTCGCAAGGCCGAGACAGACACAGATATGCCTTCTGAACCTGAGACAAGCGACGCGTATACCACAAGACCGGCGCCTGAGGCTGGCGAGGGCTACACAGAGAACTACCCTGACGAAAAGATCGAGGTAGAAGACGGATATGAGATCCGCATCGTGTCGCCTGAGGGCACAGAGCCTTCAGACTGGACAGAGGGAACCGAGGGCGAGGACGGCAAGAATTATGTGCCGCTCGTACCTGGCGCGACCTATGAGATCCGTAAGAAGGCAGACTCCCCGAATGTGGGAGACCACGAGTCCGAGCCTGCGACCTTCACTACAGCTGAGCGTCCTGAGACACCTGAACCAGTCAAGGAGAGCGAGATCAGCAAGAAGGATACCAGCATCACAGTCGATCCGACTGACGAGGCACAGCAGTACATGGTGCTGCCTGTCAAGAAGAATGCAGACGGTGAGACCGTTCCTTATACTGACGAGGAACTCGCTGATGCATGGAAGAATGCTCAGGACGGCAACGGCGGAGCACTTACATTCAGCGAAGATGCCAATGGCGATCCGATCACAGAGAATACAGAGTATGTTATCTACAACCGCGTCAAGGCGACGGATGACACACCATGCTCTGAGCCTGCGGCCTCAGATCCTGTGACGACTAAGCAGTCACAGACCGCGCCGACCGATGACGAGATCAAGGATATCGTCGAAGATCAGAAGGCCAACAGCATCACTGTAAACACAGAGCCTGGATATGAGTACATAGTGACTACAAGCCCGGATGCTCCGGATGCTGATGACTGGTCATCTGCTCCTTCCAGCGGCTACTACAAGGAAGAAGGCGACGAAGCCGGCACACACACATTCACAGGCCTGAATCCTGGTACAAAGTACTATGTACACGTACGCAAGGCTGAGACTGATGAACCGGCTCCTGGCAAGGCGGCTTCCCCTGCCAATACCGTTGAGACGGAGACCAGGAACTCAACGCCTGACCCTGTCAACAAGGATGATGTCAAGACTGAGACTAAGAAGTCGAAGGATGGCAAGGATACATCCAGCATCACGATCGACCCTACAGAGAAGGGCAATGAATACATCGTGGTGCCCAAGGGCACAGATCCTTCCAAGTATGACTGGACTAAGGGAAAGAAGTCTGAGAATGGCGAGGCTATAACATTCGATGGACTGACACCTGGCAAGGATTACGAGATAGTGACGCGCAAGGCAGCAACAGACCCTGGCAAGGAGTCCGAGCCTAGCAAGCCGACGAGCGTAACCACACCTAAGGCTGAGCAGGATGCTCCATCGAAGCCAAATGCCAAGCCGAACGGAAAGAACAGTGTCATTGTACAGCCTGCCCGTGAAGGCGAGGAGTACAGCATCGACGGCGGCAAGACATGGATCAAGCCGGCAGCCGGATCCGACAAGGTGGTCTTCAACGGACTCAAGCCTGGCACTTCGTACAAAGTCATAAGCCGCATGGCAGAGACCGACACTCAGAAAGCTTCTGAGCCAAGTGAGGCAGCGGTCGTAAAGACTGAGGCGAACAAGGCCAAAAAGGACGACACTAACGAGGAGACGAACACAAATACGAAGAGATCCGGAAATAACGGCAACACTGCTGCAAGCACCACGGATACTCAGACGTTCGAGACACCGGCAGAAGAACCAGCCGAAGAGCCTGCGACCGAGAATATCGGCGATAACACAGTTCCTCAGACAGACAAGACGCCTGCCGCTGAGGAGCCTGAGACGGACGACTGGGCACTGTTCGACTTCATCCTGACAGCGCTGACTGCACTGGGAGCCGTTCTGGCACTCGGACGCCGCAGAGAAGACGATGATGAGGAACTCGCTAAGAAGTCTCGCGTCGCTAAGGGCGTTGGAATCGGAGCAGCTATCGCATCGATCATCGCACTGATCCTGACTCAGGATATCTCCGGAGCGATGACACTCTTCGATGGCTGGTCGATCCTGATCGGAGCTCTCTTCGGAGGACAGATCGCGTCCGCTGTACTCAACAGGAAGTACACAGACAGCGACGAGGAATAGTCCGAATGAGGACGGGGACTTAGAGATCCTCCGGGTCAAAATCAAAGTTAAGGGAGGCGGAATCGTAAAAAATTCCGTCTCCCTCTTAACTTGTCTTTTTTACTTAGTTTTCAGCGTTCTATGTGATATTATTGTATCGGATAAAAACGTCCGCTATTTTTTGTGATGCCTGCGCATCCGGAAACGGACGGGAAAAGTGTTATTCGGGACTAGCAGGAGGCGCCAGTGGAATTAAGGCCGGGAATAAAGAATACGACAGAGACAACGGTGACCGAGGATATGACAGCCGCAACGGCCGGAAGCGGAGGCCAGAGAGTGTACTCTACTCCTCACATGGTAGCGCTTATGGAGACCACAGCATGGTCGAGTGTAGAGCCTTGTATGGAAGAGGGCAAAACTACAGTCGGTACACATCTCGATATAGCGCATCTTTCGGCGAGTCCTGTGGGTGCTCATATCAAATGTGAGAGTGAACTCACAGAGATAGATCGCAGACGCCTGGTCTTCAAAGTCAAAGCGAGCGATGACGCCGGGCTCATAGGAGAAGGCACCCACGAGCGCTTCATTATAGATATCGATAAGTTTATGAGTAATACAGAAAGCAAGTTGAAATAGGTTATGGCAAAGATTTACATTACAGGACACAGAAACCCGGATCTCGACACACTCTGCGGGGCTTCGGCCTACGCTAATCTCAAAAATCTAGTAGACCCTTCTAATGAATACATCGCGGTCCACTGCAGCCCGATCTCAGACAGTGTAAAGGAACAGATGGAAGCGATGGGGCTGGATATCCCTCCTTACAAAAAAGACGTATATCCTAAGGTGCGTGATGTCATGCTCACATCCGGTCTCAATATGCAGGCCACCGACCCTATTTTCGACCTTATAAACGCATACAGCATGGAAATGCCCCCGGTCATCCCTATTTATGAAGGGGAGGCGTTCAAGGGGCTCCTTAGCGTGGACGATATTACAGCGTGGTTCCTCGAAAACAACAAGCAGGAAGACCGCGACTACGAGTTCACACCCGAGAACATAATCAAAGTGATCCCTGCCGAAATGGTGCACAAAGGGCACAGCGACACAGTCAGAGGCCGCGTCATGATAGGAGCCGCTGACTTCGATCATTTCTGCAACTTCATCGACAACTGCGAAGAATGCATAGTAGTGACCGGCGGTCGTAAAGAACACATCGAATACGCTATAAAAAAGCAGGTGAACGCGATAATGATCACTGCCGAGGGAGATGTCCCTGATGTGGATTACTCAAGCTTCGAAGGATATATCTTCAGGACGAACATCGGAACCACAGAGGTGATAAGAAAGCTCAGGCTTTGCGAGGAAGTCATCAGCATGACTGAGGCAAAGACCGAGACACTCGACGTCGAAGAGAGATTTACAGAAGGTAAGCATATCTTCTCTAACTCTTCTTCCAGAGGCCTCGCGATTATGGAGAATGGCGAATTTGTAGGCTTCGTTACAAGGCGTTGCTTCCTCGATATGCCTGCCAATCAGGTGATCATGGTCGACCACAACGAGCCTGCCCAGAGCATAGAGGGTATCGAGACAGCCGAAGTAGTGGAGATCATAGACCACCACAGACTCGACTCGCTGTCGACCAAGACACCGATCTTTATAGCGGCGGAGCCTCTCGGATCAAGCTGCACTATAATTTATCAGCAGTATCTGAGACACGGCATCATGCCTGATCAGCAATTCGCTAAAGTATTGCTTACCGGCATCATAGCCGACACGCTTATCCTCAGAAGCCCTACTACGACTGCTTCGGATATAAGCACGGCAGAGATGCTCGCCAGGCTTGCGAGGATCGACAGCATCAGAGAATTTGGAGAGAAGTTATTCAGCATCACAGACAATCTCTCAACTCAGGATCCTCGTCCGATGATACTTTCCGACTTCAAGAGATACGAGAATTCAGGCGTCAAGATCGGAGTCGGACAGTGCGAAGTAACTACGCTCGACAACGTAAACGAGTATGCCGGTGAGTATCTGAATGAGCTTGCAGATATCGCGGGCGATCAGGGGCTCGACTGGACTCTCCTGATGATCACTGATGTACTTAAGGAAAAGAGCGTACTGCTCGCGAATGACTATAAAGCGAACAGGGATCTTCCGTATAAGAAGATGAGCAAAGGCGTTTACAGCATGCCGGGGGTAATGAGCCGTAAAAAACAATTGCTGCCTATACTTCTTGCAGTGACTACTGTTTAAAATTCGCGAAAAGGGACAAAGGAGAAAGAACGATCATGAGTAAAATTACCATCGATACTAAGCTTGGCAAGGTGATTGGGTCCGAAGAAAACGGAGTCCGCATGTTTACCGGGATCCCATACGCAGTCACGGAGCGCTTCGAGCCGCCAAAGCCATATCCGGCGTGGGATGAGTTTGACGCTACAGGGCTTGCGATCGACTGCATCCAGAACAGGACATATCACGATGAATCCGGCGAGTTTTATCATGAGGAGTTCAGGCCGGGCACTTCCGCAAAGGACTGGAAGTTTGCTGAGTCTCCGATGACCATGAACATAATAACCCGCGCGGACGCAGACAAAGACCCTGTGCTCATATTTATCCACGGCGGGTCGTTCGAGAACGGCTGCGTAAGTGAGAACCCATACGGGACATCCACCGAATACGCGAAGCATAAGATCGTCTATATATCGCTCGGTTACAGACTCAATGTGTTCGGCCTCTATAAATCGCAGAACTACGGGCTCCAGGACATGGTGTTCGGTATCAAATGGGTCAAGGAGCATATCGCTGATTTCGGTGGTGATCCAAGCAAGATCACCATAATGGGAGAATCGGCCGGCGCGATGTCCGTAATGGATCTTCTGTATTCACAGACATTAAAGGGCGTGATAAGAGGCGCTATCATGATGTCGGGAGGCGGTGCTGTGCCTGATATGGCCGGTCCATACACACCGGAAGAATCGGATGAAGTTTTCTGGTCGAAGGTAAGAGAAAAGGCAGGAGCCTCAAGCGAAGAGGAATTCAAGGCAATGCCGGCTGAGGCCATATTCGAGGCCTGGCTCCACTGCGCCCGCACCATAGGAACAGTGCGCACACAACAACCGGGTATCGACGGGACTATAATCCCTAAGATGCCGTCAAAGATCATGCGCGAAGGCTCGTATCTCGACGTACCGGTGATCGCCGGGGTAACCTCGCAGGATTTCATGCCGTATATCATCTTCGATATCGCCGAAGGCATGGGCATCATACGTGACTTCCACAAACACTACCCTGTATGGGCCTACATGTTCGATAGGGAGCTGCCGGGCAATAAGTACAAGGCTTTCCACGCATCCGATCTCTGGTATATGTTCGGCAATATGGATAAGAGCTGGCGGCCGTTCGGCGAAGAAGATTTCAAGCTCAAGGACGAGATGGTCCATTATGTAGCTAACTTCGTTTATTACGGCAACCCTAACGGAGGCGGCCTTCCGTATTGGCCATCCCTCGGGTTAAGACGCAGAAAATTCCGTCTCTTTGGCAACGACAAAAGCCGCCTGATAGGGCCTGTGATGGGTCGCAACAAAGAGTGGAAATCATTCCTCAGAGACAAAGGCCCAATGTAGGCTTGTCTATATAAATTTTGTTAAAAATATGTTAAAGTTTACTTATCACAATTAAGGGAGAAAGGCAGATCATTATGAAAGACGAAATCGCAGGCAGAAAGCCGAGTTATGGCTTTTTCAGCAGACTGACCTACGGCATTGGTGAGATCTTCGGCGGAGGATGCTTTGTTATCATCAACGCGTTCTTCATCGTATTCCTGACAGACGCTGTCGGAATGAACGCCGCGCTCGCAGGTACTATCCCTATGATCGGAAAGATCTGGGATGCTATCACAGACCCTATCATGGGTAACATCGTAGAGAGGACCAAATCAAAATACGGCCCTAAGAGATTTTATATTCTGGTAGGTAGCATCGCCTCAGCTCTTTTGTTCGTGATCATGTGGATAGACATCCAGTCATCCTCGATGACAGCGAATTACATCTTCTACGTTGTGATGTACTGCCTCTTCAATACAGGATTTACAGTGCTCAGCGTACCATATAACGGACTCCTTCCTGACATGATGGACGACTACGCAATGAGAGCTAAGTTCTCCAACATGAGAATGATCTTCTCGACTCTCGGAGCTGCTATCTGCGGACTCGTTCCTGGCATGATCATCAAGCAGACCAACGAGCCATCACAGTACATGACATGTGCTCTGCTCTTTGGCGTTATCTTCTTCATCTGCTCGATCACAGTGTTCTTCGGCACATGGGAAAAACAGAAAGAGCCTGTAAAGACTACACTCGGTGAGAGCTTCACACAGGCTGCTTCCGTATTCAGAAGCCGCTCGTTCCTGATCTTCCTTGGTCTTTACCTCTTCGGTCAGGGCGGCATGGACTTCATCTCGGGCATGGCTGTTTACTACGTAAAACACACTCTCGGCGCATATAACGACGAAGTTAACTACTATATTCCGATCCTGGCAGTCCTGATGGTAGCCCAGCTTATCGGTATGCTCATCTTCGGACCTGTCATGAGAAAGACTTCCAAGAAGCTGGCGATCGTTATCGCTGCTCCTATCAGACTGGTCGGCGTGCTCGGGCTCTTCGCGTTCTCACACCACGGAGCTCCGCTCATTCCTATCCTTCTGCTCGCGGCTCTTATCGGTCTCGGTAACGCCGGATCACTCACAGGTATCTTCGCTATCATGGCTGATATGACAGATATCGACGAGCTGATCACATCCGTAAGAAGACCTGGAATCGTATCCAGCATGGCTACATTCATCAGAAAGATCGCTTCCGGTCTTTCGGTCGCTATCATCGGATTCATGCTTTCAGCAGTTCACTACGACGAGGCTCTCGCTAACGCAGGTCTCGATCAGGCAGCTTCCACACAGCATGGCATCGGCATCTGCTACATACTCGCACCTGCCATCCTTTCGGCACTGCTTCTCATCTGCGCTCTTGCGTTCCCTGTAACAGATAAGGAATTCAAGCTCGTACAGACTGAGGTAGCCCGTCGCAAGGGCGAAGACAACAGTGTTACAACAGAGGAAGAGAAGCAGATCCTCAAGAAGGTAACAGGCTTCGATTATGACAATCTCTGGAGCAAGAAAAACGCCGGCCTCAAGAATGTGGAATAGATAACTGATAACCGGATCAATTATTACAATTATCGGAGATATAACAACATGGCAGTAAAAGAGTATTATACGCCTACACATATCTACTTCGGAGAGGGCGCTTCTGACCTCGCCGGCAAAGTCCTCAAAGAGCACGGCGCCACTAAAGTGCTGATCCATTTCGGTGGTGGCTCAGTCGTAAGAAGCGGTCTGCTGGACAGAGTCAAAGCCTGCCTCGACGAAGAGGGCATCGCCCATGTGGAGCTTGGAGGAGTAGTTCCTAATCCGAGAGTTTCCCTCGTCCGTGAAGGCGTAGAACTATATAAAAAAGAAGGCTGTGACTTTATACTCGCGGTGGGCGGCGGCTCGGTGCTCGACAGCGCCAAGGCCATCGGCTACGGAGTATTTGGCGGCGGAGATGTATGGGACTTCTATTGCGGCAAGCGCAAGATCGAAGGGATCGAGCCGGTCGGCTGCGTGCTGACGCTTTCGGCGACAGGCTCAGAGATGAGCAATTCATCGGTCATCACCAACGATGACGACCCTGAAAAGATCTACAAGCTCGGAGTCAAGATCGACTACGGCCGCATCAAATTCTCCCTGCTCGATCCAATGCTCACAGCCACAGTACCGGCTTATCAGACAGCATGCGGATCCACAGATATCATGATGCATACATTCGAGCGTTATTTCCATCAGGGTTACGCTCTGGATATCACAGATGAACTTTCATACGCTCTTATCCGTAATGTCATCAAGTGGACTCCTGTCGCGCTTGAGACTCCTGATGATTACGACGCCAGAGCCAATCTCATGTGGGATGGAAGCATCTCACATAACGGGCTCATGGAGGCAGGCAATGCCAACATGGGTGACTGGGGATGCCATCAGATGGAGCACGAGATCTCAGCTGAGTACGATGTAGCTCACGGAGCGGGCCTTGCGGCTATATGGGGTTCCTGGGCAAGATACGTGCTTCCTGAGGGACCGGAGAGATTCTCTGCTCTCGGTGAAGCGGTGTTCGGCGAAAGTGATCCTGTGAAGACTATCGAGAAGTTCGAGGAGTTCTTCCGCTCGATCGGTATGCCAACAGACATCAAAGGTCTCGGTCTCGAATTCGACGAAGCTGCGTGCCGCAAAGTGGCGCTCGGTACTACATTCAATGACGGACGCACCATCGGTAACTTCAAGGTACTCGGCACAGAGGATGTGTTCAATATCATGATGATGGCGTCCGGGCTCAAGTAGCCAAGAGGCTTATTATGGATGAGAAGATAAAAGAATTAAAAAAGATCATAGATGAGAGCAACAATATCGTGTTCTTTGGCGGAGCCGGAGTGTCGACTGAAAGCGGCATCCCTGATTTCAGGAGCGCGAACGGGATCTACAATCAGGATCTCGGACGCGAGGTCTCGCCTGAAGAGATGATATCTCATACATTCTACAAGAAGCATCCTGAAGATTTCTTCGAATTCTACAGGGACAAACTGATATATGAAAACGCTGAGCCTAACGATTGTCACAAGGCTCTTGCCGAACTCGAAAGACAGGGCAAGGTAAAAGCTGTAGTGACTCAGAATATCGATGGGCTCCATCAGAAAGCAGGCAGCAAAGTGGTCTGGGAACTTCACGGATCCACTCTCAGGAATTACTGTGAGAACTGCCACGCTTTCTATGGGCTTGATAAAGTGCTCAGCTCTAAAGGAGTGCCTGTCTGCGATAGATGCGGCGGGCCGGTAAAGCCTGATGTAGTGCTTTACGAAGAAGGCCTTGATGATGACGTTATAAACGGAGCTCTCAAGGATATTTCAAATGCTGATACCCTGATAGTCGGTGGTACTACTCTCATAGTCTATCCGGCTGCGGGTCTCATAAATTATTTCAGAGGGAAACACATAGTGCTCATCAATATGAGCGCGACCGGTGCTGACGGTTCTGCCGATCTTGTGATCCGCGAGCCTATCGGAAGTGTTTTCCGGCAAGTGATGGACTGGTAGAACTGCCGGAACGATAAAGCGACGGCTGGAATATTACAGGAGGGAAATTATATGTATAAAGTAGTAAGAAGGAGATCCCTGAAACCTACAGTCACTCAGATAGAGGTTGAAGCTCCTCTCGTAGCTCGCAAGGCTAAACCTGGTCAGTTTATTATCCTGCGAGTTGACGAAGAAGGAGAGAGGATCCCGCTGACAGTAGCAGGCACCAATCCTGAAGAAGGCACTGTAATGGTCATCTTCCAGGTAGTCGGAGCTACAACAGAGAAGCTTAACCGCAAGATGGAAGGCGATTACCTTCAGGACTTCGTAGGCCCTCTCGGCAACCCAACTGAGACAGAGGGCATCAAGAAAGTCTGCATCGTAGGCGGCGGAGTAGGCTGCGCTATCGCATGGCCTGTAGCTCAGGAATTCCACAGGATCGGCGCTGATGTAACAAGCATCATCGGATTCAGAAGCCAGGATCTCGTTATCCTCGAGGACGAGTTCGACGCTTGCTCTGACAGACTGATCGTTATGACAGATGACGGTTCGTACAAGCGCGAGGGTAACGTAACAGTTCCTCTTCGTGAGCTGCTCGAGGCCGGCGAGAAGTTCGATATGATCATCACTATCGGACCACTGATCATGATGAAGTTCGTAACACTGACTGCTAAGGACTTCAATGCTCCTATCACAGTATCGATGAGCCCTATCATGGTCGACGGTACAGGAATGTGCGGTTGCTGCAGACTTACTCTCCACACAGAGGAAGGCGATGTGACTAAGTTCGCGTGCGTTGACGGTCCGGACTTCAACGGATACGAAGTAGACTTTGACGAGGCTATCGCCAGAGGCAGAACATACTTTGACTATGAGCGCAAGCAGCATGATCATGTATGCAATATGTTCAAGCAGGCAGATGAGCTCAAGGCAAACGCGTAGAAAGGGGAGGAATAGTAATGGCAATTGATCCTAAAAAACATGAAATGCCGTCGCAGGACCCACAGGTACGTGCGCATAATTTCAACGAAGTAGCACTCGGATATGAAGAGGCAACAGCACTCGCAGAGGCAGCAAGATGCCTTAACTGCAAAAACCAGCCTTGCGTTGCGGGATGCCCTGTAAACGTACATATCCCTGAGTTTATAGCAAAAATTAAAGAGGGAGATTTCGAGGGCGCTTATCAGATCATCGCTTCGACATCCTCACTCCCTGCTGTATGCGGAAGAGTATGCCCTCAGGAAACACAGTGCGAGCAGCTCTGCACACTCGGAAAGAAGTTCGAGCCTGTAGGCATCGGCCGTCTTGAGAGATTCGTAGCTGACTGGCACAACGATCAGGAAGCTCTTAAGGCTAATCCTCCTGAATCAAACGGTCACAAGGTAGCGATCGTAGGATCCGGCCCTGCGGGACTCACATGCGCAGGCGACCTTGCTCGTAAGGGCTACAAAGTAACTATCTTCGAGGCTCTCCACACACCTGGCGGAGTACTCGTATACGGTATCCCTGAATTCCGTCTTCCAAAGGCTATCGTAGCCCGCGAGGTAGAAGGACTCAAGGACCTCGGCGTTGATGTCGAGACTAACGTAGTTATCGGTAAGACTCTCACTATCGACGAGATCTTCGACATGGGATATGAGGCAGTATTCGTAGGCTCCGGAGCCGGACTCCCTAGCTTCATGCACATCCCTGGCGAGTCGCTCAGAGGCGTTTACTCCGCTAACGAGTATCTGACACGTTCCAACCTCATGAAGGCTTTCAGAGACGATGATCCTGACACACCTATCATGAAGGGCGGCAAAGTCGCTGTAGTCGGCGGCGGAAACGTTGCTATGGACGCAGCCAGAACAGCTCTCAGACTCGGTGCAGAGCACGTATACATCGTATACAGACGTTCCATGGAAGAGCTTCCTGCCCGTGCAGAGGAAGTTGAGCACGCTAAGGAAGAGGGAATCGATTTCCGTCTCCTCAACAACCCTGTAGAGGTACTCGGATATCAGAATCCTGATGATCCAAGAGATCCTAAGAACGGTACTGTAAGAGGTCTCCGCTGCATCAAGATGGAACTCGGTGAGCCTGACGCAAGCGGCAGAAGACGTCCTGTTCCTATCGAAGGCAGTGAATTCGATCTCGATGTAGACGCTGTAGTAATCGCTATCGGTACAAGCCCTAACCCACTCATCAAGAACACCACAGAGGGTCTTGAGGTCAACAGAAAGGGCGGCATCGTAGTAGACGAAGGCGGACTCACATCACGTGAAGGCATCTACGCGGGCGGCGACGCTGTAACAGGCGCTGCAACAGTTATCTCGGCTATGGGAGCAGGCAAAGTTGCTGCTGCTTCGATCGACGAGTATCTGCAGAACAAGTAATAAAGACAATGCTGATTTTCGATCTGGACGGAACGCTATGGGACTCCTCGGTCTCGGTAGCGGATTCATGGAACATCCTGATCAAAAGAGAGACCGGCGTTGACAGGGGGATAAAGGCGGAAGATATCCAGCGCAACATGGGAAAGACCATGAACCAGATCGCTGATGATATTTTCGCCGATCTTCCTGATGCAGAGCGCTACGCTCTGGCCCGCAGATGTGAGGTCTTCGAAAACGGCTATATAGCAGAGCACGGGGGCGATCTCTTTGACGGTGTCAGAGAGACGCTCGCCGAGCTCTTTGATATTGGGATCAAAATGGCCGTGGTCAGCAATTGTCAGGAGGGTTATATAAAAGCCTTCTTAGACTCCATGGATACGGCGAAATACTTCGTCGATTATGAGGAATGGGGCCGCACAGGCCTCCTCAAAGCTGACAACATCAGGCTCGTGATGGAGCGCAACGGTGTTGACAAGGCTGTTTACATAGGAGATATCCAGAAGGATTCCGACGCTGCTCATGAAGCAGGTATACCTTGCATCAGCGCGGATTACGGATTCGGAGATATATCCGACGCGGAGGGAAGAATAGAAAAGTTTGCGGATCTTCCAAAAGAACTCGAAAGAATAGGTTACAAGTAAAGATGAAACTGAACAACAAGAGAACGATATTGGTAGGACTCGCTTTCATGTCGATCTGCTCATTCTGGCAGATGTATGACAGCGTGATCCCTCTGATACTCACCAAGACTTTTCAGCTGAACGAGACATTCTCCGGAACGATCATGGCAGCAGACAACGTGCTTGCGTTGTTCCTTCTGCCTATTTTTGGTGCGCTATCCGATCGCACTAATACCCGCTTCGGAAAACGCATGCCTTTCATAGTAGGCGGAACAGCGGCAGCAGTGATACTGATAAACCTGCTGTCAGGCGTCGACAACTCGTACTACGCGGCGCCAAGCACAGGCAAGTTCGTGCTCTTCATAGTGCTTCTCGGACTGCTTCTGATAGCCATGGGCACATACAGATCGCCTGCTGTGGCGCTGATGCCGGATCTTACGCCTAAGCCACTCCGTTCAAAGGGCAATGCCATCATCAATCTGATGGGAGCTGTAGGAACTATGCTCTCTCTGGGAGCGGCAGCTATAATGTATCCTAATTCAAAGGTGCAAGGGCTCGAGCATGTCAACTATCAGCCGCTTTTCATTGTGGTATCAGTGATAATGGCCGTTTCGATATTGATACTTATGCTCACGATCAATGAGCCAAAGTGCGCAAAGGAAAATCAGGAGATCGAGGCGAAGCATCCGGAGTGGAATCTGGCTAAAGACGATGGAAGCGGCAATGAAGTATTGCCTGCCGAAGTAAAAAGGAGCCTGGGATTCATCCTGGCATCGATAGCATTTTGGTACATTGGATACAACGGCATCACCACATGGTTTACCACCTATGTCGACAGAGTGATGGGAGAGGGACTCGGAGGAGCTTCCACCTGCATACTTATAGCCGGAGCAGGTGCCATAGTATCGTATATACCGATCGGAAATCTCGCGCACAAGATCGGCCGCAAAAAGACCATCATGATAGGAGTAGCTATCCTTGCTATCAGTTTCTTCTCGGGATTCATTCTCACCTCGATCTACAGCAGCATAAACGCTATCATGTACGTGATGTTCGTTCTGGTGGGATTCGCCTGGGCAGCTATAAACGTAAATTCTCTGCCTATGGTGGTTGAGATGTGCAAGGGCTCCGATGTCGGAAAATTCACCGGCTACTACTATACCGCTTCAATGGCGGCTCAGGTGGTGACGCCTATACTGGCGGGCTTCCTGATGAGAACTATCAGTTATAAAGTGCTGTTCCCATATGCGTCATTATTCGTTGTTTTCAGCTTTATCACGATGACGCAGGTGAAGCACGGAGATGTAGTGCCTGAGGCTAAGAAGGGCCTTGAGGCATTCGAAGATATGGATGACTAAATGAATAAAGAAGAATTATACAAGCTCGGACTTGCCGAGCGTTATGCCCACAGGGGCTATTATAAAAAGCCGGAGATACCTGAGAATTCACTTCCCGCATTCAGGAGGGCTATAGAATACGGGCTCGGCTCGGAATTTGACGTACATCTGATCAAGGACGGAAGCCTGGTGATATTCCACGATGAATATCTAAATCGCATGACAGGGGCTCCGGGGGAGATAGAGGACTACACCCTACCAGAGCTGAAAAAGCTGAGGCTCGGAAACACTGATGAGACTATCCCTACGTTTGATGAGCTGCTCGATCTGTACGAAGGCACAGGGCTGCCTCTGATGGTAGAGCTCAAGCCAAACCGCGGCAATCACAGAAAGCTGGCGGAGGCTGTAGCAAAAAGACTCGACAGTTACAAGGGACCGTTCGCGGTGGAGAGTTTTGATCCAAGGGCAGTCTATGACATGCGCAAACTCAGACCTGAATGGACACGCGGACAGCTCGCTCAGGACTATTTCAGAAAGCCTGAGGGACTTCCGCTCCATCTGATAGTCGCGCTGACATTTTGTGTATTCAATGTTTTCACCAAGCCTAAGTTCATCGCTTATAAGTATGAGCACAGGAACAACAAGGCGATGCAGAGAATGGTAGCAGGCAAGGACAGACTCGAAGTGCTTTGGACTATTGGGACGAAAAGAGGCTATGACGAGACGATGAAGAAAGGGATAGTCCCTATCTTTGAAAAGATCGAGCCTGAAGAGATCGGACTGGTGAAAACAGACAGCAAAGCTGAAAAGTAAACAGAGACGAAGATGTAATCTAAGGCCGGCAGTCATGCCGGTCTTTTCATTTGCGCGATCTTAGCATGAGAAAGCACCGTCTATTATTGTAATTTGTTAAGAGTGAGCATAATACGCATTTAGATTCGTTTACGTAAAAGGACAGCCGAAATAATCTATGCCATAGTGGGGGACTTTGTTCTATGGAAATGGAGGTAAAGCCATGGAAAAGAAAGTAGTTACCATTATGATCGCGTTCGCCCTGATGTTTATCAGCGGAGCACAGATTACTGGTATATCAGCGAGATCAGTATCGGGGGCAAGCCTAAAGCTGTGCAGCGCGAGGGAAGCCTGTTCGATCCCCTGATGCAGGTGATCAAGTTTGCCTAGCCTTGTTTTGAACATATAAAAGACGCAGCGATGTACTGTGGCATTGCTGCGCCACTCATCTTACTGATTGAATATATTCTGTAGAATCGCGTCTAGAAGTGGATCTTGACGACTCTGTTTGGACGTCCTGAACCGTTTAGAGACACGGAACTTACTATGACTGCAGAGCCACTGTCAAGCAGTTTCTGTAACAAACGGTTGGCCGAGCGAACTGATATTTCCAGCACTTCGGCTATGTCCTTTGAAGTGAAGTGGGGCGATTGTCTCTCTAAATATGATACATATAGCTTATGGAGCGTTGCATAACTTATGCCGCTCTTTTTTGCTAAACGGCTAACACTATCATATTCGATCGAGACCTCTTTAGGTGTGTTTTCGTCTCCGTCGGCTTGATAGAGTATGGACGTTTCGGGATCCT
This sequence comes from Anaerovoracaceae bacterium, assembly GCA_045545495.1. Classification (GTDB taxonomy): domain Bacteria; phylum Bacillota; class Clostridia; order Peptostreptococcales; family Anaerovoracaceae; genus Crickella. Next base: position 41,665 of record JAZQBC010000045.1, on the reverse strand, counting down.
TGCCGTCAAATGTGACTACGACATTGGATGTGGATAGTCTTACACTGACTGCATATGAGATCATGGAATTGGAGTAAGCTTCTTTTGGAGTCTTGCCAAAACCGATCGACATGAGCATATCGAAGACGCTCTCTTCGGTAATTTTCTTAATGAGCGAGATTTCCAGGAAATTGTTTGTCTCGTTTAAAAGCAGGCTCTCGTTACAGAGGATCATATACTCCCAACGACTGAGGGACACACACGCCGCGTCTATGGATCTGGCAAAGAGATTGATGTAATTCGATATGCGTGTCAGCTCATCGGTCTCACGCATTGGTACCTGTATCAGATTGATAGTCGTGTACTTATATCTCAGACAAATATATATATAACCTATGCGCTCCTGTCGTTCATGGAGCCTTACACCCAATTTGAGATTACGGATTTCCTGTACGATGCTGTGCGGCGCGTAGTCGACATAGGATACAGGTAGCCTTTTTTCACGCAGTATCTCATAGACATCGGGGAAGTTTGTCAATGCCAAACTCGCTCCACTTTCCAAATTTTCAATATGATAATCCGCAATCTCCTCCGCGCTAAGATGTACGCAACGAAAATAAGGGATAGTGTTTATCTCTGCTTTATCATCGAAAATATCTGCATCTGCCAGTAGCGGCAACAGTTGGGCTTTGCTGAAAACATCAGCGCTTAATCCCTTGATCATCTCGGTAAAGCCTAGTCTTGCGCGCAATAGGATCAACCTAAGCGTCACCTCATCGATATCGGCGTAGCGCGATGGGATGTTGAATTCCATGTGCGATGAGATGAATAGGTATATCTCCTTACGTAAAAATAAGATGCCGGCAGCGCCAGTACACAGTTGGTTGAGGTCATCCACTGTCTCGGCGGCCCTGTCTTCAGAAAGAGAATCTATCTCATACATCGTCGCATTTATGTCCTTAAAATATGTATCCAGGACCTGATCGGCCTGGTCCAGATCAGCCTTATAGCCGATGAGAAGAAGATCATAACTCATGGTTACCTCACATTAAAGACAACATTAAGGACAATATACAGTCAAGCATTTACATGCTATCACTATATTGACATGTGGAGATGTTGTCAATGTTTGATTTAAGAAGGAAGGAAGGCTGAAGAAATGGGTAAAATGCAGTATCTTGAGGATATGCCAGTCGCTGTGCTTGGAGGTGGCGCGGTAGGAAAGACCATAGCTGCGGACATAAAGCTCGCGGGCAGAGAAGTAAGACTTTTCGACGTAGAGCCTTTTGCGGAAAAGTCGCTTAAAGACATAGATAAGACCGGCATACTTCTGGATGGTGTCCAGAGAAATAAGTATTGCTTTGAAAGATCAGGACGAGCGTTTCCGGATGTTGTCACCAGCGATATGGCAAAAGCAGTAAAGGGGGCAGGTCACATCGTGGTATCGTGCGGCTCATGGGGCCATGAGTCGATGTTCCGCGCTCTGATACCTCATCTCGAGGACGGACAGGTGGTAAATGTGTTCGCAGATAATTTCGGATGTCTCCTCTTAAGACGCCTGATGCGTGAAGAAGGGTGCACAGCGAAGGTTATCGTGGGAGGCTGGTCATCAGCCCCTTACGGAACGCGCCTTGAGAGCATAGGAAAGTGCGTATTCCCTCATGTGACAGCGAAATACAGGGCGATCACTCTTCGCGGAGCAGCGCTTCCTATGACAGATACGGATGACTTTATCGAGGCTTCAAAATATCTACCATGCATGGACGCAGTGACTCAGGGCGATGGTCCATCGGTAGCCAATACGGTTCTCGATGTAGATTTTGCCAATGTAAATCCGGTGATCCACGTGCCGGCGACGGTACTTGGTGTATCGACCATGGAAAACTGGGGAGTCATATTCGGAGGTTATGATCATAATTCTTATTCGATGTATTCTCATGGCCTCTGCCCATCGATCTGCGAAGTGCAGTATCAGTTTTATGAAGAAGAGATAGCGCTCGCTGAGGCGATCGGTGTGGGCGTTCCAAAGTATAAAAAGGAAATGTTCTTCTCGAGACGCAGCGTGCTCACTCAAGAATACATGGGGCTTGATGAGAATGGGGACGACAATGTTGTGTTCCCACTTGACCAGCCTTCTGACGAGGGCAACACAGGGCCTAACAGTATACACCACCGCTATATGACTGAGGACGTGCCAATTGGCTGCAAGATATATCACGATCTTGGAGTGGCCTATGGTGTAAATACTCCGATAATCGACGCGATGATCGTGCTTGCCGGAGCCATGCATGGTAAGAGCTTTTTTGAAAGCAAATACGATCTAAATTATCTGGGGATAGGAGATATGTCCAAAGAAGAACTGCTGGATTATCTCAATAATGGTACATATAAGGGCTGATACCGGGAAGAGGTAAAGTCATGGAATTCATCACCGATTACAGGACAGAAAAATATGTATTAGAGACGCAATGGGACGACATCCCTGCTGACATCAAAGAGCATGTTCTGATGTGTGGGATCGATCTTATGACAGCTCTGATAATCGGAAGTGGTGGCTCTCAGTTCAGGGCGGGAGAAAAATTGGCGGCTTCGCTCGGCTTTGGGGGCAATGTGCCAGTCGTGGGTTCTGAAAAGACATACAGCATGATCGGAGCGACTTCCGTGATGGCACACAGCAGTAATTCCTTTGACATAGACGATGGTCATCGTGAGATCTGCGGTCATCCGGGAACGTCATTTGTGCCGGGCGCTCTTGCTGCAGCACTTGAAAAGGATATTTGCTGGAAAGATTATCTTACGACGCTGTTTGTCTGCTACGAGCTCAGCATAAGATGGGCGCTGGCGATGCAGGATCATTATGGATACCTTCACAGTACAGGCGCATATGGCTCATTTGGTACTGCTGCAGCCATTGGCAGGATATGTGGACTGAGCAAGGAACAACTCAATAACGCTCTTTCCATAGCGGACTTTCACGCACCTATGACACCTGTGATGCGCTCTGTTGAATATCCTTCGATGAATAAGGATGGCGTTCCTTTCGGAGCACTCATAGGAGCTATGGCAGTGATGGAAACCATCGCGGGTTCAACCGGCAAGGGTCACATACTGGAGATGCCGGAATACAAAGAACATCTTGACGATCTCGGCAGCAGGTTTCGCATAACCGAGCTGTACTTCAAGCCATATACATGCTGCAGATGGGCGCACCAGCCCGTACTGGCTTGTACAAGGCTCATGAAGGAGCATGGTATCAAAGCGGAAGACATAAAAAATGTAAAAGTATATACATTTGAATCAGCGGCGAGGCTCAGCAAGATACGACCATCTGCCACGGATGAGGCTCAGTACAATATAGCATGGCCTGTGGCGGCCTCCATCGTATATGGAGATGTGGGATTCAAGCAAGTATGTGATGAAGCTCTCAGCGATGTCGGAGTTATGGCTATGATGGATCGATTGGAGTTCATGGTAGATCCTATTCTGGATGCGGAATTCCCGGATAAGCGGTTAGCCCGTGTAGAAATGACTCTTGGAGACGGGCGTATGTATATGACTGAAGCTGTGGAAGCTCCGGGGGAGCCCGATGACTCTGAACTTGGACTTGCCTGGGTGGACGAAAAATTCAGGAGGATCACCTCGCCGTTCATAGCCCCGGATGATCAAGGGAGACTATTGACAACGATGGAAGAAGAGCTCGATGTTCCGGTGAAAGAAATTGTATCGCTTATTAATAAGAGTCTTAGCTGAAAGGAGGAGCAGTATGAAGAGAATCGCAGATTTCGACAACGAAAAAGTGGCATTGCTACTGATCGATATCCAAAAAGAGTACAGTCCTGATCCCAACGTAGCCAACGATGACTACGGCAATGCATATAACTTTGAAGAATATGCAAGTAACTGTGGACGCGTGCTTGAGGCCTGTAGAAAAAAAGGCTATCCGATAATACATCTGCAGTACTGGCTGGACAGACATGTCACGCATCCATTTGACGATGTAGACGAAAACGGTGACCCGGTCTACTGCATAAGAGGATCTGAGGGCTCGGAGGAAATCGATGAGGTTGCACCTATCGAAGGCGAATGCGTGATCCCAAAACAGAGATGGTCGGCATTCTACGAGACCTGTACAGACCTCGTCCTGAGGAAGTACAAGATAGAGAGAGTCGTGATAATAGGTGGTATCACTGACTGTTGCGTGCTTAATACTGCATATGATGCTTGGGCCAGAGACTACACAGTCACGCTGGTCAAGGATGCCATCACGGCAGCTTCGGAAGGTGAACATAAAGCAGGCATTCTCACCATGGCCAATTGGGTGTACGGAGTTAGCATATTCACTACTGAAGAGTTTGAGAAAGCCCTGGAAGGCAAAGAACACAGTGCATGGTATTGGGAGAGAGCGAATTCGGTTCCATACGAAACATACAATATCGATGAGTTGTATGACTCTCTGCAATAAGAGGGAAGGAGGTTAAAAATGCAGGTACAGTCCAAAAAGTGGAATACACGTTTTGATGGCGGGCGGAACCACCGCGCAAAGATAGGCTTTGTAGTCATACCTAATGAAATGACCATTGAGGCGGAAATGCTAGAGCACTGTCCGGAAGGTGTCGGGATGTATTTCTCCCGTGTGATGATGCCGAGAGAGATCAGTACTGAATCTGAGGCACAGTGTGCAGTAGGACTTGCGGATGCGGCGTCAAAGATCCTTCCTGATGATCATGTGGACGTGATCTGCTATGCCTGCACATCGGGCACTGTCGCGATGGGTGAGGAGACTACACTTACAGAGTTGAAAAAGGGAGCGCCTTATGCCGAGCCTACATCCCTGGGAACTTCCGTGGTTAAGGCGTTGGAGGCTATGGGAGTAAAAAAAATAGTTGCAGGTTGCCCTTACATCGATGAACTGGCTTCCAACGTAGCTACGTTCTTCGAGGAGAAGGGGTTCGAGATCCTTGATTGGCAGGGACTCAATCTTCTATATGACACTGATATGATACGCATCACAACGGACTTTATAAAAGAGTTCGCGCTGGCTCTCGACCGTCCTGATGCTGATGCGATCCTGCTGTCATGCGGGGCGCCTAGGTTTATGGAATGCGTTGAAGAATTGGAGGAGATAACAGGGAAACCGGTTATCTGCAGTAATCAGGCAATGCTTTGGAACACACTGAGAATGGCCGGCATCGATGATAAGATCGAAGGCTTAGGCAGACTCTTGAGGGAGCATTGATCTATGGAGGTTCAGAAAGAACAGAAAGTAAAGTAGAAAGGAGATAACAGTATGTATGGCTATCTAATATTAGGAGCACTAGCCGTCATATTCATGGTCCTGGGATATTTTATCAGTAAGAAATTCCCTCTTCAGGACATTGACGACTTCGTAACGGCCGGGCACACGTTACCTATGGGCCTTACGGCTGCATCCGTCATGGTCTCATGGATATGGACGACAACGATCGTTGGAACGAGTGAGACAGGTTTCTTGTTTGGTATAAGCGGAGGCATAGCTTATGCTGTAGGCGCTTTCATCCCATTCCTGATTTTCATACCTGTGATCATCAGGATCCGCAAGATCTTTCCGGACGCTATCACATTCACCGAAGTGATGAAGATGAGATATGGCAAGACTGTGCAGACCATAATGCTGGTGTTCGCGGTGGGACTCTGCTTATACATTATGGTAGAGCAGATGATCGGTATCGGATATACGATGAACAACCTGTTCAAGATCCCTTATCCGGTAGTAGTGATCATAGTTGCTACCATCATCACCGTTTACATTACTCAGGTAGGACTCAGAGGTTCTGTAATCAACGACCTCATCCAGTTCACCATCATCAGTGTCGCTATCTTCGCGCTGCTGCCTGTAGTGCTCAGCCGCTTCGGAATAGACAATCTGTATGAAGGACTTATGAGAGTTGCTACAGATACTGCCGATCCAAACCATATGGAAGGCACGCTATCGCTGATGACACCGTCATCTTTTGAGTATCTGATAATAACCATCGTCATCAGTTTTGGTTATGTATTCCTCGATCAGGGGTATTATTCGAAAGCTCTGGCGACTATCAATGATAAGACTATGATGAAATCCTATCTCTTCGGAACTATCTTCGCTTGGGGTCCTATCCCTATCCTCTGCGCCATCTGCCTCGGTTGTACAGGACTTGCTCTTGGACTCGTACCGGGCGGTGCCGAGATAAGCGTTAGCTCTGAAGTCGGATCGTTCGTATTCGGTAAATACCTTCCGGTGGTAGGTCCACTGATCTTCTCTCTGGTGGTATTCTTCGCGGGCATGACTACAGCGGGCAATGCCATAGTAGGATTGCAGGCTCTCATTTTCGGAGACTTCCAAGGAGATATGACGAAGGATTCAGAACTCACAGTAGAAGAGAGAGCAAAGAAGGGCAAATTCATCATCTACGGATTTGGCATAATAGTGATCATTGCCGCTATCCTGCTCAATGGTGTATCCCTGGTATACGTAGATATCATGTCAGGTATTGTGTTTGCTGCTCCTATGGCGGCACTGCTTATCGGACTCTGGTGGGACGGCCCTAATGAAGCGGTTACTATCTGGTCTATCGTGCTTGGAGTGATTGGCGGCATTGCCACATATCTCCTGACCATGAAAGGCGATCCGGTGAACGCATCGTTCTACGGCAACCTTGTTTCGCTGTTCCTGCCTCTGGTCATCCTTATCATTGGCGGACTCGTAGTTAAGGATAAGTTCAAATTCGAAAACAAGTGATAGGAAAGGAGGCATATCATGCTTAGTTTAGCTGCATTCAAAGTACTGGTATATGCAATATTCGGTGTTGCCTGGGTATCAGTTGTATATATATTCTTTTCTGCACTGAAGGATATCAAGACATGGTTTTCGGGGCACAAAGAAGAGTCTTAATCAAAAGGGGTGATTGGTATGTTTGAGAGAATGAAAAGAAAAGTTACCGAACTGCAGTCAAAGATGCAGGAAATGGATGTCGATGTCACTTTAGTGATGGACAGGGACAGCGTGTTCTATTTCACGGGTATACATGATTATTTGGGAATGGATTTCGGTCGCCCTACTATCGCGATAATCCCTCAGCAGGGTGACATAAAAGTCGTCATTCCGAGCCTTGAGCGTGACATGGGTGAGAAGATGACCTGGGTAGGCGAGTTGCTGCCATGGACAGATGGCGTAGGCGATGAGTGGCGTGGGTACATCAAGGACGCGATAAACGGAAAGAAAAGGGTAGGCCTGGAGGTCAACAGGACAGATCCTGTGCTGACAGGCTTTGTAAGAGATCAGTTCCCTGATGTTGAGATCGTGGACATGTACATGACAATGTGCATGCAGAGGATGATCAAAGACGCTGGCGAGATAGAGATCATGCGCAAAGTGGGACAAGTCGCAGTAGCGATGTGCGAAGCAGCGAGGGATACGATCGCCATCGGGGTACCGGAATATGAAGTCGCTCTGGCCATAATGGAAGGAGGCGTCAGAAAATACGCCGAGCTTCTGGCTGAGGATACTTCCGGTCCTAATGCATATTTCTCTCCGGCAATCACCAGAGACATCCAGATACTCCAGACCGGAGGCGACATGAACATGGTCCACAAAAGGGCTGGCATCAACAGGATCAAGGAGGGCGATTCCGTCTACATGTGTTTCTGCAATATTGCGGAGTTCAAGTGCATGAAAGGCGCCTTTGACAGGCAGTACTTCGTTGGAAGCTGCACTGATGAAGAGGCAATGGTCTATCAGCAGGCCATAGAGGCTCAGCAGGCAGCTCTCGACATGATTAAGCCTGGAGTGAAGGCCTGTGATGTGCATAATGCGTCTCAAAAGTACTATGAAGATCATGGCTATGGGATCTGCTACAGGACAGGCCGTTCGATCGGATATTCAAGACTGGAAAAACCTGAGCTCAGAGTTGATGATGAAACCATTCTGCAGCCAGGTATGACTTTCGCCGTAGACGGAGCTGTTACTCTGCCAAACGGAGTGGCAGGCAGAGTCGGCGACGCGGTGCTGGTGACAGAGACTGGATTTGAATATCTGACTAAAATGGATAAGTCTTTGCTGATTCTTTAGACCCCTGTGAACGGAAATGAAAGAAAACGGAATAGTTAGTGAAGAACTGCTTAAAGAGATGCTTGAAGGGCTGAAGGGGCACAAGGAACTTGCAGTGTGCATTACCGAATTAGTCGACCCGCAGATGGGGACGGTATCAGGTTTTCAGGATATCATCGACTCCATCAACCGGGCCGGCGGCCCTGAAACAGATGGCTTCGACCCTCTTTAGTTCCGCGCGGAAGATCCATACATAAGGAGAGATCATGTATTCAATTAAAGAATTGTCTGGATTGTTCCAGGAAGGCAAAGTGAGACCGAGCGAACTGATTGAAGATGTCTTTGCACGCGTCAAAGAGAATGCGGAAGAAGAGAATATATTTATCACGCTCACTGAAGAAATCGCTTTGCATCAGGCGGAAAGGGTCGAAAAAGAATTGAAAGAAGGAAGACCAGGAAGCATGCTGCGTGGAATACCTTTCACTCTCAAGGACGTATTTGAGACGAAGGGGATATTGACAACAGGCGGGTCTAAGGTGCTTGAAGGCAATATCCCCTCCGAAGATGCTGAAGTGGTGAAAAGGCTGTATTCCACCGGCGCATTGCTTCTCGGAAAGGTCAACCTTCACGAGTTTGCGTACGGTGCGACCGGACGCAATCCTCACTATGGGACGGTAAGAAATCCTTATAATAAAGCGAAACTAGCTGGCGGCAGCAGTAGCGGTTCTGCCGGTGCTGTGGCTGCCGGCTACGGATGCTTTTCACTCGGGACAGACACAGGTGGGTCCTCAAGAGTACCGGCGGCACTCTCTGGACTTGCCGGATTCAAGCCTACATACGGTCTTATTTCTTGCAAAGGAGTGATACCTCTCAGCTGGACGCTCGACCATGTGGGCGTGCTCGCCTGTAGTGCGGAAGACATCAGGATAGTATTGGAAGAAACAGGGTATATAGAAAAGGCCGAGCAGAATGCGAGCAACGGATGCACGGATATCGCGAGCCTCAAGGGCTTACGGATCGGGATCCCGACAAGTTTCTTCTATGAAAACCTTGAACCTGATGTAGCCACTTTGATGGAGAAGGTAAAGGAAAGATTCATTCAGGCAGGGGCCGATCTGATAGATGTCGAACTCCCTGATCTGGAGGACTCCAGGACTGCCTCGCTCGTGATACAGTTGCCTGAGATACTCAGTTACCACAGCAAATGGCTTGAGGAAAATAGTGGCAAATACGCTGAAGACATGCTCGCGGGAATGGCTGCAGGTCAGTTCATCCTGGCTGAACAGTATGTAAAGGCGAAACGTATAAAGAATTACTATAAAAATGAGATTGGAAAGCTTTTCGATACAGTTGATATGCTCCTTTTACCGGCAGCTCCGTGCACAGCACCGGACGTCGAAGAGGATTTTGTAGACATCGGGGGAGAGAAGGTGCCTGCCGGCAATGCGGTTACGAGATTCCTTTCGTTGTTCAATATGACAGGGGATCCGTCGCTGGTTGCTCCGGCGGGATTCTCAAAGGATGGTCTGCCAATCGGATATCAACTGGTTGGAAGATCTGGTGACGATATACGCATACTCAGGACTGCCGAGATATATGACGAAGCCTATGATCTCCTTCACATTTAGGAAAACTGTCAAGACCATAATAGACTTTCCGACTAAAAGGCCGTAAGGCCTTTTTTGGTTTGTCATAAAACTGCATACAAGAGCATGGCATATAATATGTAAGAAACCTGCGGTTTGTGTTAGAATTAAATCACTATGAAAATGACAGAATTACTTGAAAAAGACAAAGACAAACTGCTGACGGGACTGTCCGCCGCAGCCACTGCCGATAAGGCTGTAAGTGTCCTGGACAAAGAACTCGACAAGCTGCTACTTAGGCACAATGAGCAGGCCGGGAGCGACCGTGAAAGAGAAGCCGCCGCGTATATGGTGCAGGCGGTCAGGCTTTCGTTGCCATTAATGGATTCCAACGGCAAGACAAAAGTGTGGGAGAGCGGTCATGAAGCCGAGGTAGAGGGAGGCTCGTTCAAGATATCGTTCTTGCTGATGCTGATCCTGGGCCTGGCGTTCTGTGTGTTCGGAGCAGGGCTTCCTCTGCTGGATGCCTTCATAGCGGCAGAAGAAAAAGCCCGTGACACCGTATTGCTGCACGGGAGCGCTGTGGTAGGTGGCATGATATGCCTTTACCTTTCGGGATACATATACTCACGTCCTAAAAAGAAAAAGGCTTCCAAGAAAGACCAGCAGGTTGAGATACGTATCGATGCCGATAAAGTCTACCGCAGTTTCAGGAATACTATACTCGCGGTTGACCAGTGCATAGAGGAGATACATGCGGCAGAACAAAGGGAAGTGCAGGAAAAGGCAGGGACGATCGATGGCAAGGAAGTTACACAGTCTGAGCTCGATCTTTTCTCTGATCTTTTAGCGGCGGCATACAGCGGCGATCCCGAATATGCTCTCGAAAAAGTAGAGCAGATCAAGTACTTCCTGCACAGAAATCAGATCGAAGTAGTTGATTACAGTAAGGACACCGCCCAATTCTTCGACTTGATGCCGGGCAATGTCCGGGCTACCATAAGACCGGCTCTGGTTGCTCAGGGCGGGCTCCTGAGGAAAGGACTTGCCGCTAAGGGCAAATAGGATACAGAAAGGATCTCTTATGGATCGTTTTTTCGGATTTGATCTTGGTGATGCGGAAAGTGCTGTCACCAGGCTTGACAAGACAGAACAGGCAGTGCCTGAGGTGCTTACCGTAGTGGGTGAGCAGAGTTTTATCACGGCATATGCCGTGCCGGCTTCGGGTGAACTTATAATAGGCGAGAAAGCCTGCTATGCCGATAAAGTTACAAAACGCCGTATTCGCTTCAAGAGCAAGTTTCTGACAGATCGCTCGAGTGCGTCTGATGTAAAGAGCTTTGCCGCGGGAGTTCTGGGCGAACTTTACGGCAATGGCGATCTGATAAAAAACGAGGACTGCTCGTTCTACATCGGATGCCCGGCCGGCTGGAACAAAAATGCCAGAGAGCATTACCGCGAGATATTCGAAAGCGCCGGATATCCGCCGGCAAAGATCATCTCGGAATCCCGAGCTGCCATGGTGAGCGCCTGTCAGTCCAAGCATCTGCAGGTGGGCGTGGATATACTGTCCAAGCCGGTACTGGTAGTTGATATAGGATCATCGACCACAGACTTTGCGTATATAATGGGCGGCAAAGAAGTCGAGATGCAGACCGCGGGTGAAGTAGTTCTAGGCGGCGGCATAATGGACGAGATACTGCTCGAAAGTGCTGTAGAGTCGGCGGGTTTAAGCCGCAAAAAGATAAAAGCCGTGTTCGAAGCCAGCGACGCGTGGAAGAATTACGCCGAGTTCGCTGCCCGCAGGCTGAAAGAGAAATACTTCTCCGACGAAGAGTACTGGGCAACCCACGATTGCAAGGAGACGATAGTGCTGCACTATGATCGCCCGGTGAAGCTGACGCTGAAGATGAATGCTGATCTCGCGAAGCAGCTTGTCAACAAAAAGACACAGAGCCTGGGCGGACGCTCCTGGAAGGACGTATTCATATCGTCACTCAAAGATGTGAAAGCTAATATCTCAGGTCAGCAGCCCGAACTCATATTCCTTACAGGCGGAGTAAGCAAACTTGAAGCTATCAGGGACTGGTGCAGTGAAGTGTTCCCTGATTCAGTGATAATAGCCGCTTCGGATCCGGAATTCTCCGTGGCCAGGGGCTTGGCATACTGCGGGCGCATAGATGAGGATGTCAGGGAGTTCAGGGAAGATCTCGATAAACTGATAAGCGATACAACGATAGAGGACATAGTTGAAAAGAACATCCCTAAGCTCTATAAAGACGCGGTCGACTGCCTGGTAGACCCGATGATAGAGCAGGTGGCCATGCCTATATTCGACAGGTGGAGAGACGGTGAGATACAAAAACTATCTGATACCGACGGGATACTTCAGATAGACGTCGCCGAGTTCCTCAAAAAAGACGAGACCAGAGAATTGCTTGCGGGTCCTATCACAAACTGGCTTAAGCCTGTGATCGAAGAACTCGAAGGCTATACTGTCCCTATATGCATAAAGCACAGGGTGCCTTACACGGCGCTGAGTCTTAAATCATACCTCACAGCCTCGGATATAGATATCAAGGTCGATGCCAAAAACATATTTGCGGTCGAGGAAATGACTTTCCTGATCGATTCCATCGTTACGGCGCTTGTAGCGCTTCTCATCTCGGTGATCGATGTCATACCGTTTATGGCCGGCCCGGAAGGAGTGCTGATCGGAGTTATTGCCTCGGCTGTCATCCTGATACTCGGCAAGGACAAGATGCAGGAAAAAATGCTTACAACCGATATTCCTAAGGCGATGCGTAGGCTTGTGCCTAAAAACACATTCAGGATGCGCATGGACAGTGTGAGCAGAGAGATCAAGGAGTCGTTCTACGAAAGCCTCCAAAAGGAGAAGAGCGATGAGATCTCAAAGCGTATGGTGGACGAGATATCAGGTCAGATAGAGCATGCACTGATAAAAATGGCCGAGGTAGTTGAGATACCGCTTGGCCGATAAGATATGATCATAAGAAGGAAATAATAAGGAGGGTCATCATGACACAGAAAAGACTTGAAAGGATCGTAAGAGGCCGCAGAATGGCGCAGGGCTTTGGTGCTCTGACAGGCGTTGCGACAGTTTTTGCTATCCTTGGTGCAATTTACGGAAAAGACATGAAAGAGGAAGCCGGCAAGCTGGCGACTGAAGTGCAGGAAAAGATCCCTGCTCCTGCTAAGGACTTGATCGCGCAGGCTAAGGACAAGCTTGGTCTGTAAAGATGTGTACGGGTAAGCAAAGCGGAGATAATTGGAGTATGTCACCGAAAGGAATAATTGATGGGCAGCAATAAAAGAAGAGATGGAGTCAGAGTAAAGGGCCTGGATGGATATCACAACATACTTCCGTATGTAATGCCTAAAAGGACAGAGGCTGAGGTCTCGCTCACAGAGCAATTCGATGTAACTGACCTCGTAAAGTACATGGCGGAGAGAAATGAAAAGGAAGGGACTAATCTGAAGATCTTCCACGCCATATGTACAGCAGTAGCGAGGACAATATACCACAGACCAAGGCTAAACTGGTTCATCTCAGGCAGATACTTTTACCAAAGAAAAGATATCACTCTGTCGTTCGTGGTGAAGCAGAAATTCAGAGATGACGCGGACGAGACTCTTATGTTCATGAAGGTAGAGCCGGACATGAACTTCGACTCCGTATCCAAGCTGATACTGGGCGATGTAGAGAAGGTGCGCAAGGAGAAATCCAACGACCTCGATAAACTGATGAACTTCGTCGGCAGCCTTCCAAGGCCTTTTCTTGAACTGTTCTTTGGTACACTCAAGAGACTTGAATACCACGGTGTCATGCCAAAAGGGCTTACTGCCGGCGATCCGAATTACGCTTCGGTTCTGCTCGCCAATCTCGGCTCGATCGGTGCTGACTCCTGCTACCATCACCTCAGCAACTACGGTACACTGTCATTCATGATCACCATCGGCAAGCTCCATAAAGAGCAAAAGCTGATGTATGACGGCACATGGCAGGAAAGAGATGTGATCAACTGCACATTCACTCTGGATGAGAGACTTTCGGACGGATTCTACAACGCGAAATCGCTTCGCATAGTGAAGTATCTGCTCGAGCATCCTGAGGCGCTTGCAGAAGAAATACAGAAACCTGTGCCTGTAGAGTTATAACAAATCACGTCACCGATAGCGGCGCGCCGTATTGGCTGCGCCGTTTTTTGAAAGGAAGTCGCTTATGCCAGGACCGGGACCGGGTAGGATGGGACCAAGGGGTTTCCTCACAGAAGAGGAAAAGCAGAACAAACCTAAAGTGACTAGAGAATTGCTCGTGAGGATCATGAGCTACCTGAAGCCGTACTGGCTGCAGTTTGTTTTCGTATTTATTGCGATCTTGCTGTCGGCTACAGTAGGGCTTTTGCCGTCGATAATAACAGGGCGCATCGTGGATGAGGCTCTGATCGGCAAGGACATGGATCTTCTTATCAAGCTGCTGCTGGCGGCTTTCGCGGCTCTGACCGTGAGCCAGCTTGTGGGAGTGCTTGAAAACTACATCAACGCGTGGATATCCCAGAAGATAATCTTCGACATGCGCAACCAGATGTATAAACATCTTCAGTACATGCCGCATTCGTTCTTCACGACCGAGAAGCAGGGCGATATCATCACGCGCATGAACACAGACATAAGCGGAGTTAGCTCTGTCATCAGCAACACGCTTTCCAACGTGGTCAGCAATCTTGCGACAGTCATCACCACTCTGATCGCGCTGTTCAGCATGTCGGTGCCGCTCGCTGTAGTCGGCATCGCTGTCATACCGCTTCTTGTGCTCCCTACAAGGACAGCCGGGCGCACGCGCTGGAAATACCTTACTCAGAGCCAGGCCAAAAGCGATGAGCTCAACCAGAAGATAGACGAGACTCTGTCAGTAAGCGGCTCGATGCTCGTAAAGATATTCACCCGCGAGGAGAAGGAGTACGAAGATTTTGTTGGTATCAACAAGGAAGTGACCGACCTCAATCTCAAGGAGCAAAGATCCGGACAGATCTTCCGCGTGGTAATGGGCATGTTCACGCAGGTGGGACCACTGCTTATATACTTCGCGGGCGGCTGGTTCATAATACGGAACATCGATCCGACCCTGACGGTCGGTGTCATAACCGCTACTGTAGCGCTGATCAACAGACTGTACAGACCTATCGAGCAGCTGATGAATATATCAGTCGACTTCACCAGAAGCCTGGCGCTGTTTACCAGGATCTTCGACTACTTCGACAGAGAAAACACCATAGTCTCGCCTGAGAACGGCGAAAAGCCCGATGTCGATAACAAGCCTGTGACATATGAGCATGTAGCATTCAGCTATAATCCTGAGACTCAGATTCTTAAGGACGTGAACTTCGAGGTGCCGGGCGGCAGCATGTACGCCATAGTAGGGCCATCGGGTTCGGGCAAGTCCACCGTGGTCAATCTGATCCCGCGCCTGTATGACGTGAATGCCGGGTCTGTAAAGGTGGCAGGCGTGGACGTGAGAGACTTCGACCTGCCATATCTGAGGTCACAGATAGGAGTGGTGACTCAGGAGACATACCTCTTCAACGGTTCGATACTCGAGAATCTGAGATATGCCAATGAAGAGGCGACGATGGAGGAGATCGAGGAAGCGTGCAGGATCGCGAGCATCCACGATTTCATTAGTTCTCAGCCGGAAGGTTACAACACTCAGGTAGGAAACCGCGGACTCAAACTGTCGGGCGGTGAAAAGCAGAGGCTGTCGCTTGCCAGAGTGATATTAAAAGACCCTAAGATTCTCATTCTCGACGAGGCGACGTCGGCGCTCGACTCCATTTCCGAGAACGCCATTCAGGATGCTCTCGAACACATGATGGAGGGGCGCACGAGCATAGTGATAGCCCACAGGCTGTCGACCATACTGAAGGCCGACAAGATACTTGTTGTAAAAGACGGAGTGATCGCTGAGCAGGGCACTCACGATGAGCTCCTCGAGCTCGGAGGCACCTACAAAGATCTGTATGAGACGCAGTTCAGGCAGGCGATAGATAGCGAGATGTTCAGAAAAGCGGATAAAAACGATCTGGCTGCGATCGAAAAGATCTACGAAGAAACGCACGATGCCGAAGAGGCAGGCCTCACCACTACCAGATGGAAGAGAGGCATCTACCCGACCGTGCAAACAGCGGAGTCTTCGCTTAACAGAGGTGATATGTATGTTGCCGAGCTCAACGGCAAAGTGGTCGCTACGGCTATCATCAACAAGGAACAGGTCGACATGTATGCGGAAGGCAACTGGGAGTATGAGGCGCCGGATGACAAGATATGCGTTCTCCACACATTGGCGGTATCTCCTGGCGCAAGAGGCTACGGTCTTGGGCCGGCATTTGTGAGATTTTACGAGCAGCTTGCCAAGGATCAGGGCTGCGAAGCGCTGAGGATCGATACCGTTGCCGATAATACAGCTGCCCGCAGGATGTACGCCAAGCTTGGCTACAAAGAGATCGGTATAGTACCGACCGTGTTCAATGGCCTGAAAGACATGAACATGGTACTTATGGAAAAGAAGATCTGAAGGTAAGACGATATGGAAGAGAAAGGACTCGGGAAAAAATTCTGGATATCCATGCTGATCTTTGGCCTGATGGGCCAGGTGGCGTGGGTCGTAGAGAATATGTACTTTAACGTATTCATCTACAAGATGTTCAATGCTTCGGCGGCCGACATCTCGGCGATGGTGATGGCGAGCGCTGTGACTGCGGCGGTCACGACTATCATAATGGGAGCTGTCTCTGACAAAGTGGGGCGCCGAAAAGCTTTTATGAGCGTCGGGTATATCATCTGGGGAGTAAGCATCATCAGCTTCGCTTATATCAAGAGCATCATGCTCACGATAGTGATGGACTGCGTGATGACCTACTTCGGATCCACAGCCAACGACGCTGCGTACAACGCCTGGCTGACTGACAGGGGCAATTCTACCAACAGAGGCAAGATAGAGGGCGTCAATTCCATGATGCCTCTCATCGCGATACTCGTAGTATTCGGTGGCTTTATGAGTTTCAACCTCGACACACATGAGGCATGGACGACGATATACTACATCATCGGTATAGCAACTACGATCATCGGAATTCTCGGATGGTTCCTCATTGAGGAGGCTCCGGGGCTTAAGCCTGTCAGCGAGAGCCTTGGCGAGACGCTTGCCTACAGTTTCAGACCGAGTGTTGCGAAAGATAACAGCAGGCTCTATCTGACACTTCTCAACTTCGCGATATTCGGCACTTCGATCCAGATATTCATGCCATATCTTCTGATCTATTATGAGAAGACTCTGGGTATGACAAATTACGTGTTGATCTTCGCTCCTGCGATATTGCTCGCCGCAGTGATAACTGTGTTCTACGGCAGGCTATATGACAAATGGGGATTCATGAAGAGCGTGATGCCGGTGTGCGCTATGCTGGTCGCGGGTTATCTGATACTGTACTTCACCACATCGACAGCGCCTGTGTTTATAGGGTCGCTCCTGATGATGGCAGGCTACCTCACAGGTATGTCGGTGTTCGGCGCCATGATAAGAGACAACATTCCTGAGGGGCGTTCGGGTCAGTTCCAGGGAGTTCGTATAATAGGGCAGGTGTTTGTGCCGGGGCTTATCGGACCGGCTGTCGGAGCGTGGGTGCTCCGCGATGCCGAGATGATACTCAACAGCGATGGTACTGAGTCGTTCCTGCCTGACCGCGGCATCTGGACTGCTGCGCTTGTTGTGGTAGTGATCCTGGCAATAGCGCTTGTGCTTACGATGAAAGACCGAAAATCCGAGAAACAGAAGCGCTGACAAGTTAAGCAAGATAACGGAAATGACATTACTCAGCAAAGATTAAGAATATGAGGTATGAGGAAGGCTCGTAAGATAATGATAATAATCGTAATAATATTACTGGTACTTTTGGCAGCGTTGACCCTGTGGATACCATCATTTGCCATGACCGGTGGCCGCCAGACGCTTGATGAAGCTATGGAATGGCAGAAAGCGCACTACGATGTGTCGTTCTATGACAAGCTGGAGAAGACCGACTATACCATCGAGTCATATGACGGCTATGTGCTCCACGTACAGTTTCTGAAGAATCCGAAGCCATCCACGAAATATGTGATCATAAGCCACGGATACACGGACAACCATATCGGGGCGCTGAAATACGCGCCGGTGTATCTGGACCTCGGTTACAATATCGTCTTATATGATCTCCGCGGACATGGCGAAAATGAAACGACTTTCACGACATACGGGATCAGAGAAGGGCAGGATCTTAACTGCCTGATCGAAGATACCCGCGAGAGATATACGGATATTACTGAGCTTGGGATCCACGGCGAGTCGCTCGGGGCGGCGACGACTGTCACGTGTCTCAAGTACAAACCGGACATAGATTTCGCGGTCGCTGACTGCGGCTTCTCGGACATCGAGAACGTGCTGCGCGAATTGTATAGATCCAACCACGTGCCGACTGTTCTCGTCGACATCGCCGATATAGGATCGAGGATACGCTATCATTACGCGATCAAGGCTATGAGGCCGATCGATTCGCTCGACGATAACGATGTCCCGGTTCTTTACATCCACGGTGCTGATGATACTTTCATACTGCCGAAGAATTCCGAGGACATGTATAAGCGTACAACGAGCAGGACAGAGTTCCACCTGATACCGGGCGCGACTCACGCCGCTTCGGTTCTGACTGAGCCGGAGATGTACAAAGAGATAGTCAAAGCGTTCCTGGAGAAATAGGTGGAGATATCTGGAGAAAAGTTATCGCCGAAGTAGAAACTGGGGATGAAACCGAGCCGGGAAAGCCCGAAGAGGAGAACCAGATGACTGAGATACAGAAAAGACTGTATTCGATGCAGGATAAGAAGTATGGCGATTTCCAGTCTGTGCTTATTCCGGGTATCGAAAAGGATCGATTCATAGGTGTAAGGACGCCGGATCTCAGGGCATACGCTAAGGAACTGATGAAGAGCGGCGAGTACGGTGACTTTTTGGACAACCTGCCACACGAGTATTTCGATGAGATGCAGCTCCACGCGTTCATGATCTCGCTGGTAAAGGACTTCGGCCGGTGCATGGAACTGACTGAGGAGTTTCTGCCATATGTGGATAACTGGGCGACCTGTGACCAACTTTCGCCTAAGGTGTTCGGGAAGAAAAAAGGAGGCAGGCTCGTATACAGGGAGGAGATCCTTGCACACATAGACAGCTGGCTCGATTCGGATAAGACGTATACCGTTCGATTTGGCATCGGCATGCTGATGCAGCATTTACTTGACGATGAGTTTGATGTATCATACATGAAGAGGATCGCGAACATCCGTTCTGAGGAATATTATATAAGGATGATGGTCGCGTGGTACTTTGCGACAGCTCTCGCCAAGCAGCGTGAGGCCGCGCTTGAGGTAATAGAGAATAATAAGCTTGATGTGTGGACGCACAATAAGGCCATACAAAAGGCGATCGAGAGCCGCAGGATCACAGCTGAAGACAAGGCGTTTCTGCGGACATTAAAGATCAAATGATACTGAAATCAAAGGGGCATCGTGAATCAGATAAGTTTGTTTGAAACAGAGAATAATAACAGCACTCAGCCGCTCGCGGCGAGGATGCGCCCGCGCTCTCTCGATGAGTTCGTTGGGCAGAAGCATCTCGTCGGAGAGGGCAAAGTGCTGCGCAATTTGATCGAGCGCGACAGCGTATCTTCGATGATATTCTGGGGGCCGCCGGGCGTGGGCAAGACTACCCTGGCGCAGATCATAGCCGCGAGCACAGATGCGCAGTTCATCAATTTCAGTGCGGTCACAAGCGGTATCAAGGATATCAAGACTGTGATGCAGCAGGCAGATAAGATGACGGCGGTCGGAGCGCGTACGATAGTCTTTGTTGATGAGATCCATAGGTTCAACAAAGCTCAGCAAGATGCGTTTTTGCCATTTGTGGAGAAAGGGAGCATCGTGCTGATAGGCGCGACGACCGAAAACCCATCGTTTGAGGTGAACGGGGCGCTACTCTCCCGTTGCAAGGTGTTTGTGCTGCATCAATTGTCTGAAGAGGATATCGCCGAGCTGGTCAGAAATGCCATCAAAGATCCGAGGGGCTTTGGCGATCAGGACGTAAGGATATCCGACGACGTGATCTCGGCACTTTCTACTTTTGCCAATGGTGACGCCAGGACAGCTCTTTCTACTCTCGAGATGATGGTGCTGAATGCCGACCATATCCCGGCCGCTGAGTTCAACAGCAGGCTTGATAACGCAGATAATAAAGAGGTGACTTCCGGAGACGGAGCGGCCGATGACCCGGCTCGTGCGGATGAAGTCATAGTTGTTACAACAGAGGACTTTGAGCAGTGCACTTCAAGAAAGTCGCTGCTTTATGATAAACAGGGCGAAGAGCATTATAATCTCATCTCAGCTCTTCATAAATCCATGAGAAATTCGGATGCGGACGCAGCGGTCTATTGGCTCGCGCGCATGCTTGAGTCGGGCGAAGATCCGATGTACATCGCGCGCAGGGTGACCCGCTTCGCGGCAGAGGATGTCGGCCTCGCCGATCCGAGAGCGTTGGAGCTCTCGGTCGCGGCATTCCAGGCCTGCCATCTGATCGGAATGCCGGAGTGCAGCGTGCACCTCACCGAGGCCGTAATTTACAACGCGCTCGCGCCTAAGTCTAATGCGATGGAAGTAGCGTATATGCAGGCTGCTTCGGATGCCAATAAAAGTCTGGCTGAGCCGGTGCCGCTTCAGATCAGAAACGCTCCTACCAAACTCATGAAAGAACTCGATTACGGCAAAGGCTATATTTATGCCCATGACACCGAGGACAAGATAGCAGACATGGAATGCCTGCCGGATTCACTTCGCGGCACTGAATACTACCATCCGGGCAATCAGGGCTTCGAGCCTCGCTTCAAAGAGCGTTATGAATCCATCAAGAAGTGGCGCGAAGACCACAAAAAGAAATAGTCAATGATTGAAGTCCTGTCATTTTTATCGAACCATTCTCAACATGGCCTCTGAGTTATGTGGTACTGGACGTTTCAGACCGGTCACCACATAACTTTTTTCTTTGATCACTCTCATTCCGGTTCTGAAGTTATGTGGTACTGTGCGTGATTAGGCGATTACCACATAACAATTCGTATTGATTACTCTCATTCCGGTTCTGAAGTTATGTGGTATTGTGCGTATTTAGGCGATTGCCACATAACAATTCGTATTGATTACTCCCATTCCGGTTCTGAAGTTATGTGGTATTGTGCGTATTTAGGCGATTACCACATAACAATTTGCATTAATCTCTCTCTTCACATGTTGAATTGTCCTGCTGTATGGCCATGGATTACGTGGATAACCGCAGAGCCATGGAAAAGCCTGTGGAAGTGTAATACTTATGATGTTTCTCGCTTCCCACAGCCTTTTCCACAGCTCTGTCCGACATGTGCTGGTTACCCACATAATCCACAGCCACTGCTACGACTATCCTTTACCGTGCGTTGTATGACAGATAATAATTATGCGCCAATGATGTAAGGGCTTCGTTTTCCGTTTCGCTGTTTTTAGCAGTAGCGGCTGTGGAGGCTGTGGGCAACCGCCAACTGGAACTATTAATGTCAAAGTTTCTCATTGAAGACATTGGTCATGGCTGTGGGTAAGCAGGTGGGCGGTACGTTATGTCATGCCGTCCATGTGCTTATCCATGGCCATGAGGTGATTGCCCATAAATCCACGGCCGAGTCCCTGAGGGCTTTGGGAGTGGTTGGAAAAAGGGCTATATAATCACGGGAAAGAGCATGTAATTTTGCGTATGAAAATAATGTCGAAATTAGGGAATAGAATGCTGGAATTAGGGAATAAAATGTTGGATTTAGGGAATGTATCATTCGACATAATTTGGTAAAAAACATATCATTTTCATATGAAAAACTATTTGATACATGACGCAAAGTTAATACTGGACGATCTTAAGTTAAAAGAAAAGAGAATATCTGCTCAGATCAGTAGCCTGAGTTCTTATGATGGGTGGTACATGGAAATAAGCCGAAAATTGAAATCTGGAGCTACTTATTACAGTGCAGTAATTCCAGGAACATCAGGCAAAAAGTATCTTGGGAATGATCGTAATCCTGACGTGATTAATATTAAAAAATTGCAGTATGCCAAGGAGGCAGCATCCATTTTGAATGGAGATATCCAATTGCTAGAGATGCTAACCGAGGGGTATATCAGTGCAGATTATTCAACTATAAACAGCAGACTTTCCGCAGTTTACAGAACAGATGTGACAGACAATACACCTAACGCTTTAGAGATTAGTCTTCCCAAAGAGGCAATAGAATGGAAGAAAGAACTTGAACGGGAAAAGGCAAAATACCCGCCTTACAAACCCGAGCAGCTTAAGCATCCGGCAATGGATGGTACTCTGATGCGATCTAAGTCAGAAGTGATCATTGCCAACATTATGCTAATGGCAGGAATTCCTTTTGTGTATGAAGTGCCGATTTTTATTGATGGGCATATGCTGCTTCCGGATTTCAAAATCCTGTCGCTCATTGACTTGAAAACGGTCATTATAATCGAACACCAGGGAATGGTTTTTGTGGATTATTATGCGGATAAGTTTGTTCGCTCAGTAAAGCAATACTTGAAGTCAGAGTGGATACCTAACCAAAATCTCTTTTTTACTTTTGACAATGCCAAGGAAACTTTGGATACAAGGCAGGTAACTAGTATTCTTAGAAAATACATTTATCCTGATCTGTAATGGTAGGGCGAGGCCACTTTACAAGAAATCCAGGATAGATCTTTTCGCATTGAACTCTTGTTTTTTCTTTATATTGAATCTGTTGCAGACTGGGAGTTATGTGGTGAAAGGCGAAATGAGGCGAATACCACATAACTCACCGTTCCTAATGCTTTCAGTGTGGTGATTGGATCTGGTAGAGGTGACTCGTAAAGGATATAGCACGCACAACTTATAAATAGAATTAGATTCATCTGCAGATCTAGCCGAATAAGTCGAGCGGGAATACACAAAGTCGGCTATTTTTATGGCATTGAACGACCCTCTGTGATATAATCTTACGGCTAGTGCGAATAACACAGCAGACTATTTTCAAAGGATTAAGTATGAAAGATATCGAGATCAGAGAATTATTCAGAAACACAGAGGCATATGCCGATAAAAAAGTCACAGTAGGCGGATGGGTGAGAGGTAACAGAAGCTCAAACCAGTTCGGTTTTCTTTCTGTAAATGACGGCTCGTTCTTCACACCGGTGCAGGTGGTGTACGAAGCCGACAAACTCGCAAACTTCACTGAAGTATCGAAGTTCCGTCTCAGCGCGGGCGTTAGGGTAACAGGCACTCTGGTGCAGACACCTGACGCAAAGCAGCCATTCGAGATCAAGGCCGACGAGGTAATACTTCTGGCCGACTCCGATCCGGATTATCCGCTTCAGAAGAAAAGACACTCGATGGAATTCCTCAGAGAGATCGCTCATCTGAGACCGAGAAGCAACACATTCTCCGCTGTTTTCAGAGTCAGAAGCGTTGCGGCTTATGGGATCCACAAATTCTTCCAGGAAAAGAACTTCATCTACGTACACTCGCCTGAGATCACATGCAGTGACGCAGAAGGCGCCGGCGAAATGTTCCAGGTGACGACACTCGATCTAGACAATTTGCCAAGAGACGAAGAGGGCAAGATCGACTACAGCAAGGACTTCTTCGGCAAGAAAGCCAACCTCACAGTATCGGGCCAGCTCGAAGGTGAGATCATGGCACTCGCGTTCCGCAATATCTATACATTCGGGCCTACTTTCAGGGCTGAGAATTCCAACACAGCCAGACACGCTTCCGAGTTCTGGATGATGGAGCCAGAGATGGCGTTCTGCGATATCAACGGCAATATGGACATTGCCGAAGAGATGATCAAATACATCATCAGCTACGTGCTTGAACACTGCCCTGAAGAGATGCAGTTCTTCAATAACTTCATCGACAAGGGACTTCTCGAGAGACTCAATCACATCGTGAATTCAGATTTCGCCCGCATCACATACACTGAGGCTGTAGATATCCTTCAGAAGTCGGGCAAGAAATTCGACTATCCGGTAGAGTGGGGCCTCGAACTCCAGACAGAGCACGAGCGCTACCTCACAGAAGAGGTCTATAAGAAGCCTATGTTCGTCATCAATTATCCTAAGGATTGCAAGGCCTTCTACATGAGGCTCAACGATGACGGCAAGACAGTAGCGGCTATGGATATGCTGGTACCGGGAGTCGGCGAGATCATCGGCGGAAGTCAGAGAGAAGAGCGCTACGAAGTGCTGCTTGACAGGATCCACGAGCTCGGTCTCGACGAGGACACATACGATTGGTACCTCGATCTTCGCAAGTACGGCGGCGTATATCACTCGGGTTATGGACTCGGCTTCGACCGTATCCTCATGTATCTCACAGGCATGAGCAACATAAGAGACGTCCAGATGTTCCCACGTACACCGGGCAACGCTGAATTCTAAGGCAACATATAATCGGTAGTTATCGGTCGGCGGAAGACGCGGCCGTATCAATAAAGGATATAAAAGACAAAACAACATACATTCCAGGAGGACAAAATGAAAGGCTATTCAAGCGACAAGATCCGTAACATCGTGCTGCTCGGACATGGCGGCACAGGCAAGACCACCTTCCTTGAAGCTGGTCTGCTGAAGACAAAAGTCATCAGCAGACTTGGAAAGGTAGAAGATGGTAACACAGTATCCGACTACGAAAAGATGGAGATCGAAAAGGGATACACCATCAACCAGACACTCGTACCTGTTGAGTACAACGGTACAAAGCTCAACTTCATCGACACACCGGGATTCTTCGACTTCGCAGGAGAAGCAAGAGCAGCTCTTTCGACAGGCGCTACAGCTATCATCATGGTAGACGCTTCCTCCGGTATCCAGGTTGGTACAGAGAAGGCTTGGGATCTCGTAAAGGAATACAACGCTCCTGCTTTCTTCATGATCAGCAAGACAGATAAGGACAACATCGACGTAGACGGAGTTGTTTCTGAGCTGCAGGACAAGTTCGGAACAGCATGCGTAACACTCGACGACAAAGACGCTCTCAACGAGGCTATCGCAAGTGCTGACGAAGAACTCATGGAGAAGTTCTTCGAGGGCGAAGAGTTCACAGATGAGGAGTTCGCAAACGGACTCGCGACAGGAATCCACAACGGCGATATCATGCCTATCCTCAAGGTCTGCAGCCTTACAGGCGACGGCATCGAGGAAGCACTCGACGCGCTTTGCAAATACGTTCCAAAGCCTGAGACAGTAGTCACAAAGGCTAAGGATGACAGCGGCAACGAGATCGAGATCAAGTGCGATCCAAACGGCGACCTCGTACTCTTCATCTTCAAGACACTCGCTGACCCGTTCCTCGGCAAGATCTCATACGCCAAGGTCGTATCCGGAACACTCAAGTCCGGATCCGACGTATACAACCCACGTTCAGAGAAAGCTGAAAAGCTTGGTTCCATCTTCTTTGTAAGAGGAAAGAGCCAGGAGAACACAGATACAGTAGCTGCCGGCGACCTCGTAGCTCTCGGAAAGCTCCAGAACACAAAGACAGGCGATACACTCTGCAGCAAAGCTAAGCAGGTCACTGTCGATCCTATCAACTTCCCTAACCCTTGCTACTTCGTCGCAGTAGAAGCTGCCGACAAGAACGAGGACGAGAAGATGGCTCAGGGCCTCTCCAGACTCATGGAAGAGGATCCGACATTCGTACTCGAGAGAAACGCTGAGACACATCAGACACTGCTCGGCGGACAGGGCGACATCCAGCTCGGAATCATCCAGGCTAAGCTCAAAGACAGATACGGCGTATCCGTAAACGTAGTTCCTCAGAAGATCGCTTACAGAGAGACTATCAAGGGTAACTCCGATGTTCAGGGTAAGCATAAGAAACAGTCCGGTGGTGCTGGCCAGTACGGTGATGTTCACATCAGATTCAGCCCATCCCAGGAGGAAGGCCTCGAGTTCAGCGAAGAGCTCTTCGGTGGATCCGTTCCTAAGAATTATGTACCTGCAGTTGAGAAGGGACTTCTCGAGTGCATGGACAAGGGACCTCTCGCAGGCTGCAAAGTACAGAACATCAAGGCCGTTCTCTATGACGGTTCTTACCACGAAGTAGACTCCAACGAAGTATCCTTCAAGATCGCTGCTTCGCTCGCATTCAAGAAGGGTATCGTAGAGGCTAAGCCTTGCCTGCTCGAGCCTATCATGAAGCTCGATATCACAGTTCCTGAGCAGTACGTAGGAGCTGTAATGGGCGACCTCCCTAACAGAAGAGGTGTCGTACTCGGTATGGATCCTGTAACAGGCGGATCAGTTCTTCACGCTGAAGTACCTCAGGCTGAGACATTCGACTATGCTATCGCTCTGAGATCCATGACACAGGCCAGAGGATCCTTCAATGTTGAGTTCGCAAGATACGCAGAGCTTCCAAGCAACCTCGCTGATAAGGTAATCGCTGCGTATAAGGCTTCGCAGGAAGAGAAATAGTACGGCATTGCCGCATTAAAGAAATGATTTATGACAAGGGCCCTTTCCGTAGCGGAAGGGGCTCTTTTCAAGAAAAAAGTGGTAGCATCGTGATGTTGGAGGATAAGAAATGGAAAAAATCGATAGCACAAATGCTGCGGAACATTCATATCCGATCTACGGAAGGCAGTTCAAATCATACAGATGGTATAAACCGATACTGGTGTTCTTGCTGTTCGCGTTTTTCTATCTGATCCTGGATGTAGCGCTGGCTTTTCTTGTAGCCCATGGAGCCGGGATCGGAATGGAAGGCCTTATGGGAAACGCTGCCGGGGATGTTTTTTCCGACAGCTATGACGATATGGACCTCGCGAATACATGGCAATCTGTCATGAGCCTCGGATCCGTGACCTGTATGATCCCGGCGCTTTGGCTGGCTTCAAAGATAGTTCGCGACAGACCGTTTTCATCATATACGTCTGCAAGGGGCGGCTGGAGCAGCAAGGCCTTCTGGAGGGCGTTTGTAGTAGCCTTTATCTGCATAGGGATCCCGATCATAGTTGATGAGCTGTTTGTCCTGCATCATATCAATGACTTTCAGATGAAATTCACTATCGCGAGCTTTTTGGTAGTAACGATACTCGGACCGCTCCAGTGCATTGCGGAGGAATATGTGTTCAGGGGGCTTCTCCTGCAAACTTTCGGGTCGTGGTTCAGGCTGCCTATCATCGCGGTGATACTCCAGTCAGTTGTATTTACACTCTTGCATCCATATAACATGGTCGGAAAAATCGAGATCTTCATTTCCGGAGTTGTGTTTGCATTAGCGGTATGGATAGGAAGGGGTATCGAGGTATCGTCAGCCTTCCATATCTGTAACAACATGACCATCTTTTATCTCCAGGGAATGAACATGGCAACGATATCGAGTGAAACGACCGTTGCAGACCTTGTTGTCTCGGCTGTTTGCGCGAGTGCCTATGTTATCGCCATATTCATCATCAGCAAAAAGACCGACTGGTTCGATAAAGTCAAGCGAGACGATTTGACAGCATGGAATCAGAAGGTGGAAGAAAAGATCGCACGCAAGGAAGCGAAGAAAGCGGCGAAGGCCGCAATGAAAGCTGAGAAAAACGGGCCGGTAGGAGAGCACGATGGGAGCGCTTCGGGAAAGCACTTCAAACAGTAGTCTAGACATAATGGACCGCTGTGGATATCGAAATATCCACAGCGGTTTTTTGATTCCCATTTCTTAAGATATTGGTATGGTCAGAACACTGCGCATCTTCCTCGCGAATGTCATCTGCACGGAAAATGTTCCTTCAGTGTCTGCTGCATAAGCTTTTCAAATTCCAAAACATAAGAAGGATATACGCGATTTTTGAGTCTGACGGACTGTATGCTAATGCGGTCCGACAGATTGTTTATCCGAAAGATGTGCAACTGTTCGTCAGCGGTCGCGACCGAATTCCATTTATCCACATAGGAAAGGAGCATGACAGGAACGAAAGCCGCTCCAAGGCCCTGTGTACACATCATGATCTGGGATGAGGTATCGCTGATATAGTATCTGATCCAAGGGTCTATGTGTTCCTTGCTTAGATGGGCGTACAGCAAGGTGTTGACTGTGCTGGTTCGGTCGCTGAAGATAAAAGGAATGTCTTCCATGCTTTTAAGATCGATCACACTGTGTTGCTCAAGTTCAACTAAATCACTGGCTTTAAGTTTCAAGAGGGCTGATGAGGCAACGACACGAAGATCATCCTCACATAAAGGGGTGTAATGGAATTCCTGATGGAAAGACGGTTCGATACCGAGGAAAAGGTCGACTTCTCCGTTGAGCAGCTGCTTCTCAGCATATGCGGTATCGTGTAAAGAAAAATAGATCTCGACATCGGGGTACATATGCGAGAACTCAGGCAATACCAGTGGCAAAATGATTTGAGCACGAGAAGAATTGATGCCAATAGTAAAACTCCCCTTGGTCTCCGTTGCCCGCCTTATCAGATCATCGTCCATAGAGCGCTCGATCAACTGCATCTGTCTAAGCGACCTGAGCATGGTTTCTCCGGCCTCAGTCAGCTGAAAATGAGGCTTTCTTGTAAACAGCTGCAGACCATACTTGTCTTCCAGCCTTTTGATGTGTTCACTCACGGCCTGCTGAGAAACAAACGCCTTCTGCGCGGCTTTGGTAATACTTTTTTCCTGTGCTACCAGCAGAAAAATCTCATAACTTGTCTGCATATCCGTCCTCCTGTATTTACCACTGATACATTAATATCACAAGAAAAAGCTTGTGTAAAGTTAATAATTAACTGTTTGCCCTTGTGAAGTGCCCTTGGTATCATCATGCCTAATAAAAGGAAGCGCTTTCTATTGCGAATGATCAACAAAAGGATTTTCAGACAATGGGGGTGAACTATGGGACTGACCGGTAAAACAAATTGGTTGAATGTTTTGAAAATAGGAGGGTGCTTCGCATCCTGGTGCATTGGCTCGGGTTTTGTTACCGGCGCGGAAACCAGACAGTATTTCTGCTGCTACGGTGTTTACGGCTATATAGGAATGGCCCTTGCCATGCTGCTCCACCTTTACCTGATCAATAAGTATTTCAACCTGGGTTATGAAAAGAAGTATACCGATCCTTTGCAGGTCTTCGACTATTACTGCGGTCCGAAGATCGGCAAACTCTTCAGGATACTGGGTTACGGCCTGCTGTACGCAGCCCCTGTCGTAATGATATCGGGCTTCGGCGCTACAGTCTCTCAATATTTCAACGTACCGACAGATGTGGGCAGCATCATCCTGGCCGGGATATGTCTTATCGTTATCTTGCTCGGGTTGGAGCGGTTGGTCGAGATCACCGGAGCATGTGGCCCTATCATAGTAGGGCTGGCATTGGTCACAGGCATCGTCTATCTGTTTCGGCACGCGGGAGGTCTTGCAGAGGGCATCAGGATCGCGCCTTCGCTAGGGATGCCGCGCATCGCTCCGCACTGGCTGATCGGCACTCTGTACTACACTACCTGTACACCGATGCAAGCGGCACCATTCTTCGTAGCTGTTGCCGCGAACGAGGATAACAGAAACGATCTGATGAAGGGCGGAGTAGTAGGCGTCATCATGTATCTGCTTGGCGCGGCGACCATGACTACCGCAAACTTCTCCAACATCAAGGTGCTCAGTCGGTACTCAGTTCCAAATCTGGAGATAGCGAATTCGATCTCTTCATCATTGGGATTAGTCTTCGTGATCGTCATATTCCTGGGCATTTTCTCTTCAGCAGTGCCTTCAATGTTTACTTTAATAAAATCAATCACTAAAGAAGAGCGCACGCTGAGGTACAACTGGGTCGCCTCTGTAGTGGTGGTGACATCGCTGATGTGCTCGATGATGCTTCCGTTCGATACGTGGCTGGGACTGGTCTACGGAAGTTACGGTGTAATAGGTGCTGTGATGGTGCTGTTCATTGCCCGGAAAAGCTATCGTGAAAAGAAAGAACAACGCTCAGAAGCAGCATAAGGAGGTGATACTGTGAGCAGATTCAAACTTGCATTGATCCAAATGGATTGCGACTTTTTGAACGTGGACGCCAATATCAAGAAGGCGGAAGAAAAGATACGGGAAGCCTGGGAGAACGGCGCGGACATAATCTGCCTGCCTGAAGCATTCAACACCGGCTATTATTGCTTCAACTATCAGGCTATGTGTGAGCTGGCGGAGCCGATAGATGGGAAAACCATAACCGCCATGCGTTCGCTGGCCAGAGAACTCGGGGTACATATCATTGCTCCGATCATCTGCGAGGCAGAGCCGGGGACTGTGGAGAATACTGCTGTGTTCATCAACGGAGCAGGGGGCATACTCGGAACATACTCCAAGACCCATCTGGCGGAAGATGAGAGGCTATATATGACACGCGGCAAAAGCTATCCCGTGTTCCATACGAGGTTTGGCCCGATCGGTATCCTCATATGCTATGACATATGTTTTCCGGAGACCGCGACTATTCTTGCCAACCGGGGAGCAGGGATCATCATTTGCCCGGCAGCGTGGCGAGGCGGATCGTATTTCAGGGAATGGATGGATATCGACGCCGCAGCAAGGGCCCTGGATAATACAATGTTCGTAGCTCTTTTGAACAGGGTAGGGGAACTGCCGAATGCACCGTTTTGCGGCGGCACACAGGTGGTAGGACCGACAGGAAATCTGGTGGCGCAATGCTCCGCTGACAAGGAGGAGATATTGTATCAGGAGATCGACCTGAATGAAGTGATCGAGACAAGGAAAAGTAACACGGTTTTGTTCGACAGACATCCTGAAGACTATTGGCCTCTGACAAATGGCTGAAATATTAAAGGTGCTTTTTCTGAGCGATAATGCGGTATATAATTTCTCTGTAAAGGTTTTCTCGATTGCAAACAATATGTTTGGGAGGGAATTAGAGATGAAGAAAAGATCAATGTTATTGCTCAGTTTGATCATGGTATTCTGCCTTGTTCTCACATTCGGACTAAGCGCGTGCGGTAACGGATCAAGTCAGCAACCGGCTGAAGAGCCTGCATCCGAAGAACCGGCAGCTGAAGAGCATGCTGTAGAGACATTCAACGGCCCTGCTGTCGGATATACCGGCGATGAATGGTCAGAATATGCCATCTATCAGTATCTGATAGAAAATATCGCTAAGAATTACGAGCTGACTGACGACACTATCACAGTGCCTGTGGTGCGCATCATTGACAGCGAGACAGACGCTGATGACGGAGATATTGAGATCCTCGGTGATTTCTGGGTATTCAATTATGTGGTCGAAGGCGATACTCTCAAATGCGTTTCGGGCGGAGACTACGCAGGAAAGATGGAACTTATCCCTGTAGGCGAAGGTTACTCTGTTAAGGAGTTTGAGCAGGTGGGCGACGGAGCTAACTTCGAGCCAACTGCAAGAGACATCTTCGAAGAACAATATGATAAGTTCATGGAAGTCCAGGGCGATCAGGAAGGTCGTGAGGAACTCAGAGCCGAGGGACTCGCAGCTTACGTAAAGGCTATGGGGCTGAATGTCACAAAGTATCAGGATGAAGGCTGGGACCCTGTAGAGCTGCCGCTCTAGTAATGGGAGCCTTCGCGCTCTGCTGAAGCGAATCAGCATTATTTGTTCAATGAAATAATAAGAGGTCAAGTGACGCCAAAAGCAAAAAAATTGTTTTGCTGGCGTCACTTTTCTATCTGTTAATGACGGAATACGAGGTCGGGTCACGCCAAAAGCAAAAAAATTGCCTTGCTGGCGTTATTTTTCTACCGAATTGAGCAAAATAATAACGCTAAAACGATTGTAAATATCTTTTTGGCGTTATCTGAAGTATTTGAAACATAGAGAGAAGCAATAAAATAACGCCAGGGGAGTCTGCGGAGCATATCTGGCGTCATTTCAATTTTCAATAAGTCGAAATGTAAAACTATCTACGGATTAAATTGAATGTCAGTATCCGGTAGCTGAGACCTAGGGGGTGTTAAAATGAAAATTCGCGGATCGCGTCGGATATGTTGGACGCGCCGAGGACTCGTATATTGGAACCGATCTTTTTGATCAAAGATGCTGACTGTTTAGCGTTTTTTTCAGGCAGTATCACGGCATCATAGCCGAGGCGCACTGCTTCCTGGATTATTTTGTCCGCGTTAGGGATGGAGCGGAGGTCGCCGGTAAGACCTACTTCGCCGGCAGCTACGAGCCTGCGGCGAGGCGCTCTGGACCTGTACGAACTGTAGATGGCCAGAGCGACCGCGAGGTCAGTAGCGGTGCTGCCGGTATTCATCCCCCCAACCACGTTCACGTACACATCGTAGTCGAGCAAGCTGAGTCCCGCTTTCTTTTCGAGCACAGCCAATATCATGCTGAGCCTGTTCTGGCTTATGCCTATAGCCGTCCTTCTGGCGAATCCCACATTTGCCCTTGATACAAGGGCCTGTATCTCAAAGAACACCGGCCTGCTTCCTTCGTAGACCGCAGAAATGACCGAACCTTCTTCGGCTTCATCCGACTCGATCAGGCTGCCTGAGAGATCCGGCACTTCGATCATTCCGCCTTCGCCCATCCTGAAAGCGCCGATCTCGTCTGTGGTGCCAAATCGGTTTTTGAACGAGCGCAGTATACGGAGGTCTCTGTCGCGCTCGCCCGTAAAGGAGAGCACAGTATCGACCATATGCTCGATAGTCTTAGGCCCCGCGAGTTCGCCCGATTTGGTCACATGCGCCACTATAAACACGGGCACGTTGTGATTCTTTGCGTATCTGATAAGAAGATTTGAGCACTCCCTTATCTGGGTGATGCTCCCGGCGACCGAGTCTGCCGAAGCGGAATACATAGTCTGTATGGAGTCTATGATCAGGAAGCTCGGCTTTATCTCCTCGCATGCTGTGAGTATGTTCTCTATATTCGTTTCGGGATAAATGAAGAGCGAGCCGGGGATATCCCCAAGCACTCTGTCCGCTCTCAGCTTTACCTGTTCTTCGGATTCTTCGCCGCTGACATAGAGGACATTTCCGTATTTTTTTGCTATCAGCCCGGCTGTCTGTGCGATTATTGTGGATTTTCCGATCCCCGGCTCTCCGGATATGAGAGTCAGAGATCCCGGAACTATGCCGCCGCCGAGCACACGATCGAGCTCAGATATACCTGTGCTGATGCGCGTGTAGTCATGAGTGCCCACTTCGCCAAGCTTGACCGGCCTTCCTTCGGTGCCGATGCGTCTCCTGTTATCCGACGCGGCTTCCTCTATCGGAGCCACTTTATGTTCAACTATGGTATTCCACGCGCCGCAATAAGAGCACTGCCCCTGCCAGGCAGTGTACTCGTTACCGCATTCAGTGCACATAAATACCGTCTTAGCTTTCTTTGCCATTGGTGTTTTCTTCGTCCTTATTCTTCTTTGCTGAAGGCTTCCTTACAGTCTCCATCTCAAACCAGAAATCCGAGCCCTTGCCCTCTTCGCTTTCCACGCCATACTTGGCGTTGTGGAGATTGAGTATACCTTTGACTATGGAAAGCCCAAGCCCGGTACCTTCTATTCCGCGCTTGTGATTGGCTGAAGTCCTGTAATATTTGTCCCAAACGTGGCTGATCTCCTCGGCCGGAATACCCATCCCGTGGTCTATGCAGTGGAAAGTTATCTTTCGCGCGGCCTTTACCAGTCTTATATCCACAAACTTGTTGTCGCCCGAATACTTGACGGCATTGGATACGAAGTTGGTCATAACCTGCATCAGACGGCTCCTGTCACCTACCACATACGTCGGCTTGCACGGATGGAACTGTATCTCAAAGTCCTGTGAATCCTGGAGCACGCTGAAACTCTCATACACATCGCGAGCCGCTTCTGTAAGATCGAAAGTTTCCATGTGAAGCTCAACGTTGTTGGACTGCAGATTGGATACCGAGAGCATATCCGATACCAGCCTGTTGAGCCTTTCGGTCTCTGAGATGATGATCTGAAGATCGGATTCGCGCTTCTCTTTGTTGTCTCCCGAGATATCTATGATCTTCTCTGCGTACGATCTGATCATTGTAAGAGGAGTCTTGAGATCGTGTGACACGTTCGCGATGATCTCTTTCTGGTAGAAGTCGGTCTGCTCCATTTCATATGAGGCTTTGTTCAGCGCCTTTGCGAGTTCTTTGGTCTCTGTAAACTGCGAGCCGTCGAATTTGGCATCGTAGTTGCCCTTTGAAAGCTCTGTAGCTGATTGAGTGAGATTCTCGATAGGAGCGGTAAGCCTCGCCGAAAGGGCATAGGCGACAAGGAAAGATACCAGAAGAACAATAGCCGAAACATATATCAGAAGGCTTCTGAGTATGCGGATAGTCATCTGATCCGGATGGAGCGGCGCGATTATATAGATAAGGCTCGGCTCTGCCGGAGATTCGATATATGACGCGTAAATAAACCGGGAGTTCGAGCCATCCACCCTGGTTTCGGTGACGCTGTTCTCTTTTGTACCGGACAGCCTCAGCAATATCCTGTCTATGTCGCTCGAAAACATCCCCGTGTCTCTTACGGAGCGTGTTCCGTCGTATTCCTGGACTTCATTCTGAGATGCCACGCGGATGTATATGCCATTGGAACCGGCAGTCTGAACAGCGAATGTATCAAAATTCTCCCTGTCCTGGCGATATTGTGTTTTGAGTGCCTCGGCGGTGGAGATAACTTCCTGAGACCTCGCCTTTTCGAAGTAGTTACCTACGAAGAAGCTTGAGAGACACCAGACAACAAAAACCAGGAACAGCGCAAACATGACGAACGAAAGGAGCGTCGTCGTCTTTATGCTGTTCGGATCAAAGCGCCTCTTTTTTGTGCCGGGGATCTCCGCCATCACTTGCCTCAGTCTTCGTACTCAAATTTGTATCCGACGCCTCTCATGGTCACGATGAACTTCCTGTATGGACCAAGACAGTTGCGCAGATTCTTGACATGAGTGTCGATCGTCCTGTCGTCGCCGAAGAAATCATATCCCCAGATGTCTTCTAGGAGCTTCTCACGCGAGAGGGCGATGTTTTTGTTCTGGATCATGTAGAAAAGGAGGTCGTATTCCTTAGGAGTCAGTTCGACACGCCTGCCGTCGATACTGATAGTCCTGGCCTGCATATTGACTTCAAGACCTTCGAATTTCTGGATAGGCTTCGAACTCTTAGCCGACGCGTCTGTGCGGCTCAGCACTGCGTTGACTCTGGCCATGAGTTCTTTCGGGCTGAAAGGCTTTACGACGTAATCATCGATCCCGAGCTCAAAGCCAAAGAGCTTGTCATATTCTTCGCCTCGCGCAGAGAGCATGATCACAGGAATGTTCTTGATCTTCTGTATCTCTTTGACCGCGCTGAAACCGTCGAGTTTAGGCATCATGATGTCCATGATGATAAGGTCGTAGTCGTTGAGCTTTACCATGCCGATCGCGCTCATGCCGTCAGCAGCTTCCTCAGCGATATAACCGCTGAATTCTGCGTATTCTCTTATGACCTCGCGGATCTTTTCCTCATCATCCACGATAAGTATCTTTTTCATGTTTTTCTCCTGATTCTTGTTAGCTGCTAAAATAGTGCTACTTTCAACAATATTGTAACACACCGTAACATTAACAGCCACAGCGCAGAGGCTTCCAAATCGCCCAAACACTGCTAATTCCAAAATTAATCACACAATCTTTACATTAAATTTGCGAATCTTGTTTGCTTTTTTGTACAAAATAATTGTATAATACAAGAGCATAGGGGGGGTTTATGTTTAAAGTTGGTGATCACATCGTATATCCAATGTACGGTGCGGGCGTCATTACAGATGTAGTCGAAAAAGACTTTCTGGGTGAAGCACGCACGTATTATAATGTGTCGCTTCCCTATTGTCGCATGGAGGCATCTGTGCCTGTAGATAATAGTGAGAAGCTTGGGGTCAGGCACATTATTGAACCGGGGCGCATAGAAGAAGTCGTATGTGTCCTGAAAGATGAAACAGAGAGAATGAACCCCAACTGGAACAAGCGTTACCGCGAGAATACCGAGAGGATGCAGACCGGCGATATCCTGGAGGTGGCAGCGGTAGTGAGGAATCTGGTAAGGACGGATCGCAAGAAGCCTCTTTCAACAGGAGAGAAAAAACTTCTCAGCACTGCCAAGCAGATCCTCGAAAGCGAACTCGTATACTCGGGAGGGTATACGATGGAAGAAGCTGATGAGCTGGTCGAAATAAACATTTAATTGGAAGATTCGCGATTCAAAGTTAGATACGCAATAATAGTTGCAGCAGGAAAGGGCAGCCGCATGGGCATAGATATGCCTAAGCAGTTGCTCTCTTTTCGTGATTCGACAGTGCTCGAGACATCCGTAAGGGCCTTCAGTAAGAGAAACGATATAGACGGCATCGTGATAGTATCGCCTAAGGACGGCTCCCTGGATGATATATATAACAAGATCTCGGCTACGGTCGCTGAAGATCATAATAAGAAAGTTATAGTGACCAGAGGCGGATCCGAAAGATCTGACTCAGTAGTCTCCGGCCTTAATGCCGTAGCAAAGTCAGCATCTGGGAAGGGCATTTCTGAAGAGGATGTCATGGTGATGATCCATGATGCAGCAAGGCCCGGGATCAACGATGATATAATCACATCCTGCATCCTCGCTATGGAAAAATACGAGGCTGCGGCTGCCGCTGTTCCTTCGACAGATTCGGTACGCATGATTTTCGATGCTCCATTGAAAGGAGAAGCCTCTTATCCTATAATAACGAGTGCGCATGTCGACAGAAACAGCATTTTCATGATGCAGACGCCGCAGTGCTTCAGGCTTTCGGACATCCGTTCGGCATATGTCGTAGCGGCGCTCGAAGAATTCATCGCCACAGACGATGCGTCGGTGGCTGAGCATGCCGGCATCAGAGTCGCCCTTGTCAAAGGATCAAGCGCAAATAGAAAGATAACTACCAGAGAGGATCTGCAAATGACTACCAGAGTAGGCAGCGGATATGATGTACATAGACTTGTCCCGGGAAGACCGCTTATACTCCTTGGGACCCCTATCCCCGCCAAGCTCGGGCTGGACGGACATTCAGACGCGGACGTAGCTGCCCACGCTCTGATGGACGCGCTGCTCGGGGCTGCCGCACTTGGAGACATAGGCAGACATTTTCCGGATACTGACGATAATTATAAGGGAGCAGATTCCATGCAGCTGATGGCTGAAGTGAAAGAAATGCTCGGAAGCGCCAGAGTGGTGAACGTAGACGTCACCATAATCGCGCAGGCACCAAAGCTTGCTCCTTATATGGATCAGATGAGAGCAAATGTATCAAAGACTCTGGGGATACCGGAATCGGCGGTCAATGTAAAAGCGACCACTGAGGAGGGCCTCGGGTTTACAGGCAGAGGCGAAGGCATAGCCGCAATGGCCGTCTGCACTATAGAAGGGAGTTACTGACAAATGAGATTATCGAAGGCACATCTCAAAACACTTCGCGAAGCTCCGGCTGACGCGACACTTGAGAGCCACAAACTGCTCGTAAGAGCCAACATGATAAAGCAGGAGGCAGCAGGTCTCTATATGTTCCCAAAACTTGGTTGGAGAACAGTCCGCAAGATCGAACAGATCGTAAGAGAAGAGATGGACTATATCGACTGCCAGGAGATCCATATGCCACATGTCAATCCGGCTGAGCTTTGGCAGGAGACAGGCAGATGGTATGCTTACGGACCTGAACTTTGGAGGATCCAGGACAGAAACGGCAACGACTTCATCCTGAACCCTACTTGCGAAGAGGCGTTCACAGACTTCGCCCGCAAGGAGTTCTCATCATACAAAGAGCTTCCGTTCTCGCTTTATCAGATACAGTTCAAATACAGAGACGAAGCGCGCCCTCGCTATGGTCTTCTCAGAACAAGAGAGTTCATCATGAAGGACGCTTATACATTCGATGCTACAGAGGAAGATCTCCATACAGCATACATGAGGATGTATCACGCTTATGAGAAGATCTTCACTCGCTGCGGCCTCGACTACAGGATCGTAGAGGCAGATAACGGTCCTATCGGCGGATCCAAGTCGCACGAGTTCAGCGCACTCTCAGATTGGGGAGAGTCGGATATCCTCTACTGCAACGAATGCGGAATGGCAGCTACAGCTGAGAGAGCTGAGTGCAAAGACGAGGCACCTGTAAAGGAAGAGATGCAGGAACTCCAGGAAGTCCACACACCTGGCACCAAGACTATCGAAGACGTATGCGCTTACCTCAAGATCCCTACAAGCAAGTCCATCAAGGCTCTGATGTTCGTCACATATGATGACGATCTTCAGCCAAAGGATTACGTAGCAGTATTCATCAGAGGCGACAGACAGGTCAACATGACCAAGCTCGTCAACGCTCTTAACATCCCTGAGCATCATATCGAGTTTGCGGATGAGGCTGAGATGGGCCCTGCGACGGGCATCGTAGGCGGATTCACCGGCCCTGTCGGACTCAAGAACTGCGTAGTAGTGGTAGACTCAGAGCTCAAGGACACAGTCAACATGTGCTCCGGTGCTAATAAAGAAGATCATCACCTCCTCGGCGTTTGCTATGGCAGAGACTACACAGGCGATATCGTTACGGATATCAAGGAGCTTCAGGAAGGCGATCCTTGCCCACACTGCGGAAAGCCGGTCAAGTTCAGACGCGGTATCGAAGTTGGACAGATCTTCAAGCTCGGACTCAAGTACTCTGAGAGCATGAACGCAATGTTCAAGGACGAGAACGGTAAAGATCATCCTTACTGGATGGGCTGCTATGGCATCGGTGTCACAAGAACGATGCAGGCTATCGTTGAGCAGCATCATGACGACAAGGGCATCATCTGGCCGGTCGCAGTTGCGCCATATCACGTGATGGTGACTGTAGTGAAGTCGGCTGATGAGACTCAGAAGGCTCTCGCATATGATATAGAAGACAAACTCACCAGAATGGGCGTTGAAGTAATGGTAGACGACAGAGATGAGAGACCTGGAGTCAAGTTCAACGACGCAGATCTTCTCGGTATCCCTGTAAGGATCACAGTCGGCAAGCTCGCCGGCGAGGGCAAGGTAGAGTACAAGCTCCGCCGCGAAAGCGATCTCGAAGTGATGACTGCAGAGGAAGCTATCGCTAAGGCTAAGGCTCTTGTGGATGAAGAGGGCGACGGCAGATATCTCTTCAAGAACCTCTCCGAAGAGACCATGAGCGCTCACTAGTAGGATCGGTCTGTCGACCGATGACTACACGATAGTAATAACGCAATTATGTACAATGCGGGCACCGGATTGAAGCCGGTGCCCGTTTCAATTATAATAAACGCCGGACGTCGCTCGCTCCAATCAAGCGAGCTTGTTGGAGCTTCGCTTCTGGTAGAATCCATTAAAATGAACGCACTTTTAGAACTATTTATTGTATTTTTCAAACTCGGCGCCTTCACAATAGGCGGCGGTGTTGCTATGCTCCCACTTCTCCAGAACATACTTATAAAGGAAAAGAAGTGGTTCACTGAGGAGGAATTCCTCGACATAGTAGCAGTGACGCAGAGCCTGCCGGGAGTCATAGCCATCAATATGGCGACGTATGTGGGATATAAAAAGAAGGGATTCATCGGATCGCTCGTCTCCACGATCGGAGTGGCGCTCCCTTCGTTCGTCCTGATCCTCATAATGGCCAACGCGATATCCTCCGTAGGGGACAACAGCATCGCCATGGGAGCAATGGCGGCCCTCAGAGCTACAGCGCTCGGCCTCATAGCGGTGGCTGTATTCCAGCTCGCCCCTGCAGCGATCAAAAACAAATGGGCGGCTCTCGCGGCTGTATCCAGCTTCATAATGATTGTCGCCTTCAACATAGACACTGCTATAGTCATACTCATATTCCTGCTACTCGGAATAGCGAGCGCTACAGTGGGAAGCCGTAAGTTAAAAAGTGCTGAAGCCACCGGCCAAATCCCGCAGAGCAAGGCAGATGCTAACGCCTCAGATAAGAACGATGAAGAGGGAGGTGAGCCAAAGTGATCTATTGGAACCTCTTTATCGCATTCGCAAAAGTAGGCCTCCTCGGATACGGAGGTGGACTCGCCATAGTAAGACTAATCTACGACAGCGTGCAGCCATTCATAGATATGACTCCTGAGGAATTCGCAAACATAGTCGCGATTGCTCAGATCACTCCGGGGCCGGTCTCTCTCAATACCGCAACATATGTCGGCTACGAATCTGCAGGCCTTGCCGGAGCGTTTGTTGCATCGTTTGGCGTCATACTTCCTACATTTATACTTGTAAGCATAGTGGTGCGCATGGTGCAGAAGTTCAGGAACAGCACAGTAGTAAACGGAGCGATACAGGGCATCAGACCGATCGCCATAGGACTTGTCGCATCAGCAGTCGTAACTCTCGCCGTCCCATCGATCGCGGGAGAAGGCAGGCTCGGGACAGGCCTAGCGAATATGCTCGGCGTAGCGACCGACACAGGGCTGGTCGGATTTCTCCAAAACTCACCGGTCGACATCATCTCTGTGATCATACTCATCGCGACTGTCGTACTGGTAGCGAAATACAAGAAAAGTCCGTTCGTGGTTCTGCTGATTATGGGGTGCATCGGAGCCGTGCTCGGCGTAGCATGATCCAAGATTAAAAATGGGTTACAATTTGCCGGAAAAGTTAGTCAATCGGTTAACTATCCGGCTATTTTATTGAAACAAAACTCAGATTAATATATATTTA
This sequence comes from Anaerovoracaceae bacterium, assembly GCA_045545495.1. Classification (GTDB taxonomy): domain Bacteria; phylum Bacillota; class Clostridia; order Peptostreptococcales; family Anaerovoracaceae; genus Crickella. The sequence goes on along the minus strand of JAZQBC010000045.1, from coordinate 1,176 downwards.
GGTTAACAATCAGCAGCAAATATTATGATCATTTGCTACCGAAAAAAGTGGGGATGAAGGGTCGTCCACGGGGGACGATCTTGTCTCTCTTTTTATTCGTTAAATTTTGGGAGGAGTTAGTTATGAAGAGAGGTAAAAGGGTCCTGGCAGTCTTGCTGTCACTGGTCATTACGCTATCCTACATGCCGGCAATGGCGTTCGCCGGCACGGATGACGGCACAGACCCAAACAGCACCGGGACTGTTGAGACCGGAGAACAAGAAACTTGCCCACCTCATGTGGACGAGGATGGAGACCAGAGCTGCGATAAATGCGGGGAAGCTGTTTGCCCGCCGCATTATGATGCAGACGGTGATAACTGGTGCGATATGTGTGAAGCACCATATCTTGTAGCCAAAATCGGCGATGTTGAATTCACTGGTGATGAGGGATATAGCGAGTTAAATGCCTACATAGAAGGACATCTCGATGAAGATATAGAGATCAAACTATTCTTCGCGGATGATGGAGAAACTAAGTATCTTGGAGACAGTATTTTTGTCCCAGCTATGTATACAGGAACGCTCACTGTCGATCTCGGCGGAAATAATGTTGATAACAGTGTCACCATAAGCGTTGATAGTGCTGGAAGCAAAGTTATTATCAAGAATGGTCATGTAGATGAAATCTCTATGAATGAAAATGGAGAGGTTGTAGTTGACGGCGAAAGCGGTGCTTCTGCACGCGCCATACTTGGTGATTACGGTACGGTTACTGTAGAAAAAGGTGCTTCTGCTGAAGCTGTCTCAGTAGGTGATGCAGGTAAGCTCGTCTTGAATGGCGAAGCAGATAGCGTTGCTCTTGTTGGCAGCGCTGCTCTTCAGGTAAATGGCGGTCATATAAAAGCGCTGGATCTGGCGAGTGCCACTGTTGAGACAACGATTGTTTGTTCTAATGTCGCGACTGTAGATGCAATCGATGCCCCAGATGACAAAATTAACGAAGTTACCTTTGATGGAGCTACTCCTGTACAGAATGAGGATGGAACGTATGAAATAAAGCCGGAAGTAAAATACACAGCAACATTCCAGAAAGCAAGTTATGCTCTCACAGCAGCAACATATACAACAAAGGCAACTGTAGCACGTGAAGATGGCGAGAGCTTGACTGCAGAGGATAAAGAAGGCTGGACACTCG
>JAZQBC010000044.1:0-20886 GCA_045545495.1 Anaerovoracaceae bacterium | reverse complement strand
TCGCTATTTTTATTGTCGATGAAAGGACTCTCACCTACGGTTCCCCTCTACGAGGACTTGCGCTTCGCGCGGCGGAGCCCTTTCATCCGCACCATCTATTTAGCGAGCTTACGCTCGCTTTTTTTTATTGTCGATGAAAGGACTCTGTTATTATCCACATGTGTATAAGCGGAAATCATGTTGATAATTCAAAACCTGCATAAACAGCTTAAATCAATTCATCAATGTTGACAATTAGTGCACTGATTACAGCGGTTTGAGGCGTTGCATACTAAATGCAGCGCCTTTTTTTAGTGCCGGATTATTGTAACTTCCTCCCTTTATACGACATTTTTTGACCCCGAAAGTCTGTACAACTTTTTCAGTGTTTTTTATGTATATTTCCCGTACGGGAGGTAATCATGCAGATAGCAATTCTTATCAATGACGGTGAATATAGGGACGCATTGGTCGAAAGACTTACTTGCTACGATAACGATTTACTGGTCAATGTTATCAACGGTTCTACTGCGTTCAATAAAGACAGCCTTATTTTGACAGATGTCGATCCGTCAGCTCTTGGCAAAGATGTTCTTAACAAACTGATTCCCAGAACGATTTTCCTCACTGCTTCGTTATCCGGTGCCGGCAGAGAAACTGATTATCATTGTCTTTTCAAGTATAAAAGTGTTTCAGATATTCTTTCTGAAGCATCTCTTGTCTACAAAGACTGGCGAGGTATTGGTTACGGAAGGGACTATTCGGCAAAAATCATTTCCGTTTTTTTTGAAAACGATGCATCGGCATATGACAAGTGCATGTCTCTTGCAAGACAGATCATATATCGGAGAGGAGATAAAGTTCTTGTGATGAGTCTAAGCTATATCAATGATTATGGGCGGGAAGATAAAGGTGATATCAACCGCTTTGCGAGAATGATGTATTCGATCTCGACAGGAAGAAATGACGCGGCGTATGGTCACACATATACAGACAGCTATGGGGTCTCCGCTCTGATACTTAAAAATGGTAAGAATCCTCTCGCATATCTGGAAGAGGAAGACCTTATGGGTGTGATCGCGTCGATGGCTGCTTCATTCGATACTTTGATACTCGATATGGGGACATGCTACAGAAAACAGAATTTAACGATCTCAGAGAATTCTGACAATACTATCTTCTTTGAGGTCGGCAGAAGATACATCGATCTGGAAAAAATGCTTTCCGATGATGCTTTATCCAAAGTTATAAGAATCAGATTGAGCGGAGATACGGAAGACGCTATGGCGATAGATGACCTGATCAATCAAATATATGGGAATTACGAGGATGAAACCTATAAGAGCAAAAGTAATTAACAGATACGGATCAGAAATAGAGGAACTTGTTAGGGTAATCAGGAAATGGATGACAGAAGATGTTGAAGATCCGGATGGAGAACAGATACTTCTCAAATGTGAAGAAGAATTTTTCAGCTCTGAGTTGTCATACAGGACTGATACACATGAAAACGAGCTGATAATTAATTCTATTTATGATCGGATTTTCAATAGATACGGAATCTTGAACCCTCTTTTGGAGGATCCCACAGTAAATGAGATCATGGTCAACGGACCTGACCGCATTTATGTCGAAAGGAATAGGGCGCTTGTCCGTATAGATGACGCATTTACATCCGTCTCAGAGTTAGAGGAAATCATAAGGATGTTTGCATCTGATGTGCATAGGGAAATCAATGAGGCCAATCCTATTGTGGATGCAAGACTCCCGTCCGGCTACAGGGTAAATGGTGTGCTTAAGACTGTGGCGCTGAATGGCCCGATTCTAACTATACGTAAGTTCAGAGAAACCGAGATCGAGATGTCAGAACTGGTTGGATGCGCAAGCTTGACGAAAGAATGTGCCCTTGATCTGGCCGCTCTCGTGAGGTCGGGTTATAACGTGTTCATCAGTGGTGGTACTTCGTCAGGAAAAACCACTTTTCTTAACGCCCTGACGGCATTTATCGGCGAAAACGAGAGGGTCATAACGATAGAGGATTCAGCAGAACTCGTTATAAGCCATATTGAAAATAAGGTTCAGATGGAGTGTAAAGCTGCTAATTCCATAGGTAAAGGCGAAGTCAACATGACACAGCTGATCCGCACTAGCCTAAGAATGAGACCCGATAGGATCATTGTCGGTGAGGTAAGAGGAAAGGAAGTTATCGATATGATCCAGGCTATGAATACAGGTCACGATGGCAGCATGTCCACAGGCCACGGGAACTCGATAAGGGGGATGCTCAACCGGCTTGAGACGATGTATCTTTCAGATTCTCAGGTTTCAGTTGAATCAGTCAGAAATCAGATAGCCAACGCTATAGATATATTTGTTCATTTAAAAAGGGATTCCAGGGGACGCAGAAGAGTTGAGGAAGTCGCTGAACTGATAGGCTTTGATGGCAGCGAATATGAGATCAACTACCTATATAAAATCAATGAGAGCGGAGCGTTATGCCCGACAGGGAATGGTCTTTATGATAGGGAAAGGCTTGTGAGAGCAGGATATGGACAAATGATGACCGGAAATATGCAGGCGAAAGGAAGCGTATCATGACAGACCTCAGAGTATACAACTTTAGCAAAAAAGAGAATGTCTTCTTATATTTATCTCTTGCCGCTACGGGTGTATTTATATCCTTCCTGATGTACAGAAACATTCTTTTTTCCGTAGTGGTGATCCCATTTGCCGGGCGTATAAAAGGATTTGTCTCAGATGCGATCATTCGGAGAAGGAAGAGACAGTATATGGCAGAATTCAAAGATTTTCTCTTTATGGTATCGACCGCTATAGGCGCAGGAAGATCCATGAAAGACGCGATAGCTGAATCGATACCGTCTCTTAAAAACATACATGGCAAGAAAAGCATTCTCACAAATGACCTTCAAAAAGCTTATGAGCGAATGGATATCGGCGGGGAAAACGATGTTAGTGTTCTGAAAGACCTTGCAGAGGCAAGCGGTTTAGAAGATGTACATGATTTTGTGACTATCTATACCATATGCAAGTCTACAGGGGCGAGCCTGATAAACGCACTTAACAAGGCTGCCGGAGTGATCATGGAAAAAATGAGCATTGAAAGGGAAATCGAAGAGCTGATCAGGAGGAAAGAAAGCGAAGGGATCATCATATTTGCGATGCCGGCAATAATAATCCTGTTTCTCAATCTTACTGCCCCCGACTATATCGCTCCTTTGTATGAAACTGTTATCGGTAGAGTGATCATGACTGCCGTATTGGCTTCAAACATAGGGATATACGCACTGATCGAAAGGATCACTAATGTCGAAATATAGAGAACTATTACATGATAAGAAGCTGATGCGAGGATTGTATGCGCTTACGCTCGTAAGCGCTTTACTGGTGTTGGCATTGGTCATTAAAGACCCGGAAAAAAGCGGCAAATTGATAGCGGATGATAATGGGAGGATAGTATGCATACACAGATCAGAAACAACAAGTATCGAGCATTACGATCTTGAACTGACGGTCAAGAGCGATGAAGGCGAGATCGAAAGGGATGTCAGTCTCACACTCCGGGCGAATAAAAGCGGAGGCAGCAGAATGAATGCTTCCGAAAATGATAATAGAGAAGCCGCATTAAACGCCGGTATCGATAGGGTCATAAGCGAGATAGAGTACTCAAAATCAAGAAAAATAATACTTCCGACAAGACTTCCGGATGGTACTGCGATCGAGTGGAAGAAAAAACCCGAAAAATACGGAAAAAATCTTTTCACTGTTGCCTCTGTATATTTGGTCATTGCGGCTTTGATGATCGCGTCACGCTTCAAGGGAAACGATCAGGGCAGATCTGAAAGGCGTTCTATTCTGATGGGCCTTCCCAGATTCTGCAATCAATTGTTTTTGATGATGAATGCCGGGCTGATACTTAGCGATGCCTTTGACACCATAACAGGTAGCTATACCGGATTTGACAGAAAGGACCTTTCGTTTTTTGAAAGGGAACTTGCCGATCTGAATGATGCGACCGATCATCACAGGATAAGCACTGCGGAAGTAATAAGTGAATACGCTGTGAAGCACGATGTAAAGGAAATGATAAGAATAGCGACAATACTCACTGAGAACGAAAAAAGAGGGAGTGATGTAATTGAAAGCCTCGAAAGAGAGAGCAGATACCTTTGGGATGAAAGAAAAGTAGTCGCAAGAGAATGCGGTAAGATGATCGATTCAAAAATGTCTTATCCTCTTGGGCTGTTATTGATAGTCCTTATCGTAGTCACAATAGCGCCGGCGCTTCTTAATATGTGACACCCGGGAAGTCACATGGGGGAGCATCTTATATAAAAAACAATGAAAGGAGATACAGCATGAAAAAAATAGCACAGAAGATGATGTTGATGATATCCAACAAGAAAGGAATGGAGATGGTACAGGTAGCCATACTGGTTGCTATAGCCGTAGCTGTTGGAATTATTTTCAAATCATCTATCGTTGATTTTGTCAATCGAATTTTCGGCAACCTCGACGCTGCAAACTTCTAATCAATGGATAAGTTTTTAAAGGGTATTGGGAATAAAAGAGGCTCACAGATGGTGGAGGCAGCGATCTCGCTGCCTGTCATCATCCTAGCGGCCATGCTCATGCTGAGGTTGTTCACATTTTACCTCGAAATTCTTACTACAGGTATTCATGAGCACAGAGAGGCAATGGAAGCTCAGGATTCATATAGTGGAGTATTCCTGAAAACGCATCATGATTCGAAGGAAGTAAGAATGCTTCACGGAGGCCTTTTGCTAACGGATGTCAGTAAAAGATTGGAAACAAAAGCATACTTGATAAATGAAGATGTATTGGTGAGGTCAGGTGAAATCGTTGATTAAAGAGAAATATCAAAAGTTCATATGTGCGATCTGTGAAAAAAGGGGATCGACTATGGTGATGCTGGCAATCATCTTCGTTGGATTTGCTCTATGTATTGCCGGGGCAATAGAGGCATCAAGAAAGCTTGTTGTAAGCAGTGAGTGCGAATGCTTCGGAAGGGTATGGAGCAAGGCGATACTCTCTGAATATGATGTACATCTTTTGGATGATTTTTCAATAATGGCTTATTTTGGCAACGACAGTGATGTGAGCATGAAGATCAACAATTATCTGGACTATTCTTCGAAGAACAAACTCGGGGAAAAGATAAGAGGCGCGAACGCGGATCTAACCGGATATGAACTTGGAGACCCTGACAACTTCAGAAAATCACTTAGGCTCGGATTCACCACAAGTGCGACTGCAGAACTTATAAATGGGAGAGGAAGGACATACAGGGGCCTTGACGGATCTGATGGATATGAAGAAGAAGGGAGGATCATTAATAACAGGGTAGTGCTCGACACACTCCCATCCGGAGGATCAGGTGGATGCATCAGCTCCGATCAATTCACGGAAAAGGCCAAATCGGTCGGTGACGAAAGTGGAATAAGCGGCATTATCGCAAGCTCCGGCGCTGAGATACTCCTTATCGAAAAATGTCTTGATAATCACGTCAGCAAGTCAGACGAAAAGGAGCATTTCTTTGTGAATGAGTGGGAATACATCATAAAAGGAAGTAATGATGATGAGATCAATTACAGGGCTTGCAGGAAAAGGCTGTTTCTCGCCAGGAACGCACTCAACCTGATAGCACTGTATGAAGATGAGGCTAAGGTCGAAGCGATCATCTCGATCGCCGAAGCTATAACTCCGGGTCCACTGGGACTTGCAACTCAGCTTTTGATAGCTGAAGCATGGGCTGCTCTGGAGACTGAAGAGGATCTGGATGATCTGTATAACGATAGGCGAGTCCCCGTCATCAAGACACCCGATCAGTGGAAGACTTCTCTAAGTTCAGTTATAAAGTCTAAGGAGCTGGAAAAGAAATTGGATGACGAGTCAAAGGAACTCCTGTCTGAAAACAAGGATGAGATCGGCGAAATAGGAAAAAGCATCAAGACGGTGACTCAGTTCAAAGATGGGCTCAGTTATGACGAGTATCTGATGATAATGATCCTGGCGATGAATGAGAATACAAGGTTGCTAAGGATAATGGATCTTGTACAGATCAATATGAAGTATCGATACTATAGGGATTTCAATTTGATGGAGTACTACATCGGAACCAGATTCACCATTGATGAAGGTGTAAGAAGTCATGTGTTTGAAGAAGCTTATAAGTAAAAGAGGGAGCTATCTTGTGGAAGCTGTGATATCGCTTCCGATTTTTATCATAGCTTTGCTGACGATGTGCTCGATAATCCTGATGTATGCCTGTATAGAGGATTGTAATTATATTGCTGCAAATGAGATAAGACTCGGGGCAGCTGAGGCAATTATGGCTGATACATCGCTGACAGTTCCTTACAGAGTAAAAAAGGAGATCACAAAAAAGCACAAGCAGATAGAGTCTGTACGAATGGTCGACGCGTTATATAGAGGCAGCAGATGGGGGACCGACGAGTTGATAGCCTTTGATTACAGGCTGACTCTCAGCTCCCCTAATCCTCTTGGAATAAATGCGAAAGCAAAATATGATCTTTCTCTTGTTACCAGAGCGTACACAGGACGGGAACGTGATGAAGAAAATATGAGTGCCGAAGAGCTGATGGATGAAGACGCTGAAGCGGTGTTCATTTTTCCCAAAAGGGGAGAAAAATATCATTCGAAAGGTTGTGGTTTTTTGAAAGCGGCATCCAGATCCGCAGCATTGACCGCTTCGATCAAACAAAGGTACAGATCATGTCCTATCTGTAAAAGCGGTCGCGCAAAGATCGGTTCATTGATATATTATTTTCCCTCCGCAGGAGAAGATTATCATCTTCCGGGATGCGCCTCGCTCCAAAGGAACTATATTGAGCTTTGTAAGGATACAGCGATAGAACGGGGCTACACTCCATGCAGCAAGTGTGGAGGATAAGGTCAGTGCAGGCATTCGGATCGCATAGGAGGTGAAAAATGCAGAGAATAAGGCAGGACATGACAGGATATAAAATGCCCGGATATGTTGAGGAAATACTTACGCAGAATTATTGTGGGATATTCATGAATATGTCGATCATACGAGATAAGGGAACATATTCATTTAGCTATAAACCGGGCTGCTATACGCGCCTTGATACGAAGGGAATGAAATTGTATGACAAACTATTGCTTCTCAGGAATCTTATCAGCGTAAGCGAAGACGCGTCGGATCATTTGATAAAAGCTGACAGCTATCTCCTTGAGCCGGAACTGATCTACTCAAAGAGCGGCAGGGTCGATCCGAGAAGTTTGAAACTGATGTATTACCCGGATATAAAGAGATTGGATTTCAGGTACAAACTGGTGCTTTTTGCTAACAGGATCCTAAGCTCAAATATTAAGGAGGAACGTGAAATGGCAGATCGTATAAGGGAGGCAGCAGAACCGGGTGATATCAATCGCATCAAACTCTTCCTGGATAAGAACATACTGAGGCTTGAGGGGAGGATGAATGAAGGAAAGCAAAGCAAAGTCCTCAGGTCTTGATTTGAGGAACAAATAGGATGCAGATAGTTGATAAAAGAAATCATAACTTGTTGAAATATGACGAATGATATACAATGGATGAGAATGAGATAAAAATCAATTTCATTAAGTATCAGGAGGTTACTTTTATGATTTATTCAACAGAAGTGAAGGGGATGTGTCCTGTTCGCCAGGGAGCTCACCACGGTGCTGCTCCGATTCCTGAAGAAGGGAAATGGGTAAAGGCACAGCAGATATCCGATATTTCTGGATATACTCACGGTATTGGCTGGTGCGCACCACAACAGGGCGGATGCAAGCTTTCACTCAACGTTAAGGACGGCATAATTCAGGAAGCGCTGGTAGAGACTATCGGATGCTCCGGAATGACACATTCTGCAGCTATGGCAGCTGAGATCCTTCCGGGACTCACACTGCTTGAAGCACTCAATACAGACCTTGTATGTGACGCTACCAACACAGCAATGAGAGAGCTTTTCCTGCAGATCGCATACGGACGTACACAGAGTGCATTCTCCGAGGATGGACTTCAGATCGGCGCTGGTCTTGAGGATCTCGGTAAGGGCACAAGATCCATGATCGGAACTACATACGGCACACTTGAGAAGGGCCCTAGATATCTCGAACTTACAGAGGGATATATCACTCAGCTTGCTCTTGATGAAGACGATGAGATCATCGGCTATAAGTATCTCAACTTCGGAAAGATGATGGACTTCCTTAAGGCCGGAGATGATCCTGCAACAGCAGTTGAAAAAGCATCCGGACAGTACGGACGTGTAGCTGATGCGGTAAAACTGATCGATCCGCGCAAAGAATAATACAGGGAGGAAAGAGACATGATTACATTTGAATCTTACGAAAGAAGAGAAAAACAGATCCTTTCCAAACTGGCTGAGTATGGTATCGGATCTATCGAAGAAGCAGAGCAGATCACAAAGGACGCAGGTCTTGATGTCTATCACATGATCGAGAACATCCAGCCTATCTGCTTCGAGAACGCAAAGTGGGCTTACACAGTAGGCGCTGCTATCGCTATCAAGAAGGGCTGCCGCAAAGCTGCTGATGCTGCTGCAGCTATCGGAGAAGGTCTCCAGGCATTCTGCATCCCTGGTTCCGTAGCTGACCGCCGTAAGGTTGGTCTCGGACACGGCAACCTCGGAAAGATGCTTCTGGAAGAAGACACAGAGTGCTTCGCATTCCTCGCGGGACACGAGTCGTTCGCTGCTGCTGAGGGAGCAATCGGAATCGCTTCCAAGGCTAACAAAGTCCGCAAAAAACCTCTCAGAGTAATCCTGAACGGTCTTGGCAAGGATGCAGCTCAGATCATCTCAAGGATCAACGGCTTCACATACGTTGAGACAGAGTATGTCTATTTCACAGGCGAGCTTAAAGAAGTATTCAGAAAGTGCTATTCCAAGGATCCTGAAAGCCCAAGAGCAAAGGTAAATTGCTATGGTGCTAACGATGTACAGGAAGGCGTTGCTATTCTGTGGCACGAGAACGTAGACGTTTCGATCACAGGTAACTCCACCAACCCTACAAGATTCCAGCATCCGGTTGCAGGAACATACAAGAAGGAAAGAATCGAAGCAGGAAAGAAATACTTCTCAGTTGCTTCCGGTGGCGGTACAGGACGTACACTTCATCCGGATAACATGGCTGCAGGCCCTGCATCCTACGGAATGACAGACACGATGGGACGTATGCATTCAGATGCTCAGTTCGCCGGTTCCTCCTCAGTCCCTGCTCACGTAGAGATGATGGGACTTATCGGAGCAGGCAACAACCCAATGGTTGGAATGACTGTATCTGTAGCGGTTTCCGTAGAAGAAGCAGCTAACGCAGGCAAGTTTTAAAGAAATATTGCCAATGATCATATTTGATCGATAAATTGTAATATGTGGCCGGCGAAGATTCCGCCGGCCATGTTTCGCATTAGGAGATAAGTTTTGAAAATAATCATAGCTGAGCATTCCGGATTCTGCTTTGGCGTAAACAGAGCCATCGAGATGGCTTTCAAAGAAGCGGAAAACAAGGACAGGAAAGGCAAGTTGTATACATGTGGTCACCTCATACACAATGGGGCGGTTGTAAAGCGCCTCGAAGAAATGGGGGCCCAGATGATATCATCGCTTTCCGAAGCGTCGGAAGGCGATACAGTTATTGTACGTTCTCACGGCGAGCCACGCGAATTCTATGAAGAGGCTGAGGCAAGAGGCATTACTCTTATAGATACGACATGCGTGTTCGTAAAAAAAATACATGAACTCGTGGTAGAGGCTCATGAGGCCGGCGTTCCGGTCATAGTTATAGGAGACAGGGAACATCAGGAAGTCAAGGCGACTACAGGATGGTGCGGCTATGAGGCTGTCGTGATCGGAAACAAAGAAGAAGCAAAAGAGCAGGTCGGGTCGTTCAAGGAAAAAAGACCTATTATAGTCTGCCAGACAACGATCAAACAGGAACTTCTCAGTGAGATTCTTTCTGTGTTTGATGAAGAGGAAGTCGAATACGACATCCACAACACCATCTGTAACGCTACAAGAGACAGGCAGGAAAGCTGCGCAAAACTGGCATCACAGGTTGACGCGATGATTGTCATAGGAGACCAGCACAGTTCCAACTCGCGTAAACTGTATGAAATCGCAAAAAAACACAATGAAAACAGCCTCTTTATTGAAAATGCGAGCAATAATCAGTTGAATAGATTGGCTAAATATAATAAAATAGGTTGCATAGCGGGTGCATCGACACCCGAGTGGATTATCAAGGAGGTTGTTTCTCACATGAGCGAAAATGTCAACAAGAATATGGAACAGAATCCAATGATGGATTTTATGGATGACATTGAGAAATCTTTACGTTTACCAAAGCCAGGGGATGTAGTCGACGGCAAGATTGATCAGGTTATGGATGATGCGGTCATCGTCAACATGGGCTGCAAAAAGGATGGTATCCTTAGGTCCGACGAGGTCACATTGGAAGAGGGCCAGACTCTCGCAGATCTCTTCAAAGTAGGAGACGAGGTCAAGGCTAAAGTCATCAAGTCGGATGACGGCGAAGGCGGAATCATGCTTTCGACAAAGAGACTGGTTGTGGTTGAAAACTACGCAGAGCTCGAAGAGGCAATGGAAAACAAAGACATCATCACAGTTACACTCACAAGAGCAGTCAACGGTGGTGTCATTGCAGCTTACAAAGAGATCACAGGTTTCATCCCTATGTCTCAGCTTTCTGACAGATATGTCGAGAATGCAGACGAGTTCATCGGACAGACATTTGATGTAAGAGTAATCAGAGTAGATACAAAGCGTAACAGAGCAGTATTCTCAAGAAAGGCCATCCTGGTTGACGAGAAGCGTAAAGCTGTAGCGGAGATCTGGGAAAATCTCAACGTCGGCGATATCGTCGAGGGTAAGGTAATGAGATTTACAGACTACGGCGCATTTGTAGATATAGGTGGAGTTGATGGACTTCTTCACATCTCTGGGATTTCCTGGGGCAAGCTCAAACACCCAGAAGAAGTACTCAAGATCGGAGACATCATCAACGTTAAGATTCTCTCCCTCAACGAAGAGAAGGGCAAGATCAGCCTCGGTCTCAAGCAGACTCAGCCTGAGCCATGGACTCTCGTAGGTGAGAAGTATCAGGTAGGCGATGTTCTTGAAGGTAAGGTAGTACAGATCAAAGAGTACGGCGCATTCGTAGAACTCGAAGCCGGACTCGACGGACTCGTACACATTTCCGAGATCGCTAACAAGAGAGTTGAAAACGTATTCGACGAGCTTAAGGTCGGCGAGACAGTCAACGTCAAGATCATGGAGATCGATCCTGAAAAGAGAAGGATCAGCCTGAGCATCAAAGCTACACTTCCTGAAGACGCGGCTGAAGAGCCTGCAGAAGAGGAAACAGTTGCTGATCAGGTAGAGGATGCTGTACACGAAGCACAGGCTGCTGCCGACGAGGTAGTTGAAGCAGTTAAGGATAAGGCAAAAGACGTTATCGACGCTGTTAAAGAAGCAGTAGATGATGCTGTAGAAGATGCCAAGGAAGTTGCTGAAAAGGTATCCGATGCTGTTCAGGCTGCCAAGGAAGAAGCTCAGTTTGAAGTTGAGAAGGCAAAGGAAGAGGAGTAATCTTATTCCAAAATATTGATCAAGATACGGCCGCATCCTTTGAGGTGCGGCCGTTTTACTGGAGTTTAGAGAAATAAAATGCTTAAAGACGTCAACGATCTTTTGAAAAAGAATATAAGAATGGTGGCACTCGACCTCGATGGGACCACATTCAACAGTGCCGGAGATGTATCTGAACGCAATGTAGCGGCCATAGAAGAAGCTGCTGCGAAAGGCGTCCATATCGTCGTATCGACAGGGCGCTCATTCAGGTCTCTGCCTGATCATATCAAGAATGTAAAAGGCATAGAATACGCCATTACTTCCAACGGTGCTCATGTCAATCGAGTTGCTACCGGCGATTCAGTATACGATGATTTTCTTGACAAAGACGCTGTCAAAGAGATCGCGAGGCTCAAAGTGGAGACTAAAGCCGATATAGAGGCCTTTATTCAAGGACAGGCATATGTAGACCAGTCATATTATGACGATGTACGTGATAACGGCTGCGCTTACAGGAATGCTGAATATGTGCTTTGGAGCAGAAAACCGGTGCCTGATGTTTCGAAGTTGATGCTTGAACATGACGAAGAAATAGAAAATGTAAACTTCGTTTATGAGACTCTGGAAATGCTTGAAGATGCCAGGCCAAAGGTTAATGCCATACCAAATGCTACCATCACTTCATCATTTCCAAACAACCTTGAAGTTGGTGGTCCTAACACCAGCAAAAAAACAGCTCTTATCTGGCTAATGAACGAACTCGGAGTCGTTCCAGACGAGTTGATGTGCTGTGGCGACGCGCCAAATGATATACAGATGGCCGAGATGGCTGGCATAGGAGTTGCAGTTGCTAACGCATGGGGCGGACTCAAAGATCACGCTGATTACATTACCGAAAGCAATGATGATGACGGAGTAGGTATAGCGATAGAAAAGTTTGTACTGAAAAAATAAAAGCAAATTGATCGTTTTGAGGGCAGGGCATATGATCCTGCTCTCTTTTTTATGCTTTTTCTTACGCTGTGCAAAAATTAGGGATTTTATTGCAGGAATTAGGGAGTATATTGTTCGACAAAAAATCGAGCGATTGATACGATTATTATGTAAAAAGGGAGGAAAGGGACAATGAGATATAAGAAGAATGTAGGCGATATGGGAGAAGAATTTGCGGCAAAGATGCTTGAGAATGCCGGGTTTAACATTATCGCCAGGAATTATTCCACGAAATTCGGGGAAATTGACATAATAGCGCTCAAAAGCGGCACCATACATTTCATAGAGGTAAAGACAAGGAGCGGGATCGACTGTGGTTACCCATCAGAATCTGTGACAAAGTATAAACAGGATCGCATAAAGAAAGCGGCGAAGTGCTATCTCAATACCCGCAGATATAAGTGGAAAGAAATCTCCTTCGATGTATATGAAGTATTAGCAGAACTGATAGAGGACTGTATGTGATCAAGTGAGGTGAATATGTATAGCAGGATCAGTTCAGCGGTATGCTCCGGTATTGAAGGGCGCGGGGTATATGTGGAAACAGATATCGGAAGGGGGCTGCCAGGAATAGGAATGGTAGGGCTTCCTTCGACTATGGTGATGGAATCAAGAGAGCGGATAAAGAGTGCCATCATCAATTCGGGTTTTGATTTTCCCAAAGGCAAGATCACAGTCAATTTAACACCGGCAAGTTTGCGTAAGAACTCAAGCAGCCTTGATCTTCCAATAGCGGTAGGCATACTTGCCTCCGGAGGATCCATATGTGAAGTCAAGGACAATTGGGGGATAATAGGCGAACTCTCACTTGATGGCAGAGTCCTCGGCGTGGATGGCGCTCTGCCTATGATGCTCTATCTTCGTGAAGCAGGGCTGAAAGGGATCATAGTACCTGAAGAAAACTCAGCCGAGGCCGCGCTTGCGGGAGGAAACATACATGCGATCAAAGATATCAGGGAGTGTATTGCTCTTATCTGCCGAGATCCCGGAGAAACGACCTGCGGCATCAGCCGTGAACGTGTAAAGAAGGCACTGAGCTTAGAAAGCAGCAACAAGCATATCAACACTAATGAGCCGGATTTTGGAGATATCGTTGGACAAGAGAAAGCAAAAAGGGCTGTTACTATAGCAGTTGCGGGTCGCCATGGTCTTCTTATGGTAGGTAGTCCCGGCTGCGGAAAGACGATGATTGCCGGCAGGATGGCAAGTGTAATGCCTGATATGACAGAGAGGGAAAGACTGGAGACCGCGATAGTGCGATCTGTCACGGGACATAGTAATGAAAACATAGCAGAGATTAAAAGACCTTTTCGAGACCCTCATCACACTATCGGAAGGGCCGGGCTGATCGGTGGTGGTAATTATCCGGTCCCGGGTGAAATAACACTTGCTCATAATGGAGTTTTGTTTCTGGATGAGATATGTGAATTCAATAAAGACGCTATTGAATCTTTACGGCTGCCTCTGGAAGAGAAAAAGATAACTCATTTCCGCAAGGGAGAAGCGTATACTTTCCCATGCAATTTTCAGATCTTGATGGCAGCAAATCCATGTCCGTGCGGATTTCTGGGTGATCGAGACAGAGAGTGCACATGTACACAGGCAGATATAGATCGATACAGGCGTAAATTAAGCGGTCCTATAATGGATAGGATAGATTTGAAAATAAGAATGGAAAAAGTCGAGTACAGTGATCTGACAGAAAAACGGAACGGACTCACCACAAAAGGAATGAGGGCGCAGGTGATAAAGGCCATGGATTTCGCAAAGCTATGCGGGCGCGATGGATATAACTCTGATTTGTCAGAAGCTGAAATGATCGAGCATTGCAATCTCGGAAAAGAGGAAAAGGCTTTTATGAGCAAGGCGTATAGTTCATTTTCCATGTCACCTCGCTCATATACCAGGACCCTGAAGGTGTCGAGGACTATCGCCGATCTTGATGAAAGCAGAGAAATAAAGACCAAACATTTGGCTGAGGCATTGAATTACAGACTTCAGGAGTAGAATACAATGGAAAACATAGTGATAATAGATAGCAGTTCCGCTGAGTTCCCGGATAGACTTAGAAACATTCCGGGTCCTCCGGATAGGCTATATTGCATGGGAGATATCTCTCTTTTGCATGAGAAAAGTGTGGGTGTGGTTGGGGCAAGGAAGTCTACACTGTATGGGAAGAACGTGGCCCTTATGATCGGACGCAGGTTGGCGGAAAGCGGGGTCCCGGTGGTTTCCGGTTTCGCTATGGGAATCGATAGTTTCTCCCACGAAGGCGCACTTGATGCGGATGGTAAAGCTATAGGTGTGCTTGGATTTGGCATGGATATGATGAGATATCAGCGCAATCACCCGCTTATGAAGAGGTGTCTGGAAGGCGGCGGGCTTATCGTAAGTGAATATCCGCCGGATACGCATGCGAGCAAAATTACTTTTCCTCAAAGGAATCGAATAATCAGCGGCATTTCCGCTGTGCTTGTCGTGGTAGAGGCAGGGCTGAACAGCGGATCGCTAATCACAGCAAAATGCGCTGCCGATCAGGGAAGGACAGTATACGCGGTGCCCGGAAATATAAACAGCAGAACCAGCATCGGTACCAATCTTCTTATACGTGATGGAGCGACACCTATGGTCATCATTGATGATCTCATAAGAGACATAGGCCTTGAATCACGAAGGTCGGACAGCATCGGCTTCAAATTGGATGCTGATGAAGAGAAGATATTCGAATCAGTGAGGAACAGAAGCGGAGCTACAAGTGATGAGATCATTTCAGATACAGGCCTAAGCGCGTCATTAGTGAGTTCCCTTTTAACAGTAATGGAAATCAAAGGCATAGTTGAGTCATACGCCGGAAGGATATATGCGGGCATGGGATGAGACTTAGCATAAACGAGAAGCTCATTTGTCACAACAAAAGACTTGTATGACAATACGCTGTTGTGCTAAAGTTTCAAATTGAAAACTATCTACATTATATTGACAGCAATAATGATGGTAATAAGCACGTTAAAGGAGACGATCAGTCAATGGCAGGCACAGCTAAGTCAGCAAAGAAAACAAAAAGTACGGGCAAGACACTGTTGATAGTAGAGTCGCCATCCAAGGCGAAGATCATCGGGAAGTATCTTGGTTCAAGATATAAGGTGATCGCTTCTGTCGGACACGTCAGAGACCTGCCTAAAAGCAGGCTGGGCATTGATGTGGCAAACAATTTCGAGCCTGAATACATAAATATTCGTGGAAAGGGCGACGTTATCAAAGAAATCAAAAAAGAAGCCAAGGCAGCGAATAAAGTGCTGCTTGCCACCGACCCTGACCGCGAAGGAGAGGCTATATCCTGGCATCTCGCACATCTTCTTGAAATGGATCCTGATTCCAATTGCAGAGTGATGTTCAATGAAATCAATAAGGATACAGTCAAGGAAGCTATCAAAGAGCCGCGCGCTATCGATGAAGGCCTTGTTGACGCTCAGCAGGCAAGGCGCGTGCTGGACAGGCTCGTAGGTTATCAGATAAGCCCGCTTCTTTGGCGAAAAGTATCCTGGGGCCTTTCTGCCGGAAGAGTACAGTCTGCAGCGCTTAAACTCATATGTGACAGGGAGCGTGAGATCCAGAACTTCATACCTGAAGAATACTGGTATATCGCGGCTGATTTTGGCGATGGATTTGTTGCCGATCTCTCGAAAATAGACGGAAAAAAGGCTCATGTGAGCAATAAAACGGAAGCGGACAGCATAGAAGCAGAACTCGCGAAAGGCGTATATACCGTTTCTTCGATAAAAGAAGGCAAGCGCAAGACCAGACCATACGCTCCATTCACAACCTCAAGCTTACAGCAGGACGCATCGATCAAATTGGGATTCCAGACAGGAAAAACCATGCAGATCGCTCAGCAATTGTATGAAGGAATAAACCTTAAAGGGATAGGCGCAAGGGGTCTTGTTACTTACATCAGGACAGACTCCGTAAGAGTATCCGATCAGGCAATAGCCCAGGGAGCGGCTTTCATAAGAGAAAAGTACGGAGCTGAATACGTAGGCAACAACAGATTCGTTAATAAAAACAAGGCGATGCAAGATGCTCACGAAGCTATCAGGCCATCGGACGTAAATCTGGAGCCGAGTCTTATCAAAGACTCACTTACAACTGATCAGTATAAGCTTTACGACCTTATCTGGAAAAGATTCGTAGCTTCTCGTATGGCTGCCGCTGAATATGATACTATGCAGGTATTGATAAACAATGGAAGGTACGAGTTCAAAGCAAACGGCGCCCGTATGACATTTGACGGCTGGCGCAAGGTATACAAGGCTTCCCAGAGTTCCGATGAAGTCAACGTACCTAAGCTGACAGAAGGCGAAGTACTTGATCTCGAGAAGCTCTTAAAAGAACAGAAATTTACTCAGCCACCGGCAAGGTATACAGAAGCAGGTCTTGTTAAGGAGATGGAAGAAAAGAACATCGGAAGGCCTAGTACTTATGCTTCTATCATTACTGTGCTTGTGAGCAGAAAATACGTCAAGAGGGTCAAAAAGTCTTTGGAGCCAACAAAACTCGGATTTGACGTAACGAATATACTGTCTGAATATTTCTCGGATATCGTTGATGTTAAGTTTACCGGTGATATGGAGGATCAGCTTGACGGCATAGAACTCGGAGATAAAGAGTGGAAGAGTGTCATCGCGAATTTCTACAAAGGATTCAGCGAAGAACTCAAAGTTGCCGAGAGGGAGGCTGAGAGGATCGAAAAAGAGGTCGTGCTGTCAGACGAAGTCTGTGAGATATGCGGCAGGCCTATGGCCATAAAAGAAGGAAGGTTCGGTAAATTCCTGGCATGTACAGGATATCCTGAATGCGAAAACACCAAGCCGATCGTTAAGTCTACGGGTGTCAAGTGCCCGAAATGCGGCAAGGATATAATCGAAAAGAGGGGAAGAAGGACCGGTAAAGTTTTCTACGGATGCAGCGGTTATCCTTCGTGTGATGTCTCATATTGGGATATGCCTACGGGAAAAATGTGTCCTGAGTGCGGTTCGATGCTGGTAAAATCAAAGGGAAAGACAGCCACCATCAAGTGCTCCAACCCTGAGTGCAAATATAAGGAGAAGTAATAATGATCAAGTTCCACGCAACTACTATATGCGCTGTAAAAAGACCTAACGGTGATATCGCCATAGGCGGTGACGGTCAGGTGACGATGGGCGAAACCACGATCATGAAAAACGGCGCTAAGAAAGTAAAAAAGATCTATAAGGACAGAGTACTTACAGGCTTTGCTGGTTCCGTCGCAGACGCGTTTTCGCTTACAGACAAATTCGAAAACAAACTCGAAGAGCATTCCGGCAATCTTAAACGCGCTGCTGTCGATCTCGCTCAGTATTGGAGAAGCGATAAGGCAATGAGAAACCTCGAAGCACTAATGATCGTCGCAGATGAGAATGACCTTCTCGTTATCAGCGGTAACGGAGAGGTGATCGTGCCGGATAAGGACGTAGTGGCGATCGGCTCAGGCGGTAACTACGCATATTCAGCAGCTGTAGCACTTTTTGAGAATACAGATCTCGACGCGGAAACTATCGTAAGGAAGTCACTCGAGATAGCATCAAATATTTGCGTATATACCAACAGCAATATTTCTGTAGAAAAACTCTAGGAGATAGATATGGCAGACAACATCAAAAACATGACTCCGAAACAAATCGTAGCGGAGCTCGATAAATATATCATCGGACAGGATGAGGCAAAGAAATATGTAGCGATAGCTCTGCGCAACCGCTATAGAAGAAGCCAACTCCCCGAGGATATGAGAGAGGAGATCACTCCTAAAAATATCCTTATGATGGGTCCTACGGGAGTAGGTAAGACAGAAATCGCCAGAAGACTGGCAAGATTGATGGACGCGCCGTTTGTCAAGGTCGAAGCCACCAAGTTTACAGAGGTAGGCTATGTTGGCCGCGACGTGGATTCCATGATCAGAGACCTTGTCGAGGCTTCGATGAGGCTCAGCAAACAAAAAAGAATGGATGAGAATGCCGAGATGGCGAACAGTATCGCGGAAGATATTATCGTAAAGTCGATAATCCCATCGCCTGAAAGTGAGAATAATGGGGGAGGAGTACAGCTCGGCAATATATTCGGCAATCTCGGATATAAGACCCAAAGGCAGGAATACGAAGAAAACAAGCAGAAAGAGTACGAACAGAGCAAAGAATACTCTGATATCAAGATGGCCAGAGATCAGGTCAGAGAGCAGCTCAGAAAGGGCCTTCTCGAAGACCAGATCGTCGAAATAGAAGTCGATGACGTACCTAAGACAAATCAACTTGATCAGAATGAAAACATGATCGCCATCGGCAACATCTTCGATTCGATGATGCCTAAGAAAACCAAAAAGAAAAAATGTAAAGTGAGCGATGCCAGAAGGATACTCAGAGAGCAGGAAGCTCAGAAACTGATCGACATGGATCAGGTGACTGATGAAGCACTTCAGAACGCTGAACAGAATGGCATTATCTTTATTGATGAGATCGATAAGATAGCTTCGGGGAGCAGCATGAGATCCGGCGCTGATGTTTCCAGAGAAGGAGTTCAGAGAGATATACTTCCTATAGTTGAGGGAAGCGTAGTCAACACCAAGTACGGACCGGTCAAGACCGACCACATGCTCTTTATTGGAGCTGGTGCTTTCCATGTATCAAAGCCTAGTGATCTTATTCCGGAACTTCAGGGAAGATTCCCTATTAATGTCGAACTTTCCAACCTCGACAAAGAGGATTTCAAAAAGATCCTGACAGTGCCTGAAAACGCTGTTACAAAACAGCAGAAGGCGCTGCTCGAAACAGAGGGCGTTAATATAGAGTTCACAGAAGATGCCATCGACGAGATCGCCAGTCTTGCTTATCTTATGAACGAAGAAACCGAGAACATAGGAGCAAGAAGGCTTCATACGATACTTGAGACTCTTTTAGAGGACGTATCATATAATCTGCCTGACCCGGAGATCAGAGACGTGAAGATAGACAGGGCATATGTGCAGGATAAACTCTCTGAGAAGTTCAAAGAAGTCGATGTCGATAAATACATCCTTTAGTATAAAAAAATCGTTTACAGGCAAAATACACGATGTTTCTGTATAAGTCGATCAATGGATACGCTGAAGCAGAATATGTGATCGAAAAGTCACGCTTTATAGCTCACGCCTCTCCGGCAGAAACGCCCGAAGAGGCCAGGCTTTTTGTTAGCGAAATAAAAGAAAAGTACAAGGACGCGACGCACAATGTCCCGGCGTTTGTCTGTGGCCCGGGGATGGAACATCAATGGCAGAGCGATGACGGCGAACCATCAGGGACATCAGGCATGCCTGTTCTGAGGCTGATAACCGGCGAGGAACTTACCAATGTAGTGATCGTGGTCACAAGATACTTCGGAGGGATCAAGCTCGGGACAGGAGGCCTTGCGAGGGCATATACCCATGCCGCGAAGCTCGCGTTAGATAAGGCCGGAATATGCGAAGTCAGGGAAAGTATCAAACTGAGATATGCCTTTGATTACGCATATCTGGCGAAACTCCAAAACATAGCCGCAGAAAAAAATATTGAGATATCTGATGTCGAATATACCGAATCCGTAAGCGCAGATCTTATTTGTGAAATAGAAAGAAGGGATGAACTGCTATCTTTGATGGGAGATATCAGTGGCGGAAAAGCGGAACTTTTGAGCGAAGAAATCGTCAATTCAAAGTTTCAAAAATAAAGTTAAAATAATGTTTGACATAGGTACCTCGTCGTGCTAATATAATCAAGCGTCTGAAAACGGACGCAGCACCTTTACAAAATGTATTGGCCGAAAACAAGTATGGGGCCGGGTAGTTCAGCTGGTTAGAATGCCAGCCTGTCACGCTGGAGGTCGACGGTTCGAGCCCGTTCCCGGTCGCCAATTCGCTGATGTGGCTCAACGGTAGAGCAGCTGATTTGTAATCAGCAGGTTGGGGGTTCGATTCCCTCCATCAGCTCCAAAATTTCGAGGGGTTCCCGAGTGGCCAAAGGGGGCGGACTGTAAATCCGTTAGCACTGCTTTCGATGGTTCGAATCCATCCCCCTCGACCAATAATTATGCGGAAGTGGCTCAGGGGTAGAGCATCGCCTTGCCAAGGCGAGGGTCGCGAGTTCGAATCTCGTCTTCCGCTCCACTTTTGCGGATGTAGTTCAATGGTAGAACTTCAGCCTTCCAAGCTGATAGCGTGAGTTCGATT